>JANLPP010000495.1:0-7977 GCA_031367295.1 Hyphomicrobiales bacterium | reverse complement strand
AGCTCGGCGCGGATCGCCGCCTCAAGGCCATCTGCCAGCTCGTGCGCCGCGCCATGCGCCATGCGCCCGTCGACCTCAAGGTCAAGACTGACCGACTTCACCCCGCCGATATCCTGCACGGTCACATGATGCACTGCAAGCCGCCCCCTCGCGGCGATCAGCAGCACGCGCTCAAGCACAGTCTCGTCGTCAAGCGCGCGCGGATTGGCGGTCACGGTCAGATCGACCTCGGGTGCCTCGCGATGGATTGCGGCCGCTACACGCTCCTTGATGGCCGCAACTTTGTCGAACGGCAGGGTGCGCGGTACCGCGATGCTGAGTTCGCCCTGCACGCGCCCGCCCGCTGGCCGCAGGCGGATCGATTCGACTGCGGCAACGCCGCCAACGCCCAGCGCGCCCATGCTGACGCGCTGCGCCAGGCCTTCAGGGGCGCGGTCAATCAGCGTGTCAATGGTGCGGCGGCCGAGCCGGTAGCCCGCAATGCCAATGAACAGCGCCACCCCGGCCGCCGCAAGGCTGTCACCCTGGGCAAAGCCTGCGCGCGTGGCAGCGAGGCCTGCCAGCACCAGCAGCGAAGACACCAGATCGCTGGAAAAATGCAGCGCGTCGGCGGCCAGCGCGTCACTGCGCGTGGTCGCGGCGATGCGCGACAGGCTGCGCCAGCGGATGAAATCAATAGTGATGGACACCAGCAGCACGGCAAAAACCACCGGCCCGGCCTCGACCGGATGCGCCTCTCCGGCGAGGCGCCGCACTGCTTCGGCCAGCACGCCAAGCGCCAGCGCAATCAGCACGCCGGTCTGCGCCAGCGCCGCTACCGCCTCGATTTTGGCATGGCCATAATGATGCGTGTCATCAGCGGGCTTGTCCGCCTCGCGGATGGCGAAATAGGTGAGGATTGTCGCGCCGACGTCCACGAGGCCGTGCGCCGCCTCGGACAGCAGCGCCAGTGATCCGGACACGAGGCCGGCGCCAAACTTGAGCAGCGTCACCGCGACACTCGCCCCGATCGAGCCCAGCGCCGCTGCCTTTTTAAGGTCGGAGAATTCGGTCATTGCGCGGAAATGCAATCCTGTGCTTGTCTTTGCCAGCGGTATGAGCGAATTACTGTGGCACCGCAAGCGCGCCACGAGGCAGCGCCAGCTATGAGAGACCGCCATGCGCTACCTGCACACAATGATCCGCGTTACCGATCTTGAGTCCTCGCTCGATTTTTTCTGCAACAAGATGGGCATGGTCGAAACCCGCCGCATCACCAATGAAAAAGGCCGGTTCACCCTGGTGTTCCTTGCTGCGGACGCCGATGTTGCAAAGGCCAGCGGCACACAGGCGCCGCTGGTTGAGCTGACCTGGAATTGGGACCCGGAAGCCTACACCGGCGGGCGCAATTTCGGCCATCTCGCCTACCGCGTCGATAACATCTACGCCACCTGCGACAAACTGATGAAAGCGGGCGTCACCATCAACCGTCCGCCGCGCGACGGGCACATGGCGTTTATCCGCACGCCGGACAATATTTCGATTGAACTTTTGCAGGAGGGTGACGCCCTGCCGCCGCAGGAGCCATGGGCGTCGATGCCGAACACCGGCGTGTGGTGAGCGCGGCCAGCCCAAGCGGGAACTGCGCCTGCGCATGAGTGATGCTGGCGCGGCTCCACCCAATAATATTGGCAGCCGTTTTGTCACAGCTGCAGGTGTCATCGCCCCTGGCCTCGTGCTGGCAGGCGGCGTCGCGGTCTGCGCCTGGTGGCTTGAATGGTTTGCCAGTGCGCAGCTCAGCATCAGGCTGCCAGCAATTGTTGTCGCGCTGCTCATCGGCATGGCGCTGCACGGCCTCGCACGTGGTGCCGCATTTTCGCCCGGCCTCGGCTTTTGCGTCAAGCGCGTGCTGCGCTATTCCATCGCGCTGCTGGGCCTGCGCATTTCTGTTGCCGATCTTGCCAGCATTGGCATGGCCAATGCTGCGCTGGTCGTCGCCTCCATGGCGCTGACCGTGATCAGCGGCGTGTGGGCGGCACGCCTGCTTGGCCGCAGCGCGGACTTCGGCGCACTGGCGGGCGGCGCGACAGCGGTCTGCGGCGCCTCTGCGGCGCTCGCCATATCAACCGTGCTGCCGCCCTCGCCACAGCGCGACGCTGACACGGCCTTCACGGTGCTGGCGGTCAACGCCCTCTCGACAATTGCCATGCTGGCCTATCCGCTCGTCGCCTCCGCGCTGCATTTTGACGCGCGCGCCACCGGTGTGCTGCTGGGCGCGACCATTCACGATGTGGCACAGGTGGCGGGTGCCGGTTATGCCGTCTCGGCGCAGGCTGGCAATGTGGCAGTCATCGTCAAGCTGTTTCGTGTTCTGCTGCTGCTGCCGGTGGTGCTGGCCATTGCTTTTGCTTTCGCCCGGCGCGGCGGTGGCACCACGCAGGCCCGCGTGCCGCTGCCGTTGTTTGCGCTGGCCTTTCTGGCCTTGATGCTGGCCAACAGTTTTTTTGGCGGCGTGGCGGCGCTGCTGCCAGCCAAGGGCGCGCTGGTCGAAGCCTCGCGCTGGGGCCTGCTCATTGCCATCGCGGCGCTGGGCCTTGGCACCTCGCCCGCCGCCATGGTCAAGCTGGGCTGGCGGCACGCGGCGGTGGCGGTCATTGCCAGCCTGGTTATTCTGGCTGTGGTCGTGGCGGGACTGCTGCTGGCATCTGCGGCCTGAACGCCTTTGCGCCAGCGGGCCGGGGCAACCCCTCGCCGCGCATGCGGGTTGCGCCGCACCTTGGAACAGGACTAGGCTCGCATTTCAGCCAGCGGTGACAGCGCCATCGGCGTGCCGCACGCAGCGATTGACCGACGGACACCGCAATGAGGCAGGAACCGCGCAAAGACATCAGGAAGACCACCGGCTATTCGCGGCTTTCGGCTGACCGCCATCCCGTGCTCGAGTGCGTGCGGACTGACGCGTCGGAAGCGTTCCTGTGGCGGCATGACGATTATCCCTGCGAGTTTTCGGCCTGGAACATCCATCCAGAACATGAAATCCATCTCATCACCAACGCCTCGGGTGTCGCACTCGTCGGCGATCACATCGGCCGCTTCGAGCCGGGGCATTTCAGCATCATCGGCGGCGGGCTGCCGCATGACTGGGTGGCAGAAATCGGGCCCGGCGAGGTCATCCACAAGCGCGATGTCGTGCTGCAGTTCAGCGCTGGCCGGCTGCGCCAGGCGGCGGCGTTTCTGCCCGAGCTTGGCGAGATCGACCGCCTGCTGACACTGTCGCTGCGCGGCCTCGACTTTCATGGCGAAACGCGGCGGCGCGCCGCCATTCTGCTGCCCCGCATCGGGACGGTGCGCGGTCCCGAGCGTCTGGCCGTGTTTTTTGAGCTGCTCGCGCTGCTTGCCGGTTCTGACGAATACACCGTGCTGTCGTCGAGCGGCTTTGTGCCCAATCTTGACTCTGTCACGCTGACCCTTATCGACCGCGCCCAGGCCTTTATCTTCGAGAATATCAAGTCTGACATTCGCCTGAGCGAGGTCGCCGACCTCGTCGGCATGCAGGAAAGCAGCTTTTCCCGCTTCTTCAAGAAAAACAGTGGCAACAGCTTTACCGACTATGTGACCAAGCTGCGCATTTCGCTCGCCTGCCGGATGCTGGCCGATTCAGGCACGCCGGTCACCGACATCTGCTTTGAGGTGGGCTACAGTAATATTTCGAACTTCAACCGTCTGTTCCGCAAAGTGCGCGGCGTGACCCCTTCGGGCTACCGGCGTCTGGCTGGCCAGCGTGCGCTGAGCCGCGTGGCGGAGCCGCCAGACGCGAGGGCAGCCGCGTCCCTGGTGGCTGCCGAGTGACGCGGGGTGTGCCCGTGTGGCGCGCCAGCCGAAAGCATTTTGCATTAAAGTACTAGTGGCGCGCATCAACCCCGCTAGCAGGGGATAGTGTTTGTGCCTATGTTCACGCATGGGCTAACACAATTTTCATTGTTATTTCTGATGAAAATCAATGCGTTGGCCCACTTCACAAAGATCAAGTGCCGCGCTCGGGCATAGCCTGAGGGCCAGACCGGGAGGAACATGAAATGACTTTAATGCGCTCACTGCTTAGCGCATGCGTATTGCTTGCAACTGCGGGATTCGCGTCCGCGCAGACCAAGCTGACCATTGCCACCGTCAACAACGGCGACATGATCCGCATGCAGAAACTCACCGACGATTTCAAAGCCAAGAACCCTGGCATCGACCTCGAATGGGTCACCATGGAAGAAAACGTGCTGCGCCAGAAGGTGACGACCGACATCGCCACCAAGGGCGGCCAGTATGATGTTTTGACCATCGGCACCTATGAGGTTCCGATCTGGGCGAAAGCCGGCTGGCTGCTGCCGCTCGACAAAATGGGCGCCGACTTTGCTGCGGACGACCTGATCCCGGCGATCCGCGACGGCCTGTCGATGGACGGCAAGCTGTTCGCCTCGCCGTTCTATGGCGAAAGCTCGTTCCTGATGTACCGCAAGGACCTGTTCGAGAAGGCCGGGCTGAAAATGCCGGAGAAGCCGACCTGGGACTTCATCATCAAGGACGTGCTGCCGAAGGTCACCGACAAAAAGGCCGAGCAATATGGCATCTGCCTGCGCGGCAAGGCGGGCTGGGGCGAGAACATGGCGTTCCTGACGACCATGGCCAATTCCTATGGCGCGACCCTGTTCGACGAAAAGTGGAATCCGCAGTTTTCCGGCCCGGAATGGACGAAGACGCTGACAGACTATCTGGCCATGATGAACAATTATGGACCTCCGGGTGCCTCGGCCAACGGCTTCAATGAAAACCTCGCGCTGTTCCAGTCCGGCAAATGCGCCATCTGGATTGACGCGACTTCGGCAGGCTCGTTCGTGAGCGACCCGAAGGCTTCGAAGGTCGCTGACAAGGTTGGCTTTGCGCCCGCCCCCTGCGGCACCACCTGCAAGAACGCCAACTGGCTGTGGGCCTGGTCGCTCGCCGTCCCGGCCGGCACAAAAAAGGCTGACGCCGCGCAGAAGTTCATCTCCTGGGCGACCGACAAGGCCTATGGCAACCTCGTCGCCAGCAAGGAAGGCTGGGGCAATGTTCCTCCGGGCACGCGCAAGTCGCTTTACGCCAACCCGGAATATAACAAGGCTGCCGCTTTCGCTGCCCAGACCATAGCCTCGATCGGCACTGCAGACCCGAGCATGGACGGCAACTCGAAGAAGAAGCCTTATGTCGGCGTGCAGTTCGCCGCTATCCCTGAGTTCCAGGGCATCGGCACGGCGGTCGGCCAGCAGTTCTCGGCGGCGCTTGCGGGCACCACCAAGATTGAAGACGCGATCAAGAACGCCCAGGCTGCCGCCGAGCGCGAGATGCAAAAGGGCGGCTACATCAAGTAAGCCGGCCTGCATGACAAACTCCGCCCGGTTCGCGCTTGCGCGCCGGGCGCTTTTGCCAAGCCTCTCCGCGAAGTCGCATTTGGCATTCCTCAACAAACTTCAGCCGCTATTTTTCAGGCAGCCCCGATGGCAACCACCAACACAGCCGTGACCGCGCGCCTCGCCCTGTCGCCCTCCGTCATCCTGCTGTTTGCCTGGATGATCGTGCCACTGGTGATGACGCTCTATTTCTCTTTCCTGCGCTACAATTTGCTGCAGCCGGAACTGGGCGGCTGGGCTGGCTTTCAGAACTATTATTATTTTCTGACCGACCCGTCATTTGGCACAGCGGTGTGGAACACGCTGATTCTTGTTCTTGGCGTGCTCGTCATCACCATTGTCGGTGGCGTCCTGCTGGCCCTGCTGATGGACCAGCCCATCTTTGGCCGTTCCATTGTCCGCATCCTCGTGATCGCGCCGTTCTTCGTCATGCCGACGGTGTCAGGCCTCGTCTGGAAAAACCTGATCATGCATCCGGTCTACGGTGTTTTTGCCCAGATTGCGCGCGTTTTTGGTGTCCCGGCCATTGACTGGTTTGGCCACTTCCCAATGCTGTCGATTACCATCATCGTCGCCTGGCAGTGGCTGCCCTTCGCCTCGCTGATTTTCCTCACCGCACTGCAATCGCTGAGCCAGGACCAAATTGAGGCGGCCAATATCGATGGTGCTTCCGCGCTCGCCAAGTTCCGCTACATCGTGCTGCCGCATCTGTCCCGCGCCATTACAGTCGTGCTGCTGATGGAGACGATTTTCCTGCTGACCGTGCTCGCCGAAATTCTCGTCACCACCAATGGCGGGCCGGGCACCGCGACCACCAACCTCGCCTTCCTGGTGTATTTTCAGGCCCTGCTGCAAAGCGATATTGGCGGCGCGTCAGCGGGCGGCATAATCGCGGTCATCCTCGCCAACATCGTCGCCTTCTTCCTGGTGCGGATGATTGGCAAGAACCTCGAGGCATGATCCGATGATCCAGTCCGTCTCCCTCACCCGCAAGCTGCTGCTCACGGCTCTGGCCTGGGCCATCGGCCTGCTCATTTTCTTCCCGATCCTGTGGACGTTCCTGACCAGCTTCAAGTCCGAGGGTGATGCAATCCTGTCGCCGCCGACCTTCCTGTTCTTCAACTGGACCACGGAAAACTACGTTGAGGTGCAGAGCCGCTCCGACTACCTGAAGCACGTCTGGAATTCGGTAGCGATCTCGTTTGGTTCGACCGCGCTGGCGCTGCTCGTTGCAGTGCCGGCCGCATGGTCCATGGCCTTCGCGCCGACCAGGCGCACAAAAGACATTCTGATGTGGATGCTCTCCACCAAAATGATGCCGCCGGTTGGCGCGCTGATACCGATTTACCTTTTGTTCCGCGACACGCATCTGCTCGGCACGCTCGGCGGGCTTATCGGCATCATGACCCTGATCAACCTGCCGATCATCGTATGGATGCTCTACACCTACTTTAAGGAAATTCCCGGCGACATTCTGGAGGCGGCGCGCATTGACGGCGCATCGCTGTGGGACGAGATCACCAAGGTGCTGGCACCAATGGCGCTGCCGGGCATTGCCTCGACGGTGCTGCTCAACATCATCCTGTCGTGGAATGAATCGTTCTGGACGCTGTTTCTGAGCGGTGGCAGCGCCCAGCCGCTGACGGCCTTCATCGCCTCCTATTCCAGCCCCGAAGGCCTGTTCTGGGCCAAGCTCTCGGCGGCTTCCACTCTGGCTATCGCGCCCATCCTGGTGCTCGGCTGGTTCAGCCAGAAGCAGCTGGTGCGCGGCCTCACCTTCGGAGCAGTGAAATGAAACGACTGGACGGCAAGCGCGCGCTCATCACCGGCGGCGCACGCGGCATCGGCCTTGCCTTTGCGCAGGCCTATGTGCGCGAGGGTGCCAGCGTCGTCATCGCCGACATCGACATTGCGCGGGCGGAGCAGAGCGCCAGGGCCATCGGCGCCGCCGCTTCAGCCGTAAAACTCGACGTGATGCATGTTGCCGCGATTGAGGCTGTGGTCAGCGCGCTTGCCGCCAATGGCGGCATCGACATCCTCATCAACAATGCCGCCATCTTTGAAATGGCGCCGGTCACCGATGTGTCCGAGGCGTCCTATGACCGCAGCTTTGACATTAATGTCAAAGGCTCGCTGTTCATGATGAAGGCAGTCGCCAACGCCATGATCGCGCAGGGCCGCGGCGGCAAGATCATCAACATGGCCAGCCAGGCCGGGCGGCGCGGCGAGGCGCTGGTTCCGGTCTATTGTGCCACCAAGGCCGCCATTATTTCGCTGACACAATCAGCCGGCCTCGCGCTGATCAAGCACGGCATCAATGTCAATGGCATTTCGCCCGGCGTCTGCGAAAGCGAAATGTGGGACGTCGTCGACGCCGCCTTCGCCAAATGGGAAAACCGCCCGCTCGGCGAAAAGAAGCGGCTGGTCGGCGAGGCAGTGCCGTTTGGCCGCATGGGCGTGCCGGAGGATCTCTGCGGCATGGCAGTGTTTCTGGCGAGTTCGGAGAGTGACTACGTTGTGTCGCAGACGTTTAATGTTGATGGCGGCAACTGGATGAACTGAG
>JANLPP010000490.1:0-2043 GCA_031367295.1 Hyphomicrobiales bacterium | reverse complement strand
GCCGAGCGCCTCGGGGCCTGCGTCTTCGTCAAGTCCGGCATCGCCGCTCCGCTGCAACTGTTTTGCTTGCGCCAGGGTGCGCACAAGCGAGGCCATGATGCGCGCCGAGCGCTCCGTCTGCGGCGTGCCAGGCCGCCCGCGCTTCAACTGCTGTGTGGCCAGCGCGATTTCGGCGGTGAGCGCCGCGTCAAGCTGCGCCAGCAGCGCGGCGTGATCGAGCGGCCCCGCCGGTTCATGCAAGGCCGCCAGCAATTCCTGCTGCTCGCCCGGATCGGCGACGGCGGCAGAGTCTGGCGGCGGAAGCGGCGTGTCCAGCAGCCGCACAGTCTTGGCCACCCGCCGCGCCGGCGCGCGCGGCGGCCAGTCCCAAACCTTGCGCAGCTGCGCGAAAGTCTCGGGCGAAATTTGCAGAAATTTGGCGATTTTGACCAGCGTCACCGCAGGATCGTCATACAGGGCGCGCGCGGCGGCGATGCGCTCAAGCGCGCGGGGTTTTGGGGGCATGGGGGCCTCGCAGGAAGATGAGCGCTGTGAAGGACCGCGCGCAGCCCACTCCCAACGGGAGGGGGCAGAGCGCAGCGACTGGCATAGCGGCGGTAAGAAGGGTTATACTGTCGGCCATGCAGCGAAGCCAAAGGCCGCAAACTTGCGAAGACTCAAACCCTCACCCCGACATTGCGGGCTGACCTTCTCCTTCAGGGGAGGGTGACGCGCGGGCGGCGATGCGCTCGGCGGCGCGGCCGTTGGGAATCATGCGTGGGCCTCAATGAGAAGTAACGCTGCACACGTCGCTTTTGATTGTCGCTCCGCAGCCGCCAATTTGGCCGAACTTGTTTCGACCATCCGCCCGAACGCGACAAGCTACGACCCATCCGGCATATCGTCAGCTGACGCGCCATTGCCGGTAGGCAGTTGTTCGGCGGACGCCAACTGCTCGATTAGCAGCCTGGAAATCATACTGTGCAATGGAGCAAGGTCAGGCTGGCCCGCTTCCGAAAGAGTCTTGTCCGCATGCTTCAGGTGGCGAACGTGTTCTTTTCTATTGTCGTCGTGTCGGAGCAGCTCCGGAAGAATCCTCGCACCCGGCAAAAGTCCGCCAATCTTGACGCAGAGGGCAAAATAACATGCAGCACGTGCAGTTCGGCCATTTCCGTTTATGAACGGATGTATGTGATTTATTTTCCACAAAACGAAAGTGGCGAGGAAAACGGGGTCCTGCTGTTCCCAATTCCGATTCACGAGATTTACGAAATCATCCATCAGCGCCTGAACACGATAATGTGCTGGCGGTTCATAGTCCCCCACCCGCACCGGGCAAGGTCTGTATTCCCCGGCGTTCGTATGCAAGCAACAAATCGCGTGCTGATTTAGCGCCTTGACAATCTGTTGAGACAAAAAAGGCCGCCCCATAGAAAGCGAGGCGACCACAATTGATTGTAAAAAATCGTACTGGCGATTTCCGTTTGAAATTTCTAATTCCTGGTAGGATGGATGGTCTTCCCTCCCGGTCAGTTCAAACAAGATCACGCGCTTATCTTTCGGCCTTCATGCTTCGCCAAAACCTCTTTGACTTTTGCGCGCGTCACGTGGCTTTTTGCGCCAACCATTCCCATAACGAATGAAATCTTTTGTTTCCTGATTTCACCCTCGCTCAGCGGGCGTTTTGCCGAGGCCTGAAGCGCTTGTAAAAGTTTAGCGTCATCCTTGAGTTCAACCATAATTCCCCTCCGTCGGTTTTCCAGAACGAATTTCTCGTCACCAAAACGTCCGCCTATTTCGTAATTTATCTATTGAGCGGACGCCGACAGGCTGGAGTTTTAGTCAAAGGGCAAAAATTCGCAACAGATGATTATGCATAGCGACACGACTCCTGCTCGACCAGCAAAACTAACATGTTCCCGCTGTTCATCTCGCCGACCAAACCGGAATTGCCCCAGCGCAGCTAACCGACCCAAACCAGCAGACCAGCCAGAATCACCCGCTTGCGGGCCGCCGGCGCGGGATGTCTGCAAGTTCGGGCTCAGTGCCGCCAAGGCGGGCAAG
>JANLPP010000482.1:0-3653 GCA_031367295.1 Hyphomicrobiales bacterium | reverse complement strand
TATTTCGAGATGGGCCGCCTGTCGGCTGACATGATCGATGAGGCGACGCAGAAGGGCGAGCAATGGGGCGCGCGCGTGCTGGTGCCCTGTCCGCTGATTGAGAGAGATTCCTGCCGCCCCATTGCGTGAGATGAACGCGCGTGGCACCATCGGCTTTGTCCGCTCGGATACTCTGCATGACTGACGGCTGGAGAAGCCGGTGTTTGCGGGCAGCTTCGGTCAGCTCGAAGTGCCGCAGGTCTTCAAGCAGGGCGATGACAGGTACTGCCTGTTCTGCAACGCCGACGACCATTGGCCCAAAACCTATGCCGCCAGCGCGCAGGCGAGCCGGTGACCAACACGCATTACCTCATGAGCAAAAGCCACCTCGGTCCCTGGCACGTCGCGCCCGGCCTGTCTCTCGACGGGGCAGAACCTTGCCGCCGCTATGCCGGCAACACAAAGCCGAGGTCCGAGAAGACTACCTTTCCGTGAGTCTCCGGTTTGAATACATGTATTCAAGTCGGGGCCTGTCATGCCAACATCGCTTGCGCTTGTGCCTGAGACCTAAATGCGTCTCAACATTCTCGCCCCGCAAACTGGGCCCAGCGTAGCCGATTATCTGCGCGAGATGGATCGAGCAAGGAATCGAGGAAAAGGAAAACTGGCAGCCTGTCGGACTGAATTCAATAAAATGGACATGCCGTGCGGATACTCTCGGTTGGGCGCAGGGCAGGCGGCTGGCGGCTTTCTGGAGGCGCTGTGCACGCTCCGTTTGGCCCATGCCGCGCCGGTGTTGTCGTGAATCTCCCTCATCGCGCGTATTTGAGCGTGAACATCCGCTTGATGTTCCAGGCGCTCGTCACGAGGCTCCATTCGCCGCGCGCCTTGTCGAGGCCGCGCATGGAAAACTGCCGGAAGCCGAACGCGGATTTGATGATGCCGAACACCGGCTCCGGCGTCTGCTTGCGCAAAGCACTCCTGTGCCCGCGCCTCCATCTTCGCGCGCGCTTCGGCGAGCTTTTGCAGAGGCTTTTCGCGCAGCGCCAGTTCGTCGGGAATCGGCATGCCATCGGGAATATCGGCCGTGTCGGCGGCTTCGGCCTTCGCCATGAGCCCGGCGACCGCGGCCTTCAGCTGCGCCTCGATCTTGCCCGCGTGTTCATACGAAAGCGCGCTGTGCCGGCTGGCGTTGGCGTGCACCTTCGTGCCGTCGAGCCCGACCGTGCCCAGCTTCAGCACCCCCATCTCGCGCGCCAGCAGCAGGATTTGCACGAACAGCTTTTCGATCTGAGGCAGAAACCGGCGGCGAAACGAAGCGATCGTGTCGTGGTCCGGGTGATCGTTGGCCGCTATAAAACGGAAAGCCACGGAATCATACGTCGCCCGCTCCAGCTTGTGGCTCGAAAACACACCCGTCGCGTAGCCGTAAAACACAACCCCCAGCAGCAGGCGCGGATGCTACGACTTCGAACCCGACCCGCGATAATCGCCGCTCAGGGCGCGCAAATCCAGCGCATCGACAAGATACTGGTGGTGGGCAAGGACGGGGTTGTGCTGCCGATGCAGCGGCTGCGCCTAGTTGCAGTAATCCCAGTAACCATCCGTGTGCTTGGCGCTGGCCCAGTACCAGCAAAGGTCCGGGGCTGGCGGCAGCGGCGCCGTGCCAGCAACAGCGGCCAGCACGATGGCGCCAAGTGTAACGCCAGCCAGAATGCGCCCGTAATGCGGCCGCTTGTGCCATGGGCGCACCACGACAACGTGGGTGACGTGCGGCCTATGGTGCGGCGCATGCGGCCTGTGGTGCGGCGGACGGTGTCGTGCGGCGGCAAACACCTGCGCTGGCAGGCACAGTTGCGAAACCATCGTCGCCGCTATGCAGGCGTTCTTGTAAACGCTTCTGGTCATTATCGGATCCTCCTCTGGCAGCAGGTCTGCGCGCCTGCCATGAGCTGCAAATTGGTCAGGTCACAACGTGTTCTTGTGAATCCGACCGTTTTTCATGATGATTTTGAAATTTTTGTCAGGGTCCGCGACAAGATCGAGATTATTTGTGGGGTCGCCATCGACGATCAGCAGGTCGGCAAGCGCGCCCTTATCGATGACGCCGAGTTTGCCTGCATAGGGGTCACGCGGGCCGGACATTGCAACAATCCCGGCGTTGCCCGATGTCGCCATAATCAGGGCTTGCGCTGGCGTATACCAGCGCTTCATCGCGGCGAGCCACACCCCCTGCTGGTCGGCGGTCGCTGGGTCAAACAGGAAATCCGTGCCAAATCCAGTTGTCACCTTATGCTTGATGGCGAGCTGGTAGCTCTGGTCCGTGCCGTCCCAAACCCGTTTCCATTTTTCCAGCATGGCAGGCGGCATTTTGGCAACGTTGAGGTTTATTTCCTTCATGAAAGGCTGAAGGCTCCAGGTGACGCCATTGTCAGCCATTAACCTGACGGCATCCGCATCCGCGATCTGGCCATGCTCAATGGATTTCACGCCAGCCTTGACACAGCGGATGATGCTGGCGGGCATATAGACATGCGCGGCCACGTAGGTGCCCCAGTCCGCCGCCGCCGCAACGGCCGCCTCGAGTTCCTCGGGCAGAAATTGCATGGTGTCGAGCGGGTCAAGCGATGAGGCGACGCCGCCGCCCGCCGCGAGCTTGATTTGCGTCGCCCCCGCCATCAACTGCTCACGCGTGGCGCGCAGCACTGCGTCGCGTCCATCCACAATCCGGGATGCCCCGATTGCTTCGGAGCGCGACAGCGCGCCATCGCTGCGTGGCGTCTCATAAACACTGCGGAAATCGCCGTGACCGGAAGTTTGGGAAATAATCGCGCCGCAGGGGTAAATCCTCGGGCCGGAAATCATGCCCATGTCGATGGCTTTTTTCAAAGCAAACGATGGCCCGCCCAGATCGCGCACAGTGGTAAAGCCGCGCATGAGCGTGCGTTCGGCCTGAGCGCTGGCGGCCAGATGGATGAAGCCGACATCCGCTGTCATCATCGCGGCAACGGGCAGCGAGGCCATCATGGTGTGCCAGTGCGCGTCAATAAGGCCAGGCATCAGTGTGCGCCCGCCGCAGTCAATCACCTTCGCGCCGTCAGGCGGCGCGATGTCGCCAGCCGCCACATCGACAATCCTGTCGCCATCGACCAGCACACTGACGCCTGCGCGCAGCGCAGTGGCCTTGCCGTCAAACAGACGCAGGTTCCTGAACAGAATTGCCTGCATTGCGGCGGCAGGCGCGGCGGCGGACTGTGCATTGGCAAGATCAGGCAGGCCGAGGCTGGCAAACGACAGCGCCGCCCCGGCGAGAAATCCGCGCCGCGACAGGTCGCGCGTGACGCGGGCTGTGAGCGCCTGAATTTCCGGCGTGCAACAGGCGCAGTTGGCCTGCGGAACCAAATGCTGATATTTGCGCCCAGCCCGGAACAACATAATGGTCTCCCCGTTCACAACCAAGACAGCTGCGTCGCCGCATCGCCCGTCCGGGCTGGTGCAACTTGGAACGGGCGCTGGCGGGGCGCAAGACTTGTTTCTAACAAGACTTGCTAACAAGACCTGTTTTTAACAAGACCTGTTTTTAACAAGATCTGTCTTTAATTTTTTGCCGTTATCCCCCCACCCGCTCCCCCAAGAAACCCAACGTCCGCTGCATCGCCAGCGCCGCGCTCGGC
>JANLPP010000454.1:0-15092 GCA_031367295.1 Hyphomicrobiales bacterium | reverse complement strand
GTGCGCACCGCATGGCTGGAGCGGGAAATCACCCGCATGCATGACAAGCTCGGCAACAAGGACAGGATAAGTGTCAGCATGCCGCGGCATTTTGAGCCTGTGAGCATTGGCGGCTCGAACGGATTCAGCGGTCAGTTTGAGGTCACCTTTCCCGACCACAGTTTTCTCAGCCCCGTCTATATCGTGCCGCTGGCGCAGGGGCGCGGACGGTTTGTTGTGCTGGCCCTGATGAGCAAGGATGACGTTGCGGCAAAAGCAGCGTCGGCGTTTGCCGAGACATGGGCTGCCCGGCTGCTTGCGGAAAAGTAGCGGCCAGCAATACCGGCTGCCGCCCGCCTGCAAAGCGCACCGGAATGCCGACCAGAGCCACGCATGCAGCTGCGCCCGTTATTGCGCAGGCGGCAGCAGTGACATGGGCGCGTCCGCCGCCTCGCCCGGATCGGGGATCAGTGCGGTGGGCCGCAGTTTTGCCACAGCGCCCGGCAGGCGCACGGGTGCGGCTGCCAGCGCGTAGGGCCGGGCGATCGGTTCGGGCGCAAACGCCGTCCGTGCGACACTTGTTGTCTGCATCACGGCAATCCGCTCTCCGGGCGGTTCGGGCAGCTGTGCCAGCGCCACCGGGCGCGGCGCTGGCGGCGGCGCTATTGACGCCGTCTGGACAGACGCTGCCACCGGTCCGCCCTCCCCGGCACCGCCGGCAAAGGCCTGCCATTGCGCTGGTGTGCCGTGGAACGCGTTCCTGTCGACATCGCCGCGGATGCCTGCCACCCGCCCGTCCGACTGATATTGCCAGAAATGCCAGCGCCGCGAGCCGTATTTGACATTCGGCTCATATTTGGTCGAGCGCACCCAGATCGGATAATCCGGGAACGCCCCCCCGGACAGCACTTCCTCATAAAAATCCACAGTGGAGTAGATCACCGGCCGCTTGCCGTAGGTGCGCTCCATCTGGTCGAGCATGGTCTGCATCATCTCGCGGGCTTTCCAGCCCGGAATCTTGCGCGGGCAGGTGCGTGACGTTGTAATCCACTCGACATCCAGCACCGGGGGCAGCGCGTCGGCCTCATAGGGCACATGGCTGGTAAACCACTCGGCCTGCTCCTGCGCGCCCCGGCACCAGAAGGCAAAATGATAGGCCCCGCGCGCCAGTCCAGCCGCTTTGGCACCATTCCAGTTGGCGCTGAACTTCTCGTCGGCGTGGTCGCCGCCCTCTGTCGCCTTGATGAACGCGAATTTTGTGCCCGAGCCGCGCACGGCATCCCAGTCAATGTCGCCCTGGTATTTGGACACGTCGATGCCATGCACCGGAAATTCGACAGCGCCATTATGCTGGGAGGCTTTGGCCGCGTGATTGCCTCCGGCATACCCCTGCTGCTGAAGGCCGCCAGAGCAGGCCCCAAGCGCCAGCAGGCCGGCGACAGCCAGGGCGGCGGCAGAGAAGGTTTTTACAGCACGCATTGTCTTCCGTTACGCAACCAGACGCTCCCACACGTCTAATTAGCGCCAATCTGGTAACAGGTCGTTAACGCGCCCCCACCGGCCTTGCCTTAGGCCTGCTAATAAAGGCGGAACCATAGCGTTGCAATGCCGAGAAAAGCGAAATTGCCGACAACATCGGTCACTGTCGTGACAAAAGCCCCCGAAGACACTGCCGGATCAATCTTCAGCCGGTCGAGCGCCATCGGGATCAGGATGCCGCCAAGCGCCCCGGCAATGAGGTTGGTCAGCATGGCAAGGCCGATGACCAGGCCAAGGCCCGGCAGGCTGAACCACACACCGGCCACCATCGCGGTTATCAGCCCGAACGCCGCGCCATTGATGATCCCGACCAGCAATTCACGCGCAATGATGCGCCTGGCATTGGCGCGCGTCAGCTCGCGCGTCGCCAGCGCCCGCACCGCCACTGTCATGGTCTGGGTTGCGGCATTGCCGCCCTGGCTTGCGACAATCGGGGCCAGTACCGCCAGCGCCACCATTTTTTCAATCTGGCCCTCAAACAATTTGAACACCGTGGCGGCCAGAAAGGCGGTAAACAGGTTGATCAGCAGCCAGAGAAAGCGGCTCTGGGAAATCACCCAGAAACTGTCGGACAGTTCCTCGGTCTCCTGCACGCCGCCCAGCGCCTTGATGTCGGCCTCAGCCTCCTCCTGCATGACGTCCACCACGTCATCAATGGTGATCACGCCAACCAGCCGCTGCCCGACTTCCACTACCGGCACGGAGACAAGATTGTAGCGCTCGAACAGGCGCGCCACCTCGCTGCCCTCGTCACTGACCGCCACGCGGCGGCGGTCGGGGTCCATGATGTCTGCCATGCGCACCGGGCGGGTGGTGCGCAGCAGTTTATCGAGAAACACATTGCCGAGCAGCGTCATGCCGGGCCCGGTGACGAAAACCTCGAAGAAGCTTTCCGGCAGGTCGCCCTCCGGCGTCTCGCGCAGATGGTCGATGGTTTGCCCGACAGTCCAGAACGGCGGCACCGTGATCAGGTCCGTCTGCATCAGGCGGCCCGCTGAATCCTCCGGGTAGTCCAGCGAGCGGCGCAAGGCGAGACGCTCGCCGGCGGGCAGGCTTTCGAGAATATCCTCCTGGTCCTGCCGGTCGAGGTCTTCCAGAATCGACACCGCGTCATCGCGGTCAAGATCGCGCACGCCCTCGGCCACAGTGGCGCTCGGCAGTTCCTCCAGAATTTCCTCGCGCACCGCGTCATCGACCTCGGTCAGCGCGGTGAAGTCGAAATCATCGCCCATCAGGCTGATCAGGCGGGGCCGGTCCTCCGGGTCGAGCGCCTCAACCAGTGCGCCCAGATCGGCCTCATGCAGGTTTCCAGCCAGTTTCTTGGCGGTTTCTGCATCTTTTGCCGCAATGGCAGTGCTGATTCCGGCGACAAAGCGCGGGTCAAGCGCCCCATCGGTGCCGCGCAGCGCGGTTTCTGCGGCATTTCCCTCAGCGGCTTGCTCGGCGGCCTCAGCCATGGACGATTCCGCTGCAATGTGAGATGGACGGTGCAAATTGGTCATAGTTTGGACGCGGCGCATTGGCAATTCGGCCTCGCTGAAACCGGCAATTTTTTCGCAGGCACAATGACGCATCTGGCATTCCGGGCGGCCGCTGTTTTTGTCAGCATTGGCCTTAGCTCTTTGGCTCGGGCGCAGGTGCCTGCCTGCGCCAATCCCGGGGCGCTCGGCACCAGCCGGGTTGTCAACGTGGGAACCGCCGGCGGCCTTGCCGTCGGGCTCAAAACCTATCCGCAAACGCTGGCGCTCAAGGACCATGAGCTTGTCCTGACGTTTGATGACGGCCCCTGGCCAGTGACAACTCCCGCTGTGCTGGCGGCGCTTGAGGCCGAATGCGTGCGCGCCACGTTTTTCCTGATCGGCCGCAATGCGCTTGCGGCGCCGGCGCTGGTGCGGCAGGAAATCGCGGCGGGCCACACTGTCGCCCATCATACGTTCTCCCATCCCAGCGTCACGCTGCGCGGCCTTTCCAGCGAAAAAGCCCGCGCCGAGATTGAGCAGGGCTTTGAGGCGGTTGACACGGCCGCCTATGGCGCGGCGGGGACCGGACCGCGGGTGCCGTTCTTCCGCTTTCCCGGTTTTGCCGACACTTTGCCGCTGCTGCGCTGGCTGGACAGCCGCAACATCGCGGTCTTTGGCGCAGATATCTGGGCCTCAGACTGGGAGATGATGACCCCGCAGGAGGAACTCACCAAACTCATGTACCGCATTGAAAAAGCCGGGCATGGCATTGTTCTGCTTCATGATGTCAAGGCGCAGAGTGCCGCCATGCTGCCCAGCTTTCTGCTCGAGCTGAAAAAGCATGGCTACAGCATCGTGCATATCGAGCCGGGTCAGGGCCCGGCTCTGACAGAGCTGGCGAGCGACAGCTGGACCTCGCAGACGGACCGGTCGCTGGCGCGCATGGGCTATGTGGAGCACCCGGAAGGCGTGGCGCCGGTCGCGCAAGCGCCAAAAACCCCGCCGTTCAGGGGGCCGAGGTAGCACGGGCAGCGCGCCGCCTCCATCAGGCTGCCACCCAAACTATTGCTAAAGGCCCGCAAGTCCAGCAGGCCTGCCAGCGCGCGGGCAAAGAAAAGCCCGGCGACCCGCCGGGCGTTTTCGCCTGCACACCAGAAAACCGTTCAAGCGGTGATCCGGTCGTCCACTTCCGTCGGCTCGCGCAGCACGTAGCCACGGCCCCATACCGTTTCAATGTAATTGCGGCCTTCGGAGGCATTAGCGAGCTTTTTGCGCAATTTGCAGATAAACACGTCAATAATCTTGAGTTCTGGCTCGTCCATGCCGCCATACAGGTGGTTGAGGAACATTTCCTTGGTCAGCGTCGTGCCTTTGCGCAGCGACAGCAATTCCAGCATCTGGTATTCTTTGCCGGTCAGATGCACCCGCGCGCCCGCGACTTCAACGGTCTTCTGGTCCAGATTGACGGTCAGGCCACCCGTGATGATCACCGACTGGGCATGGCCCTTCGAGCGGCGCACGATCGCATGAATGCGGGCAACCAGTTCGTCCTTGTGGAAAGGCTTGGTCAGATAGTCGTCCGCGCCAAAACCGAGGCCTTTGACCTTGTCCTCAATGCCCGCAAGGCCGGACAGGATCAGGATTGGCGTCTTGACCTTGGCCACCCGCAGCGTGCGCAGCACTTCGTAACCCGACATGTCCGGCAGGTTGAGGTCCAGCAGGATGATGTCGTAATCATACAGCTTGCCGAGGTCGATGCCCTCTTCGCCCAGATCCGTCGTATAAACGTTGAAGTTCTCGCTTTTCAGCATCAACTCGATGCTTTGCGCTGTGGCGCTGTCGTCTTCAATCAGAAGTACCCGCATATCAGGTCCCCACCCTTGCCCTGGAGCGCAGCCCTGCGCATGAATTACACCAAATGCGCGTGACACGCGCCTGGCAGCTTTTCGGGCGCGTTGCCCGTTGATCCGATTCAAATGTTAACCGCGTAACAGTTAACAAAGTCTGATTCCGTTACGCAAGAACATTCCGGCAGAAATACCATAAAACCGCAGGAACATGTTGTGACTGAACGATAAAACAAACCGTTCAAGGCTCATGCGACACATCAGGAAATTCAGGCAAGAGATTCATCCGACTCGTTAGTTGTGCGTTGCGGAAATCCAGCTCGTCCGGTGACGGAGAGATTTGACCTCAGTCACACAGTGTTAACTACCGCGGTAAACGAAGTGTTTACGAAGCGCGCGAATCAATGCCCCCTTGAGAAAAAACACACACATTGCGTGGATCATTGCCTGCTGCTGCATTTTTGCCGCACACAGGTAAGGAAGGAGCAACTTCCTTGCGCGATAACCATATTGTCTCGCGGTTTTTGGTAAACGGCCAGCTGGCCAGTTCAGTTCGGATGCCCTCGATATGCGGCTGCCGGCGTTGTGGAGTTTTGCGTAATGAAGTCCCGAGATACCCTTATCCGACTGAAGCGTTTCCAGGCCGACGACAAGCGCCGCCGGGTAGCCCAGATCGAGACAATGATCGCTGAATTTGCGCGCATGACCGCCGAACTCGACCGTGAAATCGCCATCGAGGAGCGGCGCGCGGGCATCAGCGATCCCACGCACTTCGCCTATCCTACCTATGCCCGGGCCGCGATCGCGCGCCGCGACAATCTCAAGCGCTCGGCTGGCGAATTGCACGACCAGCTCAACGACGCAAAAGGCCTGATGCTGGAAGCCCAGGAAGAGCTGAAAAAGGTCGAAAACCTCGACGGGCGCGAAAAAGCGGCCGCACGCCCCGAAATAGAGGCGGGACGCGGCGGGCTGGCTGCGGCTCTCTGAGCGGTGGGCATTGGTTTGGCCTGCACTATGGCATGATGTCGATGACTGGAATCGTTGCTGATGACGAACCTTGGACCGGCGGCCTCCGGCCGGCCGCTTTGAGCGACCCAAAACGGCCGTGATAAAAGCTGCATTGAAAGTCGGCCAGAGGCCGGCGGTCCAAGGCTGTTTCCACAGGGCGACATCACGCTCTATGGGCGTTCAGGCCGCTGCCTCCCCCACGGCCCAGCAGGCGACAAGGCGGCCCTGCTTCATTTCAGGCCTCGGCGCTTCCTCGCGGCAGCGCGCAAAGGCCATCGGGCAGCGCGGGTGAAAGGCGCAGCCGCCGGGCGGGTCAAAGGGCGACGGCAATTCGCCCTTCAGAATAATGCGTTCCTTGCGCGCCAGCGGATCAGCCACTGGCGTCGAAGACAACAGCGCCCGCGTATAGGGATGCCGGGGACCAGAAAAAATGACCTCGCGCGTGCCGGTCTCGACCGCCTTGCCCAGATAAATCACCATCACGCGGTTGGCGATGTGCCGCACGACCGAAAGGTCATGCGAAATAAACACATAGGCAAGCTTGAACTCGTCCTGCAAGTCAGCCAGCAGGTTCAGCACCTGCGCCCGGATCGACACGTCCAGCGCTGAAACCGGCTCGTCCAGCACCAGAATTTTTGGCCGCAGCATCAGCGCGCGGGCGATGGCGATGCGCTGGCGCTGCCCGCCCGAAAACATGTGCGGATAGCGGTCATAGTGCTCGGGCCGCAGGCCAACCAGCGCCATCATGGCACGGGCCTGGCGCTGGCGCTCATTGGCGGGCAGGTCGGTGTTGACCAGCAGCGGCTCCTCCAGCGCCTGGCCAATCTTGTGACGCGGATTCAGCGAGCCATAGGGGTTCTGGAACACAATCTGCAATTTGCTGCGCAGCGACTTGAGCGCCGCCCCGCCAGCTCCGGCAGCGGGGACGCCATCGATCCACAGCTCGCCCGATGTCGGCGGCTCGATCAGCGTCAGCAGCCGCGCCAGCGTGGATTTGCCGGAGCCTGACTCGCCGACAATCGCCAGCGTCTCGCCGGCATTGAGACTGAACGACACGCCCGCCAGCGCCTTGACGGTCGCGGGTTTGGAAAACAGGCCGCGCTTTTGCGTGTAGCTGCGGGCAAGATCGCGGGCTTCAAGCACGGCGGTCACGCGCCCGCCTCCGCCAGCGCCGTGAGCGGGAAATGGCACAGCGCATGGCCCAGCGCTGCGCTGGCCTGCGGCGGCGGCGTCTGGCATAGCGGCTGCGCGATGGCGCAGCGCGGCTGAAAAAGGCAGCCCGGCGGGCGGTCATGCTGGCCGGGCACGACGCCGGGAATGGCGGGCAGGCGCCGCTGTGTGGCGCGCTCCGGCAGGGCCGCCAGCAAGGCCGCTGTGTAGGGGTGATGCGGCTGGGCAAACAGCGCGCCTGTGGTGTTCAGCTCCACCCGCCGCCCGGCATATTGTACCGCGACACGGTCCGCCGTTTCCGCCACCACACCCATGTCATGGGTGATCAGCACGAGGCCCATGCCGGTTTCCCGCCGCAGCCGCAGCAGCAGGTCGAGAATTTGCGCCTGAATCGTCACATCCAGCGCGGTGGACGGCTCGTCGGCGATAAGCAGTCTGGGCTTGCAGGCCAGCGCCATGGCAATCATCACGCGCTGGCACATGCCGCCCGACAGCTGGTGCGGGAAGGCCGACAGGCGTTTTTCAGGATCAGTCAGGCCCACCTCCTCCAGCAGCGCGATGCTGCGCCGCCGCCGCGCGGCGCGGTCAAGCCCAAGATGCGCCTGCATGCCCTCGCCAAGCTGGAAGCCGACGGTGAAACACGGGTTGAGCGACGACATCGGTTCCTGGAAAATCATGGCAATGTCGCGCCCGATGACCCCGCGCCGCTGCTTTGGCGTCAGCGCCCGCATGTCAAGGCCATTGAAGTTCATGGCATCGGCGGTGACTGTGGCGGTCCACGGCAGCAGCCCCATCAGCGCCAGCATGGCCACCGACTTGCCCGATCCTGACTCGCCGACAATGGCCAGCACCTCATTGGCTTCCACCGAAATATCCACACCCTCAACAGCCCGGAATGCGCCACTGCGCGTGGCGAAAGAGACGGAGAGGTTGCGGATGTCGAGGAGGGGCATGGGGTCAGCGCGATAAAGGGGAGTTGAAATTCAGGCGGGGGTGCGCTATGACAATATCCGCAAGGAGATGCATCATGTCAGGCCCTATCCGCCCGATCATTTGAGACTTCTTGCAAGGGAGACGTGTCATGTCAGGTCCGATCCGCCCATTTGTTTGACATTTGGAAGAAGCGCGAGAGTTCCGCCGATTGAGGTGGCGCTGGCAAGTCGCTTTTCCTCTAAATTTAGTCCGACAGACAGCGCGTAACGCTCAAGGTCTTCGAGTGCGCGCTTCCCGCCACTGAGCTGCTGAGCGGAAACATCAAGAAAAGAAGCCATGAATTTGCGCTTCTCTTCCGGTTTTTGGGCTTTGAAGTCTTCGGTTCGAACATCGAGCGTCATCAGATTGGTCTGCATCGCGAAACGGTAATATTGCACGACCGGATGTATGACCTCGACCGGCAATAGCGTTATGTCAGCTTTTACACTCTCAAATACGAAATCCGTCTGGTCCGGCGTGCTGAATGGCGTTTGGTCAGCGAGGAGATAGGCACGCTCTTCTGGCAGCAATTGGCGGCGGCTTGCGCCAATACCGGCCAATATCTCGGCATGCAGCGCGCAGACAATATCCTGGCGACGCTCCGAACGACGCCGCTTTTCAAGCAGCGCCACAAAAATATTGCTGAGGACAATGCCAAGAATTGCGCCGAGCAGACCAATGATCGCAGCCTCCGCGCTCATCGCCTCAGCTCCGCCGCATCTTCGGGTCCAGCGCGTCGCGCAGCCCGTCGCCGGTCAGATTGATCGCGACAACAGTTATCAGGATCGCCAGTCCCGGAAAGGTGACGATCCAGGGGTCGGAGCGGATGAATTCGCGCGAGTCGGCCAGCATTGACCCCCATTCCGGCGTCGGCGGCTGCGCGCCAAGGCCCAGAAAGCCGAGGCCCGCCGCCTCCAGTATCGCGTCCGACACACCAAGCGCCGCCTGCACGATGAGCGGGGCAAGGCAATTGGGCAGGATGGTGGACAGCATCAGCCGCAGCTTGCCCACGCCCGCGACGCGCGCCGCCGTCACATAATCCTTGTTGAGTTCGCCCAGCGCCGAGGCGCGCACCAGCCGCACATAGCGTGGCAGATAGATGATCGTCACCGCCACAATGGCATTGGTGAGGCTGGGGCCAAGCACCGCGACAATCAGGATGGCCAGCACAAGGTCAGGCACCGAAATAATGAAATCCATGACCCGCGTGATCAAAATGTCGACGAGCGATCCGGACATGGCGCTGATCAGCCCCAAAGCCACACCCACGACAAACGACACGCTCATGACGCAAAGACCGATGAACAGCGATACGCGCGCGCCATAAATCAGGCGGGTGAGCATGTCGCGCCCCTCCCCGTCGGTGCCGAGCACAAAACGCCATGAGCCACCCTGCGCCCAGACCGGCGGGGCGCGCACCGCATCGCGGAACTGCTCGATCGGCGAATAGGGCGCGACAACGTCAGCCAGCGCGGCGGCAGTCACAATGACCACAAGCACGCACAGGCCAATGAGCGCGCCGCGATTCTCGCAGAACGCCGCCCAGAAAGCCGGAAACGGTTTTGGCGGCACATAGCCTGCGGCAGGCGCAGCTATGGCAGGGTTGGTGCCGGCAGGCTCAGCGGCCATGGCGAATCCGCGGGTCAATGACGCCATAAAGCAGGTCAACACACAGGTTGACACCGATCACCATGGCCGAAATCAACATGACGCCGCCCTGCAAGGCCGGGTAGTCACGCCGGCCAATCGACTCGATCAGCCATTTACCCACCCCGGGCCAGGAAAAAATCGTCTCGGTCAGAACCGCGCCCGCCAGCAGCGCCGAGACCTGCAGGCCGATGGCGGTGATTACCGGCAGCATGGCGTTGCGCAGCGCGTGAAGGCCCAGCACGCGGAACGGCGACAGGCCCTTGGCGCGCGCGGTGCGCACATAATCCTCGCTCATCACTTCCAGCATGGCCGAGCGCGTCATGCGTCCGATAACGCCGAGCGGCACAGTACCAAGCACAATGGCCGGCAGGATGAGATGCCAGAGCGCATCGCGCAGCGCGCCCGGCTCGCCCGACAGGGCTGCGTCAATCGTCATGAAGCCGGTGCGCGGTTCGATGTAATATTGCACAAGATCAATGCGGCCCGAGACTGGCGTGAGGCCAAGGTCAACCGACACGAACATGATCAACAGCAGGCCCCACCAGAAAATCGGCATGGAATAGCCGATCAGCGAAATGGTCACCAAGGCCTGGTCAAAAAAACTGCCGCGCTTGACGGCTGCCACTGCCCCGGCCGGCACGCCGATCAGCAGCGCGAAAAGCATGGCGAAAAACGACAGTTCCAGCGTCGCGGGAAACAGCGTGAGAAATTCGGTCAGCACTTTTTGCTGCGAGGCGACAGACACGCCAAAATCGCCATGCAGCAGCTTCCAGGCATAATCGGCAAATTGCCGCCAGACCGGCAGGTCAAGGCCAAGCTCGTGGCGGAAATAGGCCAGCCGCTCCGGCGTGATGCCATGCTCGCCGACCCGCACCTCAACCGGATCACCCGGAACAAGCCGGATCGCCACGAAAGTCGCGAACATCAGCGCGATGAAGGTGGGGATGGTCAGGGCAATGCGGCGCAGAATGTAGAGAAGCATGGCGGGGGTGTTCCCCCTCTCCCGCAAAGCGGGAGAGGGCCGGGGTGAGGGCGGTTGGGCCGCGCACTTCTGTTAGTTTTGCTCGGCCCGACCGCCCTCATCCGGCGCTTCGCGCCACCTTCTCCCGCTGCGCGGGAGAAGGGCACGCGACATGGATTACTTTATATCCACGCCTTCAAAGGCGTGCGTGCCGAGCGGGCTTTGCTTGTAGCCGGTGACCCCGGCGCGCATCGCCTCCGACACGATGGAATGCGCGATCAGCAGCTCCGGCGCTTCCTCATGCTCAATCACCTGCATGCGCTCATAGAGTTTGGCGCGCGCCGCCTGGTCGGGGATCACCCGGGCCTTGACCAGCAGCTCGTTAAACTCGGCGTTGCACCACTTCGGGATATTGTTGGAAGCCGGCTTGCCGTCCGTGCAGCCGTCCAGAAAAAAGAAATTGTCCGGGTCGCCATTGTCGCCGGTCCAGCCGAGCTGCGCGGTCTGGTGCTCGCCGCCCTGGGCGCGCTTGCGGTATTCGCCCCACTCGAAGGTGACCAGCTTGGCGTTGACGCCGACCTTGGCGAGATCGGCCTGCATCATCTCGCCGATGCGCTTGCCGTTCGGGTTATAGGGACGCTGCACCGGCTGGTACCAGAGATCGATCTCCAGCGGCGCTGTCACGCCCGCCGCCTTCAGCATGTCCTTGGCCTTGGCCGGATCAAAGGCATAGTCGACGATCGCGTCATTATAGGACCACATGGTGCGCGGGATCAGCGTCTTGGCTTTTTCGCCCGCGCCCAGAAACACGTCGCGCAGGATCGCGTCGCGGTCGATAGACATGCTCAGGGCCTGGCGCACTTCCTTCTTGTCGAGCGGCGGCTTGTTCACATTGAAAGCCCAGAAGGCGATGTTGAGGCCTGACATGTCGATGACCTTCAGCGTCGCGTCTTTCTTCATTTCGGCGAGGTCGGCGGGGCGCGGATACGCGTTGACGTGGCATTCGCCCGCCTTCAGCTTGGCGTAGCGGGCGGTTGCGTCGGGCGTGATGGCATAAACAAGATCATCGACCAGCGGCTTCTCGCCAAAATAATCCTTGTTGGCCTTGAAGCGGATGACCGAGTCTTTCTGGTAGGCGACGAAGAAGAAAGGCCCTGTGCCAACCGGCACCTGGTCAAACTGCTCCGGCGTGCCTTTTTTCAGCAGGGCATCGGCATATTCAGCCGAGCCGATGGCGGCAAAATCCATCGCCAGATTGGCGAGGATGGCGACATTCGGCGATTTCAGTTTCATGACGAGCGTATAATCGTCCTTGGCCTCAATCGTCTCCAGCAGGTCGGGCATGTCCATGTCATTGAAATAATCATATTTGCCGCCGGAAACCTTGGCGTAGGGATGGTCCGCTTTCCACTGGCGGTTGAACGAAAACAGCACGTCCTGCGCATTGAAATCGCGGGTCGGCGTAAAATCCTTCACCGCGTGAAACTTGACGCCCTTGCGCAGCTTGAAAGTGATGGTCTTGCCGCCATCGGCAATCGCCCAGCTTTCGGCAAGGCCCGGGCCAACCTCGGTGGTGCCGCGCTTGAACTCGGTCAGGCGGTTGTAAACCGGGCGCGCCGCATCAAAACTCGTGCCGGTGGTGTTGATAGCCGGGGTGAAATTCTCCGGGCTGCCTTCCGAACAATAGACCAAAGTCTTTGCGGACACCGCTGTCGAGGCCAGCAGGGAGGCCGCAAGGCCAAGCCCGGTGAGCACCAGTTTTTTCATGCACTTCCCCTGTTGTTGCGCGGCCTTGGCAACGGCCGCGAATTGCCGTTACCCCTATCGAAGCGCGTTTTTGCCCGTCTGGCAAACGGAATCACACGCATCGCGGAATCGCTGCTGCTGGGTGGCGAGGCAGGTCGCCGCAAGATTGCGCCCGCGCTCGCGGGCTTTTGTTCAAATCTGGCCAAATCCCTGTTCGACCTTTTCACATTTTAGCGCTATTTGCCTGCCATGGTTTGAACAGTCGCCTGCGCCCCCGGCGCGGCCCGCACGAGGTTTTTTCGCATGCCCGCAGTCTCCCGCCGTTTTTCTGCCCTGTCCGCTGCTGCGCTGGCCGGTCTGTTTGCCCTGCCACTGGCCCCTGCGATGGCAGCCGACTTCACGGCGGCCCAAAAGGCCGAGATCGGCACGGTGGTGAAGGAGTATCTGCTCGCCAACCCGGAAGTGCTGCGTGACGCGCTGGCCGAACTCGACAAGCGCCAGAAGAATGAGGAGGTCGCCGCCCGCCAGAAAGTTGTCGGCGATCAGGCCGGGCTGCTGTTTTCCTCGGTCAACCAGGCAACGCTCGGCAATCTCAAGGGCGGCGCAACCATTGTCGAGTTTTTTGACTACAACTGCGGCTATTGCAAACGCTCGCTTGACGACATGGCCAGGCTGATGAAGTCCGATTCCAACCTGAAGGTCGTGCTCAAGGATTTTCCGGTGCTTGGGCCAGGCTCGGTCGAGGCGGCGCATGTCGCCACCGCCCTGCGCAATCAGTTCAAAGCCGACAAGTTCTGGGATTTTCACCAGAAGCTGCTGGGCATGCGCGGCCAGATTGGCAAGACCCAGGCGCTCGCCGTCGCCAAGGAGCTTGGCGCCGACATGGACAAGCTGGAAAAGGAGATGGGCAGCCCCGCCGTCGCCGCCAGCATTCAGGAGGTGGCCCTGCTGGCCGACCAGCTCAACCTGACCGGCACGCCGTCATTTGTGATCGGGCAGGACGTTGTGGTGGGGGCGATCCCCTATGACGAGATGAAGTCGAAGGTCGACAATGTGCATAAATGCGGCAAGGTGGCGTGCTGAGGCGTCGGCGTTGCTGCATAATGATTACTGGGATTCAGAAACCGCGTCCTGACGGATATAATTCGCGATATAGTCTGCACGCGACAGCACGCCTGAACCGCGCAAACTCATTACGCGATCACGCTCGCTATTGGCAATCAAGCCAAATACGTTCTTGTACAGCTTGAGCGAGGCTGCATTGACAATTGGCCCCAACATGCCCCCTGCCCCCGTACGCTTGGCGTACCGGCTTTGCAGGAATGCCCCGAGTGCCGGGTAGTGGCCCGCTCCCTCGCCCCGCAGAAATGTGAAAAAATAGATTGGCGAGCGGAAGTCATCGTGGGAGATGCCCTTAAATCCGGTGTTTGACGCCCTGTCACACAGGGCGTCCCAGACCGTATTTCTTTGCAGCGACGTGCGGTCAGCTGCATACCAGGTTCCGATGCTGGCATAAACCGCCGACGTCAGTGCCGCTGAACCAAAAACCTCCTTTGAGAGTGCGTACCATTGGATGCGGTGGGTGAATTCGCCATGTTCTGCTGACGCCCCATAATCCTTCAGGACCTGTTTGGCGCGCAGCGCTGCCAGAAACGCCGGCGAAGTGACGTTGTCCCAGGCGTAAACAGCCCTGCCTTCCGGGCTGGTTGCAAAATCACACTTGGCCTCTTCCCGGTCCAGCGCCGCGTCGAGAAGTTTGGAATAGCGTTTGGTATTCTTGCGGGGAAAACTCGATGCAAAAGCTGCGCCCTCCGTTCCGCCGCGGACGTTGTTTGCACGCGAGTAGAAATCATTGAAGGCGTTTTGCCGCCCGGCAAAATAGCTCCGCGCGTCGCCGGCAAGATCGCCCATCGCCTGCCCGGCATCCGACAGAGAAATGCTGTTGCTGTTGCTGCTACTGCTGCTACTGGTTGAGGCACTGGCGGCGCTGACGGTGACTTCCTCCGCGAGGCGGTAGGCCAGAATTTCGATTATGTCTTTCTCAAGACTTGCGCAGGCCTGCATCACCAGGGACTTGTTGCTGAGAAAGGCTCCTGCCGCTGCATAGTGCTCGAACCATGGGCTGTCTGCCATGCGGCACTGGCCTGCGGCCGCCTGGGGAAATATCGCCGCCAGTTCGGCTTTGACTTCGTCCACACTCGCCATGTTATCCCCCGTTGCTCCGTGGTTGACCAAGCGCACAATCGCCGCGATGCACCCGGATGCCGTAACGTGATCAGCCTGCGGTCAAACTGCCACGGCACAATAGCTGCGGATGCATAACCGCACACATTCGCTCGCCCACGGCAGCGCGGCGCAACTGCCAGCCAGAGACCGGCTATGCTTGACCTGCAATACACTTTAATACAAGCCCTTGGCATGTTCCCAGAATCGCCAGGTCCGATGCGCGCAATCCACGTTCTCAATGGCCCCAACCTCAACCTGCTCGGCACGCGCGAGCCGGGCACCTATGGGACTGCGACGCTGGCCTCGGTCGAGACCGGGCTGCGGGCCGCCGCAAGCGCGCGCGGCGTGGAGCTGGTGTTCCGCCAGTCGAACCACGAAGGCGATCTTGTCACCTGGGTGCAGGAGGCGGGGCTGGCGGGCGCGCCGGTGATACTCAACGCCGGCGCCTATACCCACACCTCCATCGCCCTGCACGACGCGATTCGTGCGGCAAAGGCCGTGGTGGTGGAAGTGCACCTGTCCAACATTCACGCC
>JANLPP010000407.1:0-2982 GCA_031367295.1 Hyphomicrobiales bacterium | reverse complement strand
GTGCAATCCCGAGGGCAAGCATATTGTCATCAAGGGGACGGAGATAACCTTGCCTGACGGGGCGCAACTGCAGGGCAATTACACGCGCCATTCGTTTGCCTATGTCGTGCCCGAAAACCAGCCTGCCGCCGGATCCCAGATCATCATTACGCTGGTCAACGAGAACCTTGCAGTCTCCAAAGCTTATCGCGGTTCGGTGCTGCCGGTGACGTGGAAACGCTGTGAGCATGTGAGTTAAAAATCGTCATTGCGAGCGCAGCGAAGCAAACCAGAGTCGCGCGTAAGGCCTCGGGATTGCTTCGCTGCGCTCGCAATGACGCGCGCGCTCACTCCGCCGCCTGCAAAACATACCCCGCCGGATCGTAATTCAAGATCGGTGCAAGCCAGCGCTCGGCCTCGCGCACATCCATCCCTTTGCGCCGCGCATAGTCCTCGGCCTGGTCGCGCTCGACTTTGGCGACGCCGAAATAATGCGCCTCCGGATGCGCGATATAGAGGCCGCTGACCGACGAGCCGGGCCACATGGCAAAACTTTCGGTGAGCTTCACCCCGATGCGCTTTTCTGCGTCAAGCAGGCGGAACAGCGTCGCCTTCTCGGTATGGTCGGGTTGCGCCGGATAGCCCGGAGCGGGGCGGATGCCGGCGTATTTTTCGTCGAGCCGGTCCTGCTCGGACAGCACCTCGCCTGCCGCATAGCCCCAGAATTCGCGGCGCACCCGCTCATGCATGCGCTCGGCCAGCGCCTCGGCAAATCTGTCAGCGAGAGCCTTTACCAGAATTGACGAATAGTCGTCATTGGCCTGTGCAAGGCGCGCCGAAATCTTCTCCTCCTGCGCGCCGGCGGTCACCACAAACCCGCCGATGTAATCGCCCTTGCCGCTGGAGGCGGGCGCGACGAAATCGGCGAGTGCGGTGTTGGGGCGGCCATCGCGCTTCAGCAATTGCTGGCGCAATGTATGGAAAGTTGCGAGTTCCTGCGCGCGGCCTTCGCCCGTGTAGAGGCGGATGTCATCTTCAACCGTATTGGCAGGCCAGAAGCCGATCACTGCCTTGGGCGTAAACCAGCGGCCTTCGACGATACGCGCCAGCATCGCCTGCGCGTCATCAAACAATTGCCGCGCCGCCTCACCCTGTTTCGGGTCATCAAGAATGGCGGGGTAGCGGCCCTTCATCTCCCAGGTCTGGAAAAACGGCGTCCAGTCGATATAGGGGATCAGCTCTGCAACATCATAGGTCTGAAACACGCGTGTGCCAAGAAACCCGGGCTTTACCGGGGTGTAGGAATCCCAGTCGAGCTTCAGCCCGTTGGCGCGCGCGCGCGCCAGCGGTATCCGCGTTTTGTCACGCTCGGCGCGCGCATGCACATCAGCCACCTTGCGGTATTCGGCGCGCAGCGTCTCAATATAGCTGATCCGCGTTTCGGGCGATAACAGCGCCGACACGACGCCCACAGCCCGGCTCGCATCAGTGACATAGACCGTCTGGCCCAATGTGTAATTGGGATGAATTTTGACCGCTGTATGGACGCGGCTCGTGGTTGCCCCGCCGATCAGCAGCGGCTTGTCAAAGCCTTCGCGCTCCATTTCCGCTGCGACAAAGGCCATCTCGTCGAGCGAGGGCGTGATCAGCCCGGAGAGGCCGATGATATCGACATTTTCGCGCCGCGCCGTCTCCAGAATTTTGGCGGCAGGCACCATGACGCCAAGATCGATGATTTCGTAATTGTTGCAGGCGAGCACCACGCCGACAATATTCTTGCCAATGTCATGCACATCGCCCTTGACGGTGGCCATCAGCACCTTGCCGGCGCTGCTGCGCCCGGTGCCGCCCGCCGCTTTCTCGGCCTCCATAAAAGGCATCAGCCAGGCCACAGCCTGTTTCATCACGCGCGCCGATTTGACCACCTGCGGCAGGAACATTTTGCCCGCGCCAAACAGATCGCCGACCACATTCATGCCCGCCATCAGCGGGCCCTCAATCACATGCAGCGGGCGCGCCGCAAGCAGGCGCGCCTCCTCCGTGTCCACCTCGATATATTCGGTCACGCCATTGACCAGCGCATGCTCGAGCCGCTTGTCCACCGGCTGCTCGCGCCAGGCGAGGTCTTTTTCCCGCACCTCGCCGCCATGGCCTTTGAAACGCTCGGCCAGCGCCAGCAGGCGCTCGGTTGAATCCTTGCGCCGGTTGAGCACCACGTCCTCGCAGGCCTCGCGCAGTTCCGGATCGATCTTTTCGTAGACCGCCAGCTGGCCTGCATTGACAATGCCCATGTCCATGCCAACGCTGATGGCATGGTAGAGGAACACCGAATGCATTGCCTCGCGCACCATTTCATTGCCGCGGAACGAGAAGCTCAGGTTTGAAACGCCGCCGCTGATATGGGCGTGCGGGAGTTGCTGGCGGATGGCCTGCGTCGCCTGAATGAAATCGACGCCGTAATTGTCATGCTCCTCAATGCCGGTCGCCACTGCAAAAACATTGGGATCGAAGATAATGTCCTCGGGCGCAAAGCCCGCCTTTTGCGTCAGCACCTTGTAGGCGCGGGCGCAGATTTCCACCTTGCGGGCAAAAGTGTCGGCCTGGCCTTTTTCGTCAAAAGCCATGACCACGACCGCCGCGCCGTAGCGCCGCACGATTTTTGCCTCGGCGAGAAATTTCTCCTCGCCTTCCTTCATCGAAATGGAGTTGACGATGGGCTTGCCCTGAATGCATTTCAGGCCTGCCACAATGACATTGAATTTTGACGAATCGACCATCACCGGCACGCGGGCAATGTCCGGCTCGGCGGCGATAAGGTTCAAAAATTCTACCATTGCCTTTTCGGAATCGAGAAGGCCTTCGTCCATGTTGATGTCAATGATCTGCGCGCCATTGGCCACCTGGTCGCGCGCCACATCCAGCGCGGCGGAAAACTCGCCGTTTTTGATCAGCTTGCGGAACCGGGCGGAGCCGGTGACATTGGTGCGCTCGCCAATATTCACA
>JANLPP010000406.1:0-1661 GCA_031367295.1 Hyphomicrobiales bacterium | reverse complement strand
CCCAAGAATGGCGATGGCAATGTCATTGATCAGCGCGCCCGAGCGCTCGCCGCGCAGCGCGCCAAGCAGCACCAGCGCCAGCGCGCCGACGCCGAGCATGAGTTCGGGGAAGATGGGACCAAGGGCGATGGCGGGGGTCATTGTTCTTTTCCTGAAACCGCGCCGTCTTGGCCGGGCTTGTCCCGGCCATCCACGCGGTAGGGCTTTGCATTTTTCGCCAACATATCCGCAGCGGCAAGGCGTGGATTGCATGTTGTGGCGTCACTTTTGCTAGAGTGACACGCCGGCGGTCTCTTCGATGCGTGGATTGGTCTCATCGACCGTGGCCATCTTGAACCCGCCGGCGTTTCGGTCGTTCACGCGCACGGGAGTGGGGGCTTTCGCCCGAATGCAATCCGGCGTGTTGACCACCCTCGCACTGTGACGGAGGACGCCGTGGAAGACAAGCTTTTCATCGGACTGGATGTCTCGAAAGACTGGATCGACATTGCCGTTCATGCGGCGGCGGGCGCGGCGGGCAAAGCGCTGCGCATCGCCAACACGCCGGCGGCGATTACGAGCTGGACCGCCGGGCTGAAGCGGGCGCGCGTCGGCCTTGTCGCCTTTGAGCCGACCGGCGGGTACGAGCGGGCGGCGCGTCAATGCCTGGTTGAGGCTGGCCTGCCGTTTGCCCGCGTTCACCCCAACGAGATCGTGGCTTTCCGCGCCCGGCGCGGCGTCAAGGCCAAGACCGACGCCATTGACGCCGCCCTGATCGCGGAGTTCGCCGCGCTGGAATTGTCGCGGCGCGGGCTTGGCCCGCTGGTGGAGGGCGACGAGAGCTTGCGCGAGCTCAGCGCCCGCCGCCGCCAGCTGGCCGCCTGTCTGCACGCCGAGCGCTGCCGCGCCGCCATGGCGCAGTCGGCCATTGTCAAAAGCAGTCTTGCAGCGATGGTGACGGCGCTTGAAACCGCGCTGGACGGCGTTGAGGCGGCCATCGCCGCGCATATCAAGGCCAGCGCGGATTTGTCCGCCGCCGCCGCGCGGCTGCAAAGCCTCAAGGGCATAGGCCCGGTCAATGTCCACACGCTGCTTGGCGAACTGCCGGAGCTTGGCCGCCTCTCCGGCAAGGAGATCGCCGCCCTTGTTGGCCTTGCGCCGCGCAACCGCGAAAGCGGGCGCAAGCGCGGGCGCGCCACGACCGGGCATGGCAGGCCGGGCGTGCGCCGCGCGCTGTTCAACGCGGCGCGCTGCGCCATAAGATGGAACCCGCTGATGAAAGCCTTCTATGACCGCCTGACGCAGATCAACGGCAGGCACGGCAAGGCCGCCCTGACCGCCGTCATGCGCAAGATGCTGGTGACGCTCAACGCCATCGCCCGCGACGGGGAACCTTGGAAGCACGCCCTTGCCCGGCACAGCGCCCGAGGCACCGCTGGCATCACACTGGCGCGGCAATAGCTTGCCTTTGATGGAACGGCGGAAAATTGCGCTGGTTCGCGTCTGGGTCAAGGATTGCGCAGCAACCGCCAAAGGCGGCAGCCGCTCGCGGCTGTCCTTGACGCAGGCGCGAACCAGCGCGACGATAGAGCATGCCGTCAAAGCCAGATCCTCCACCGCTCAGCGCCCCAAACTGCAAAAATTACAAAATTGCATTGACTCCCAACACGGGAGATGGCCGG
>JANLPP010000358.1:0-3270 GCA_031367295.1 Hyphomicrobiales bacterium | reverse complement strand
GTCGTCTATGTCGGCACGCTGACGACGCCGCTGCACAACAAATGGGCTGACGCCGCCATCGCCAGGCAGAAGGCCAAATACCCCAACATGAAGCTCGTTGCCGACCGTTTTCCGGGCGCGGACGAGATCGACACCAGCCAGAAAACGACGCTGGACGTCATCAAGGCCTATCCGAATCTTGCGGGCATCCTCGGCTTTGGCTCCAACGGCCCGATTGGCGCGGGCAACGCGGTGCGGGCGCAAAAGCTTGGCAAGAAAATCGCCATTGTCGGCACCGTGCTGCCGAGCCAGGCCAAGGCGCTGATCATGGACGATATTATCCGCGAGGGCTTTTTGTGGAACCCGACCGACGCGGGCTATGCCATGGTGGCGGTGGCCAAACTGGTGCTCGACGGCAAGGAAATCAAGGACGGCATCGAGATTCCGGGCCTTGGCAAGGCCTCGGTCGATGTCGCCAACAAGCAGATCAAGGTGGACAAGATCATGCAGATCAACAAGGAGACCGTTGACGCGCTGATCGCGGGAGGGTTGTGAGGTAGCGAGCGCGGCCACCCTCTCCCTTAGGGAGAGGGTCGCGCGAAGCGCGGGGTGAGGGGTTTGCGTCCCTCAGAAATTGCGCTCTTTGCCCCGCGCAACCTTCCGGCATTGCAGCCCCTCATCCGGCGCTTCGCGCCACCTTCTCCCGCAAGCGGGAGAAGGGATCGCGCCGCATATTTCTGGTCCAAGATTGTCGCCGTTCCTCCAGCTCACCAGCATTTCCAAACGCTTCGCCGGCGTCACCGCGCTGCGCGATGTTGACCTTGAGCTGCATGCGGGCGAGGTGCATTGCCTGGTCGGCGAAAACGGCTCGGGCAAATCGACGCTGATCAAGATTATTTCCGGCGTGCAGCCGCCGGAACCGGGCGGGCGCATCGTGATTGAGGGGGTTGAGTTTGCCCATCTCAATCCGGTGCAGAGCACGCAGCACGGCATTCAGGTGATCTATCAGGACCTGTCCCTGTTCCCCAACCTGACTGTCGCCGAAAACATTGCGATAAGCCGCCACCTTGGCGGGGTGCGCACGGTCAACTGGCGCGGCTTGCGCAGGACCGCGCTGGCGGCGATGGCGCGCATCGGCGTCAAGCTCAACCCGCGCGCGCGGGTGGGTGACCTATCCATTGCCAGCCGCCAGCTGGTCGCCATCTGCCGCGCCATGGCGGCGGACGCGAAACTTGTGATCATGGACGAGCCGACATCGTCGCTGACGCGGCACGAGGTTGACGCGCTGCTGCGCCTTGTCGGTGACCTGAAGGCCAAGGGCATCTGCATCGTGTTTGTCAGCCACCGGCTGGACGAGGTGCTGGAGATCGCCGAACGGGTGACGGTGCTGCGCGACGGCGCGAAAGTCGGCACGTATGACGCGCGCGAAATGACAGACAGGCGCCTCAGTGAATTAATGACCGGCAAGGCGTTTCAGTACCAGCCGCCGAACCGCGACCTGTCGGGCGAACCGCTTGTGCTGTCCGTCAAAAACCTGACCCGCGCGGGCGACTATGACAATGTCAGCCTCGACATACGGCGCGGCGAGGTTGTCGGCATCACCGGCCTGCTCGGCTCCGGGCGCACCGAGCTGGCGCTGTCGCTGTTCGGCATGAACCCGCCTGACAGCGGCATGATCGAGCTGGACGGCATGCCGGTCGCGCTGCGCGGCAACCAGGACGCCATCCGGCACGGCATTGCTTATGTTTCAGAAGACCGGCTGACACTGGGCCTGGTGCTCAACCAGTCGATTGCCGCCAATACGCTGGTGACAGTGCTCGACGGATTTGCGGGGCGCTTTGGCCTGATGTCTGGCGGCAGGCGGCGCACCCATGTGGCGGAATGGGTGAAGCAGCTGTCGATCAAGGTTGCAAACCCTGCCAATGCGGTCAAAACCCTGTCGGGTGGCAACCAGCAGCGCGTCGTGCTGGCCAAATGGATGGCGACCAAACCGCGCCTGCTGATTCTCGACAGCCCGACGGTAGGCGTCGACATCAGCGCCAAGGACGGGATTTATGAGATTGTCAGAAAGCTGAGCGCGGAGGGCGTGGCGATAGTTCTGATTTCAGACGAGGCGCCGGAGGTGCTTTACCATTGCGACCGTGTCGCTATCATGCGCGCGGGCCGGCTGGGGGAGGCTGTGGCAACGCATGCCACGTCCGGGCAGGCGCTGAAGGCGGCGGTTTATGCGTGACTGGCTTATCCGGCTGAAGCGCAGCCACGAGCTCTGGCTGCTCTGCGTTATTGTGCTGCTCTGCGCCGGGCTGACGCTGGCCAATGACTATTTTTTCACGTTGCGCAACCTGCAGGACCTGCTGACCTCCAACGCCTTCACCGGCATATTGGCGGCGGGGCTGCTGGTGGTGCTGATTTCGGGCGGAATCGATATTTCTTTCACCGCCACGGCGTCAGTGGCGCAATATGCGGCGATGTATGTGGCGGTGAATTATTTCGGCAACTGGCTTTCCGTGTTTGTCATTGCCTGCGGCGTCGGCATTGCCTGCGGGGCGGTCAACGCGGTGTTCATTCAAAAACTGCGCATCCCCTCGATCATCGTCTCCATCGCCACCCTCAACATTTTCTTCGGCCTGCTGATTTTTGTCACCAAGGGCCGCTATATTCCGGTGCTTCCAGACTGGTTTGCCCGGGGCGTCGACTGGTTTGAGTTCACCGACAAAAACGATTTCAGCTACAGCCTCAACCTGCAGATGCTGACGCTGTTCATGGCCTTTCTTGTCACCTGGATTTTTCTCAACCAAAGCAATTTCGGCCGCCAGATCTACGCCATGGGCGGCAATCCGGACGCGGCGCAGCGGCTCGGCTTCCACGTCTTCGGCCTTAACATGCTGGTTTATTGCTATATGGGTTTTATGGCGGGCGTCGCCTCGCTGGTGCAGGCGCAGCTGGCGCAGTCGGTCGCGCCGACCGTGCTGGTGGGCAAGGAGCTGGATGTGGTCGCCGCCGTGGTACTGGGCGGCGCGAGCCTGACCGGCGGCGTCGGCACGGTGTTTGGCACAATGCTGGGAGTGGCGCTGCTGGCGATATTGCAAAATGGCCTGATCCTGCTCGGTGTGTCATCATACTGGAATCAGGTGTTCGTCGGCCTTGTCATCCTTGTCGCCGTGTCGGCGACCGCGTGGTCGCAGCGCCCGGCGCGCAAGCGGGCGGCGCGGGCATGAGTGACATATCCACCCCCCGCCCCGGCCTTGGCCAGCGCCTCGCCGGCTATGCCAGCGCCAGCACGCTGGCGAC
>JANLPP010000349.1:0-1575 GCA_031367295.1 Hyphomicrobiales bacterium | reverse complement strand
TCCCTCGCCCGATCTCGACGGGTCCATTCGCCCCGGCGACAATCTTTACACCGACTCGCTCGTCTCGATTGATCTGGAAACCGGCAAATACGCCTGCCACTTCCAGTATGTCGCCCATGACGTGTGGGATCTCGACGCGGTCAGCCCGGCCGTGCTGATCGATGCCAAGGACAAGGACGGCAAGATGGTGCCCGCCGTCATGCATGCCGGCAAGACCGGGCATATCTACGTGCATAACCGCAATGATTGCAGCCTGATTCGCTTCTCCGAGGCCATGGTGCCGCAGGAGAACATGTGGGTGCTGCCGACCAAGGACGGCGCGCGCATGCTGCCAGGCGCCAACGGCGGCGTTGAGTGGTCGCCGATGGCGACAAACCCGCAGCTGGGCCTGGCTTACGCGATCAACCTGCACCAGCCGATGACCTACCATGTCGAAAACTCAGCCTACCCGTCCGGCAAACTGTGGCTCGGCGGCGCGTTCAAGGTGATCGGCACGGAAGAGCAGTGGGGCAATGTGACGGCGGTTGACTACAACACCGGCAAAATCCGCTGGCAGGTCAAGACCGCGCAGCCGATGATCGGCGGCATTCTGGCGACCGCCGGCGGCCTCGTCTTCACCGGCGAGGGCAATGGCCAGTTCAAGGCCTATGATGCCGAGACCGGCGCCAACCTGTGGCAGTTCCAGGCCGGCGCCGGCGTCAACGCGCCACCGTCGTCCTACTCGGTCGGCGGCAAGCAATACATCGTGGTCGGCGCGGGCGGCAACACCCAGCTCGACTACAAGCGCGGCAACAGCATTATCGCGTTTACGGTGGATTGAGCCGTCATTGCGAGGAGCGCAGCGACGAAGCAATCCAGGGGCCTCACGCGGGACTCTGGATTGCTTCGCTTCGCTCGCAATGACGTCGAGGCGGTTGAGCCAGTCTCTGCATTAAGCCAAAGTAACGGGCGGAACCTTTTGCGGGTTCCGCCCTTTTGTATGATCAAGGTGACAGAAAAAATGCGCTTCCGATTCCTGCTCTCCATCGCAGCTGCATGTGTCCTGACGGCGGCCATCCCCGCCCGCGCCGGTGCCATCGCGGAAAAAGCTGAAGTGTGCGGCTCCTGCCACGGCGAAAAGGGCGTGCCGCAGGAAAAAATCACGCCGGTGATCTGGGGCCAGTCTGTCGGCTATCTGTACTTGCAGCTGCGCGATTTTAAAAAGGGCGCGCGCGTGCATGAAATCATGCAGGCAATCGTCGCGGATTTTGAAAAAGACGAGCTGCTGGAACTGGCCGAATATTTCTCAGCAAAGCCTTGGCCCTCGCTCGGCCAGCCCACCGCGCCGGACGCGGTCGCGCGCCAGGCGCTGGCCGCCAACGGCTCGGTCGGCTGCACCGGCTGCCACCTCGACAAATATCAGGGTGATGGCGGCTCGGTGCCGCGCCTTGCCGGGCAAAGCCGCGAGTATATGGCCAAGACCACGGCCGAGTTCCGCACCCGATCGCGCGGCAATAATCCGGGCATGTCGGACCTGATGAAGGCGACTCCGGAGGCTGATCTGGCGGCGCTGAGCGAGTTTCTGGCGGGGCTTTA
>JANLPP010000340.1:0-5364 GCA_031367295.1 Hyphomicrobiales bacterium | reverse complement strand
ACCGAGGCGGGCGCGGCGACCCCGGCGCACCAGACCGGCAGGCCAGTGCCGTTGACCCCTGCCACATCGCGCACCGCGCCATCGGTGACCAGCGCGCTGACGCCGCGTTTTTTCATCCTGGCGCAGAGAATATCGCCAAATATGCCCGCGCTGGTCACACCCATGGCATCGACGACAGCAATCGCACCCTCCGGCATGTCCTCGATGGCGGCGCGGCTGGAGCGGGGCGAGGACCAGGACTCCGGCGTCGCGAGATCTTCGCGCGCCGGAATGAAGCGCAGCGTGAAGGCGCGCCCGGCAATGCGGCGGCCCTGCGCGGCAGGCAGCGGCTTTGGACCGGCCATGGCGATGCGGCGCAGCCCCTTCTTCAGCAGCACCGTTGTGATGGTGGCGGTGGAAATGCCGCGCAGGGCGGCAAGCAGTTCGGACTCATCGGACATTGGCTGGCCTGTGGCGGGATGCCTGGCGGCAGTCTGGCCCAGACCCACCGTCCGCGCCAGCCGCTGGCCGCAAAATTTTCCCGGCGCGAACCGCCAAGGCCGGGCTTGCTACAGCCACGCCTATTTGTTACACGACGCCTCGATTGCGGCCATGGCGGAATTGGTAGACGCGCTAGCTTGAGGTGCTAGTTGGGAAACTGGTGGAGGTTCGAGTCCTCTTGGCCGCACCATCGTTCAGAACGGCCCTTCACGGGGCCGTTTTGCGTTTTGGCGGGCCGGCGCTCCGCGGCGCTTTGGCTGCATGCTTCAGGCTTGCGCAGATTTGCTCCGGCCACACTGGAAACCGCCCCCGTGCTCGATGGCATCGCCCGCCGCCTGATTGATCCGCCGCTGGCGCGCCTTGCGCAGCCACTGGCGCGCGCGCGCATCAGCGCCAACACCATGACGCTGGCGGGGCTGGCCTGCGGGCTGGCCTGTGCATGGCTGGTTGCCGCCGGCTTGCCCCGGACTGCGCTGGTTCTGCTTGCGCTGTCGCGCCTGTGTGACGGGCTGGACGGGGCCATCGCGCGGCTGGGGCAGCGCAGCGAATTTGGCGGATTGCTCGATATTGTCTGCGATTTTATTGTCTACGGCGCGGTGCCGCTCGGCTTTGCGTTTCTCGATCCGCAGAGCAATGCTCTGGCGGCAGCCACGCTGCTGCTCAGTTTTTATGTCAATGGCGCGAGTTTTCTGGCCTATGCGGCACTCGCGGCGCGGCGCGGCATGGAAACGCAGGCGCGAGGGGTGAAAACGCTCTACTTCACCGCAGGCCTGATGGAGGGCACCGAAACCATCGCCATGTTTGTCGCCATGATGCTGTGGCCCGCGCAGTTTGCGCCGCTCGCCTGGGGCTTTGCGGCGCTGTGCATTGTCACGGCTGCGAGCCGCGTATGGCTGGCCTCGAAGCATTTTCGCTAAGCGGTCCGGCAGGCTTGCGCTCAAAGCGGTTAAGCCAGAGCGAAACCAGCACCAGCGCGAGGCTGATCCACATCCAGACGTCGATCACTTCCTTGAACACCATGGCCGCCAGCAGCACGCCAGCGGGTGTCGAGACATAGACCGCCTGCACGGTACGCACCGGGCCAACGCTCCTGATGAGGCTGAAGTAGGCGAGCCGCTCGATCAGCCAGAGCAACACCGCCGCCAGCAGCAGGCCGTAAGCCCACAGGGATTGCGGGGCGTCAGAGGGGGGATTGAAGGCCAGCAACGGCAGGAACAGCGTGGCGGAGGCCCAGGATTCCGACACGCCGGCCGCCAGCGGACTGGTGCCCGGCGGCCAGCAGATACTGCTGTAAAGATTGTAAGCAGTGTAGAGCAGCGGGATCGAGAAGCTTGCCAGCGCCAGCCAGGAAAACCCGCCCTGAGCGGCGTGCTGCCGCGTAAAAATGCATAGCGCGCAGGCACCCAGCCCAAGCAGCAGAGCCGCGATGCGGGCAGCATCCGGCTGCTCGCGCCCCAGCAGCAGCGACACGCCATAGGTTGACATGGGGGACGTGGCGACAATCAGCGCAAGCAGGCTGATTGGCACGCGCGGCGCGAAGTACAGGCCGAGCGCAAAGCCGGTGTTCATCAGAACGCCAAGACCCAAGCCAAACCGCACATTGGGCCAGCGCATGATTTTTGGGCCGCCCGCCACCAGGTGCATTGCGCCAAGGCCAAGCCCCAGCCCAAGCCCGGTGAGAAATATGACATGCACGATCGGCACGCCTGCCTCGCCCAGCAAGCGGTAGACGACCGGCGACAGCGCCCAGAATCCGCCAAGGCCCAGAATGGCAAAGCCCTGCCAGAGCCAGTCGCGCTCAGACCGCATGGATGCCAGGCGTCCTAAGCCTTGGCGCCCTTGTCATTGGCGGCTTCCTTCAGCGGCTCGCCCTTGGCGCGCACTTCGGCGATCATGCCGCGTGACTGGCGGATGCGCACATTGGGGGCGATCTCCACCTCGACCTCGGTATCCTCGGTCGCCTTGGTCACCTTGCCGATAAGGCCGCCCGAGGTCACGACAGTATCGCCGCGCCGGATATTTTTCAGCATTGCGGCCTGCTGTTTTGCGCGCTGCTGCTGCGGGCGCATGACCAGAAAATACATGATGACCAGCACGATGGCAAAAGGCACCATGGTCTGCATCAGCATGTCGGTTCCGCCGCCAGGCGCGCCTGCGGTCTGGGCAAAAGCTTCAGTAAACAAGTGCAGTCTCCTCGTGCCGCGTGTGGCGCAGCGTGTCGCATGTTTGGGGCGGGCTGCGCAAGGCGCGATGGCGTTTTGAGCGGGCGGCAGGAGCGGGAAGCACGATGCAACGCGGGTTGCTGCCGCACGCGCGGCCATTTGTCAATCAAGCGCTCATTGGCAATGATTGACAGCGCTGCTACTATCTATCCAGCAAGGATATGCGCCAATGCCGACCCGTAACGTTAGTCTCACCGCCGAGCAGGATGTATTCGTCGAGGCCATGGTGCGCGCTGGCCGCTATCAGAACGCCAGTGAAGCTGTGCGCGACGCGCTGCACGGCTTGCAGCAGCGGCTGCGCAAAGACGACCTGAAGCTGGACCTTTTACGCGCCGAAGTCGGCGCCGGTCTCGCCGCGCTCGGGCGGGGCGCGATCACGGATATTGCCGATGCGGACCTCGACGCCGCGCTTGACGGTCTTGTTGAAGTTGCGCGCGTGCCGAAAGAGCGGATGGACGCGGGGCGGCATGCGGGCGAGGAGGGGGGATGAGCGAGGGTCAAAGATAAGCTGATCCGCCTCGACGGTGGGTTTTTTACGCCTCATAGTCAAAATCATCATCCCGCGGACTTTCTGGCTCCGCCTGTCTGCCATGCCGGATCGCCACGATTTCAATGAACGCGCCAACAAAATAGTCGAGCACGTAGTCGCCAACCAGAAAGCGGCGCACTCCGGGCACGGGCGGCGCGTCACGTTCAAAACCTATTGTCTCAAAGCGGGCGAGGCTGTGGCGGGCTTCGCGCAGGCGCTCAACAAAGCGCATAGCAGCGGCAGGGTTTCGCTCGCGCAGGTAACGGCTTTCGCTCAGCAGATAGGACCTGGCTTTTTGCGAAAGGACGACCTTTTTCATCAGGCAGCTTTGACGGGCCGGACTATCCGCTCAACCTCGTCAATCACTGCGTCAAAATCATAGGCTAGCCCCGCCGCGATCTCTTTCCTGCCCTCGGCGATGGCGAGTACATCCGCGCCCTCGCTGGCAAGATAGCGCCTCAAGGCCCGCACCATTACCCAGCTGCGCGTCCGCTCGGACGCCGCCGCGACGGCCTCGATCCCCGCGAGCACGTCGGCGGGCAAGCGCAGGGAGATTGGTTCGGACAGGTCGGCGAGTTTTGACATGGCAGAGGCTCCAGCGAAGGAAATCGTGCTACACCGTATTACAAATGGCGGAAACTTCAAGCAGCAAAAAGACCACGCGCGTCAAGGGCCGTTTTGTGCCGGCAGGGCGCCATGTAGGCGGGGATGGCAGCGACAGATGAATGGTAATTCGCTGTCACGCACTGCGTGAAATTGGTATTAATGTCCTAGTAGTTCCTGACAATTCGAGGCTGTTGCGGTGACATCAGATTGGCTTGCTGACGGCGAAAAATACGCGCTGATCGGTCTGAAAGTGAAGATCGAGGGCGCTGTCCCCTTTCATGAACTGGCGCCTGGCTTCTGCGCTTGGACGGATCAGAGCCTCGACGTTCCAGCACATTGGCGCGAATGGCTGGGCAGCATACGTGCCGACCAAATCGAGAATTGTAATCTTGCCCTTCTTTGCAAAATGCCTTCGCAAACGCCCGAAGTGCTGGACGCTGAAAATCAGCTTTTGCAGAGGCGAGCGTCGGGATTTTATGTTGGCCTTTTGCTGTCGAGCACGTTCACGCCTTCACATGCTCCGATTCTTATTACTGGCGCTCGTCGTGACGGCGAAATTGACGTGCGGCAAGAGTCGACGCTCGACATTCCTTCGCGAAATGTGTTTCGGCACTATCCGCCGATTTTGCCAGGAGAGGTTGAACAAGCCGCGTTGCTGGCGTGCCGCCACGAAATGTTGAATATGAATCCGCCAGCTGGCGGAGCGTGGCGCATTTTTCGAGCCTTATTCGTTTACATCGCAGCGCGCGCTTCGGAGGAGTTGCTAGACCGCCTGCATCAGTATTGTCGCTGCATCGACGGCTTGATTCTGTCAGAGCCAGGCAAGGGGTCTAAACAGTTCAAGAGCAGAACCGAGCTATTCATCGGCCCCCGTGAACATGACACAATGGGCAAGCTGTATGCGATACGAAGCAACGTAGAGCATCTGCACGAGCACAAGTATCTCGAAGGTTTTGATCGCGGGGTCCGACTGGACCTCGTGCAGAAGGAAGCGATTGCGGAACACATCGCCCGTAATGCCCTCGCCCATATAGTGCGAAATCCCGGTCTCTGGCCTCACTTCGGCAACACCGCAGCGCTCGCGCCGTTTTGGAAGCTCGACCCGGCTGACCGGCGAAAAATTTGGGGAGCGCCCCCCATCAAGCTCTCGGATGCGCTTGCAGGTTTCGATCCGCAATACATTTCGGACGGAGATCTCGGCGCGTAGTGGAGCAGACACTGCTGAACTATGATGGCAACATAAGCATCGCTCAGGTTCACACCTCCATTTCCGCTAAAACAAACCCTCACTCCGCCAGCGTCTGCAGAGCCAGCGCGTGCAGCGCGCCGCCCATCCGGCCCTTGAGCGCCGCGTAGACAATCTGGTGCTGCGCCACCCGTGACTTGCCTTTGAAGGCGGCTGACACGACTGTTGCCGAGTAGTGGTCGCCGTCGCCTGCCAGATCACGAATCTCGACGCGGGCGTCGGGCAGGGCTTGCTTGATCAGCGCTTCAATTTCCTGCGGCTGCATGGCCATGGGCGTGGTC
>JANLPP010000275.1:0-10603 GCA_031367295.1 Hyphomicrobiales bacterium | reverse complement strand
GGCACGTCAATTGCCTCAAATTTCATGCGGAAGCGCGCGTTGGGCAGGCGCACGATGCAGCTGACCGCCAGCGGCACATGCATGCTGCGGGCGATCATGGCTGGAAACAATGTCGAAGGCGCCGGGCGGCCAAAAAATGGCACGGACGGGCCGCTGGCATTGCGCAAGTCAGCGGCAATAAAAATGACGCCGCCGCTGCCGACGTGGCGCAGCGCCTTGCGCGGCGTGGTGGTGGATTTTTCGAACAGCCCGCCGGGATGGTGCGGCTGGCGCAGCGACAGCACATAGGCATCGACCAGCGGATTCTTGATCTTCTGGTAAATGCCGGCCGCATTGGCCCCGCTGCGCACCGCCTGCGCCGCGATCAGCTCCCAGTTGCCAAGGTGCGGCGCGCAGACCACGCCGCTGCCATGCGCCAGAAACGCCGCCAGCGCCGCCGCATTGTCAACGGCAATGCGGTCGGAATTAAAAAGCTCGCCAATGTGAAACGCCTCGGCAAAGGTCGCGCCCAGATTGTCCCACATGGCGCGGGCGATGGCCTCGCGCTCGGCCTCCGTCTTCTCCGGAAATGCCTGCCGCAGGTTGGCGAGCGCGCGCGCGTGCCGCCGCAGGCGCGGAGCGACCAGACGCCAGCCCCGCCCGGAAAGGCGCGAGGCGGTCTCCAGCGGCATGGCGCGGCACAGGGCGGCAAGTGCCCGGAAGGCGGCATATTCCAGGCGATAGCGGATGCGCTTGCCCAAACTCGCTTCAGCCATTGCGCGCGTGTCACACTCCCGCCAGTTCCGGTTTTGCCTGTGATGGCGGGCGCGCCGCGCGGCGTCAAGGCTTGCGGAGGCGTCAGCATGCCGCTTATGCGCTGGCATGGCTTGCCAAGCGGGTGATTGGCAGGCATCGAAGCGCCAGCACGCGGATGCAGGGCAGGGGACACAAGGGCGATGGCGGGCCGGCTGCAATTAATATGGCCAGCAGCAGGGTTTTTTGCGGCGCTGGCGCTTGGCGCGGCAGTGCCGGTACTGGCGTCAGTCCTCGATCTTGCCATGCCGTTTTTTGGCATTATCGGGCTGGGGTTTTTCTGCGGCAGGCTGCTCAAAATTCCCGAGGCCGGGCTGCAATGGATGAATTTCTTCGCGATTTATGTCGCGCTGCCCGCGCTGTTCTTTAACCTCGTTTCGCAGACGCCGTTCAGCGAGCTGTCGAACCTGGCGTTCATCAGCGCGACAACGATCTCGACCTATACAATCTACACCATCAGCTTTGGCATCGGACTGTTTTTCACCCGCGGCGACATGCGCGCCGCAGCCATTCAGGCGCTGGCCGGGGCCTATTCCAACATTGGCTATATGGGTCCGGCGCTGACACTCGGCACGCTGGGGCCGGGCGCGGCAGCGCCTACAGCGCTGATTTTCATGTTCGACAATATCCTGTTTTTCAGCCTGACGCCGCTGCTGATGGCGGCAGGCGGCAATTCTGGCACCGGCTTCTTCGAAACTGCGTGGCAGATCGTGAAACGCATCGGGCTCAGCCCGTTTTTCATCGCGGTGTTTCTCGGCATTGCCTCGGCCTATGCCCAGATTCACCCGCCCGCCGCGATCCTGAAAATGCTGGCGTTTCTGCAAAATGCCGCCGCGCCCTCAGCGCTGTTTGTTATGGGCGTGACAGTGGCGCTGCGCCCGGTGACGCGGGTTGCGCCCGAGATTCCGGTGCTGCTGGCGGTCAAGCTGGTGCTGCATCCGGTTCTGGTCTGGGTGATGCTGTCGGCGATGGGGGATTTTGGCCGCGTCTGGACGTTTACCGCCGTGCTGATGGCGGCGCTGCCGCCTGGCTTGAATGTGTTTGTGATGGCAACGCAATATGGCGTTTATGTCGAGCGGGCCTCAAGCATCGTGCTGTTCGGCACCGTTGCATCGGTGGTGACGGTGACCGCCCTGCTTTACCTGATCTCGCAGGGCCTCGTGCCGTATGACCTGATTGCGTCTTAAGCTGCGGGTGGCAGGGCCAGCCCTTGCCGCATCACAAAGCGGCGCAAGGGGGCGGCGAGGCCCAGCAGGCGCAGACCCGCGCCGCGCAAAAAATCGGCAGGCAGGCTGTGGCTCAGCAGCGAGCGGTTGAGCGTGTCCACCCACAGGCTGCGCAGCGCGATGTCCGTGGCGCGCGCCCGCTCATAGGCATCCAGCGTGGTGGCGTCACCAATGTCCTGGCCGAGGCTGGCAGCGTCGTTCAGCACGTCAACCAGCGCGGCGACATCGCGCAGGCTCAAGTTGAGGCCCTGAGCCGCCACTGGCGGGAAAGCGTGCGCCGCCTCGGCCACCAGCGCAAGGCGCAGCGCGGTCAGGCGCCTCGCCAGCATGCCGGCCATCGGCACCATGCCGCGCGGGCCTTCCAGCTGCATGTCGCCAAAGGCAAAATGCGCCTGGTCTTCAATTTCCTGCGCCAGCGCCGCATTGCCCAGCGCAAAACGGCGCTCCGCTTCGCGCGGCTGCATCAGCCACACCATGCTGGAGCGGTGCGGCGCGCCAGGCAGCGGCAGCATGGGCACGAGGGTGAAGGGGCCGTGGCGGGTCTGGAACTCGGTCGAGATATTTTTGTGCGGGCGGCTGTGGCTGACCAGCGCGGTCAGCGCGCTTTGCGGGTAGGTCCAGCTGCGCGCCTTGATGCCGGCAGCGCGCCGGGCAGGCGATTTCCTGCCATCGGCGGCGACAATCAGCGACGCGGTGACCGTTGCGCCAGCGGCAAAGCGCGCGCTCGCCTGATGCGCCTCAAACACATAATCCGCCACATGCTCGTCGATGAGGGTCACGTTTGGCAGGGCGCGCACCGCCGCGCTGAGCATTTCGGCAAGCACAGATGATTCGACATTATGGCCAAGCGCCGCAAGCCCTGCGTCGCTGGCCGGGAACAGCACGGGTGGCGGCGCGAAGAACGACCCGGTGTCGTCGATGATGCGAATGCCCGCGACGGGCGCGGCGACACCCTCAAGCGCCGCGCCAAGGCCAAGGCTCTCCAGAAAACCAATGCTGCCCCCCAGCAGCGCCACTGTATGGCCATTGCGCCGTCCCTCGGCCTTGCCCGCCAGCGTGACGCGCCAGCCCGCCCGTGCAAGGCCAAGCGCGGCGGCAAGACCGGCGGGGCCCGCGCCTGCAACGAGGATGTCGGTGTGGGTGACAGGCGGCATTGGGGCTCCTGCGGGGCAGCACCCCGGCGCTTGATGTCAATTTCGCGCTTTGGCGTGACGATGTCACTTGCCTTTTTCGTCGCATGGCGGAACATGCAGGCCACCGGTTGTCCACTCTGCGAGGAAGCAGCCATGCTGTCGCATGTCCACATCGGGGTCACAGATTTTGCGCGCGCCTTTGCCTTTTATGCGCCGGTGATGCGGACGCTCGGCCTGCGGCTGCGCTTCCACCAGCCCGAAAAACCCTGGGCTGGCTGGCAGCCCGCCGATGCGGCGCGGCCGTTGTTGCTGATCGGCCCAGCTTTCGACGGCAGGGCCGCTGCGCCAGGCAACGGGCAAATGGTGGCCCTGCTCGCGCCGGACCGGGCGGCAGTGGACGCCTGCCACGCGGCGGCGCTGGCCAATGGCGGCCGGGACGAAGGCGCCCCCGGCCTGCGGGTGCACTATCACCCGGATTATTACGGAGCCTATTTCCGCGACCCGGACGGCAACAAACTGTGCGTCTGCTGCCATCATCCGGCCTGAGCGCGGCAGCGCAGACACGGCGGGAAATACTGCGCGTCGCAAGGAAACCTGTTGACAAAACTGGCACCGGCTGGAGGATTTGCAGCCCCGGCCAGCTGTTTTTTACCAGGACATCAGCAGCCTTCGATTCAACTGAATCGGGGCACCGCAACTTTGCAGGCGGCAATGACATGTGGTACCAGCGGCAGCTTGATTGACGAACGACCGACTACCTCATCAGGCATGCAGTTGATCCACATCACGGTCATGCAGATGAGGCATATCAAGGTCACTCCGTTGATTTTTCAGACTGGTAACGGAAACGCAGAGTAGTCGTCTGTCGGCGTTGGGGATGTCCTGGACGACACCAAATCAGGGCATTTGGAGACAAGGGCCAGCTGGCTGGGGAAAAGTTGCATTGAAGCCGGCGTCGCAAAAGCAAATTTTTCTGCTGCAGGGACCGCTTGGGTCGTTTTTTGCGCATTTGTCGCGGCGGCTGCGTGAGGGCGGTTATTCTGTACTGGATGTTTGCTTTAATCTTGGTGACCGCCTGTACAGGCCTGCAAAGGAGCGGCATTGCTTTGCCGGATCAAAAGACAGCTGGCGCGCCGAATTGATCCGCCTGTGCGCCCTGCACCATCCGCAATGCTTCATCATGTTTGGTGACCGGCGGCCCGTGCATGAGGTTGCCTGCGAGGTGGCAAAAAGCCTCGGCATCCGGGTATATTCATTTGAGGAGGGCTACCTGCGGCCCGATTTTGTGACATTTGAGCCGGAAGGCAACAATGCCCGGTCGGAAATTATCAAGTCCCTGCCGGATTTTGTCGAAAGCGACTGGAGCGTTGGTCCGCGCGCGGTTGGCAAATCGTTCGGCAGAATGGCGCGCAAGGCTGTGGTGTATCAATGGGCTCTGGCGCTGGGCGCGCCGTTTGCCGGCGGCTATGAGCACCACCGCCACCGCAATGTGATACTTGAGGCGCTGCTGTGGACCCGGGCGCTCTGGCGCAAGACAGTATATTCGAAAAGCGAGACAGCGTTTGAAACCTGGCTGACACAAACCTGCGCCAAGCGGTTTTTTGTGGTGGCATTGCAGGTGCACGATGATTTGCAGGGCCTGCATCATGGTGCCGGATGGACGCAGCCGCAGCTGATCGAGACCACAATCCGCTCGTTTGCCCGCCATGCGCCGCATGATGCGCGTCTGGTTATCCGCTATCATCCGATGGACCGGGGCCATGTCAGCTACGGGCCGCAGGTCCGCCGCCTTGCGCAGGCGGCGGGTGTCTCGTCCCGCGTAAACCTGATGTACAATGGCCATGGTCCAAAAATACTTGCCAGTGCAGCCGGTTTTGTCAGTATCAACAGCACCATGGCGCTGTCTGCGATGCATCATTTCTGCCCGGTGTTTGCCTTTGGCGACTGTTTTTACCGCATTCCCGGACTTGCGGCGCCGGGACGCGATGAAGCGGCGCTCGACGCTTTCTGGAGCGCGCCGCCGCCCGTCGATCACCAGCTTTTCCTGCGGCTGCGCGCGCTGATGGCGGAAAAAACCCAGATCAACGGAAATTACTATCTGCCACGGTTCCACCCCGCCATGGCCGCCGCAGTCATTGGCCGGCTTACGCGTGACGGCATCGTCGCGGGTTTCGCAGACCCGGTCGCCGCTGCCGCGCTGCCCCTCGATGCTGTGGTTGCTGGCAGCTGGCAGGCCCGATAACACCTGCGCACGCCTGCAGGATGGCGGTCGGCATGGTGCCGCGTGTCTGCACAGGCGCAGCCATGGCGCGCCGGGTCGGCCAATGGACACCTGGAGGCGAATCTGGCAGACAGCTCCCCGGAGCCAGGCAATGAAGTTTTCCCGCAGTTCGAAGAAAGTTGCCCACGAAGACGGCAGACTGATTTACCGGCGCAAGCAGACACTGCCGGTGCGGCTCAAGTTTCGGGAATTCACTGCGGTTCTGCACAATGATGCCTCGCGGCTGCGCCCGCATCATCTGCAGATTACAAGCAACGGCGATCTCATTGTCGATATGCATTTCGTTGACGGGGACGAGCTGTCCCTCGCCTTTGATCCGCCGCTGGTGATGGCCCGCGGCCCGATCGAGGTGCGGGTTGTCTGTACCGGCTTTGACCCGAATGAGGAAATCAACGCGTCTGTGACCGTCAATTATTCTCTCGCTTTGTTTGGCTGAAACAGCTGCGCCGTCTGGCACGGCTAGTCGCACTTGCGCGAGCCGGCGGCCCGGCATTTGAACCGGCGTGACGTTGCGTTTGCCTCAGCAACAGCCCGCGCGATTTCGCGGTTCAGACAGTCGCGGTGCGTGAAGACGGAATCAATGAAGACCTGAAACCTGGTGGTGCATGCGTCAAGGGCGGCCTGACTCGAAAAACTCGCTTCGAGATCAATGCAGGCGGGCCGCCGGGGCGGCGCACAAAAATCGAGGCCAGGCGCGAACGGGGTTGCTGACTGCGCAAGGCAGGCGACAGAACCGGTGAGGCAAAAAACGCTCGTTGCTATAAGATGGCGGCGCATGGGCTTTCACGCAATGCCAGCAGGTGGCACAAGATTCGCCGTGCAGGCGACATGCGCAGTGACCTATAGCTAAGGTGCAGGTGAGGCAAGAACCTGGGTGAAACACCAAACCGGGTGCTTCTTTGAAGCGCATTAACGCGCGCATACAAGCCGGTCGGCGCACTGGCAGGAGACAGGGCATGCAGACAGCGAATGCACGTGACCGGCTTGAGGCGGCTTTAGGCCGCATTGCCGACCCCGCAGGCGAGGGCGCGCGGTGTTTCACCAAACTCTATCCTGAAGCGTCGCGCGCCGCAGCTGACGCGGCCGATGCGCGGGCGCGCGATGGGATAACGCTGGGACCGCTGGACGGAAGGATTGTGTCGATCAAGGATTTGTTCGGTGTGGCAGGTGAGCCAACGACGTCCGGCAGCCTCGTTTACAAGGCTGCGCCGCCCGAACGCGAGGACGCGGCAATCGTGCGGCGGCTGCGTCAGGGCGGCGCGGTGATTATTGGCAAAACCAACATGACGGAACTGGCTTTTTCCGGTGTCGGCATCAATCATCATTTTGGCACGCCTGGCTGCGTGGCGGACCGCGCACGCATCCCCGGCGGCTCGTCCAGCGGCGCGGCTGTCGGTTGCGCGGACGGCATGTGCGAGATTGCCATTGGCTCGGACACTGGCGGCTCGGTACGCATCCCTGCGGCGTTCAACGGCCTTGTCGGCTTCAAGCCGACCAAGGCGCGCGTTTCCTGCGCGGGCGCCATGCCGCTGTCCACCACGCTCGACAGCGTCGGCCCGCTGGCGCGCACTGTGCGCGATGCGGCGCTGGCGGACGGCGTGCTGGCGGGCGAGGCGGCGCGGACGCTGGCCCCGCGCCCGCTGCGCGGCATGCGGCTTGGCGTGGCGCGCGGGCGGGTGCTGGACGATCTTGACGCGGCGGTGGCCGCAGCTTTTGAACGTGCGCTGGCGCATCTGGCCGCAGCTGGCGCGACGCTGGCGGATTTTGACCTTGAACCGCATCTGCGCCGCGTTGATGGCATTAATGCGGAAGGCTCGATCGCCGCTGTTGAGGCGGCTTATGTTCACGCCGGTGTGCTCAGTGCCAGCCCGCAGACTATTGATCCCTTTGTTGTCTGGCGCATTGGCGCGAACTCGAAAGTTTCCGGCCCCGGTTTTGCCCGTATGCTGGCACAGCGCGCCATCGCCGTGGCAATGGCGCGCGAGGCCTTTGCGCCCTTTGACGCGCTGGTAATGCCAACGACTGCTGTAACTGCGCCGCTGATCGCGCCCTTGCTGGCTGACCTTGAGCGTTTCACCAAAACCAATGCGCTTATCCTGCGCAACTGCACCCAGTTCAATGTGCTTGACTGCTGCGGCATTTCCCTGCCGCTGGCGGGGGCTGGGCCATTGCCGGTGGGCCTGATGCTGATCGGCGCGCAGGGCAGTGACCATGCGCTGCTGGATGTGGCGGCGGGTGTCGAGGCCCTGGTTTGCGGATGAAACGGTGCGTTGGACCCCCGGCCTCCGGCCGGCACTTTCTTCGGAAGCAGAGTCGGCAGGATGCCGACGGTCGAATGCACCTATGCGCCGAGAAACTCCGCCCGCACCCGCTGCGTGTCCGCGCCTTTCGCGGGCACCGCCCCATAGATGCGCGGTGAACCTGCAACTCTTGCGCCCGGCGCAGGAAACGCCACCGCGCCGTTCGGCGTTTCAACCTCAACCACGCGCAGGTGCGGATGCGCCAGCAGGTCGCCAATGTCACTGACGCTGGCAAAGGCAATGTCGGCCCGCGCCAGCCGCGCCGCCATGTCGGGCTTGTCGAAACGGGCAAAATGCGCGGCCGCGCGGGCATCGGTCAACCGGCGGTTTTCGACGCGGCGCACATTGGAATCAAAACGCGGATCGCGGGCAAACTCGGGGTCCTCAAAAACGCTGTCGCACAGTGCCACCCACTCGCGCTCGTTCTGGACGGAGATCAGCAGCGGCTTGCCATCGCGCGTCATGAACGCGCCATAGGGCGAGATGGAGGGATGCGCTAGGCCGGCGCGCCCCGGCGGCGCGCCGCCCGCCGCCTGCAGAAACGGCACCGCCATCCAGTCGGCGATTGTGTCGAACATCGAGACCCGGATGTCCGCGCCCGCGCCGGTTTTGTGACGCGCCAGCAGTGCCTCCAGTATGGCCTGCACAGCGGTTGCGCCAGTGGCAATATCGACGATGGAAATGCCGGTGCGTGAGGCGCCCTCGGGCCCGCCGGTGATGGAGGCAAGGCCAGCTTCAGCCTGGATCAGCAGGTCATAGGCCTTGCGCGCCGCCATCGGCCCGCTGTCGCCGTAGCCCGAGATGGAACAGGTGATGAGGCGCGGGTGTTGCGCACGCAATGTCTCAACCGCGAAGCCAAGCTTTGCCAGCGCGCCGGGTTTGAGATTTTGAATGAAAACATCCGCCCTGGCCACCAGCGCCGCAAACAGCGCGCGGTCTTCCGCGCGGGCAAGATCGATGGTGACGGACTCCTTGCCGCGGTTGAGCCAGACGAAATACGACGACTGGCCCTTGGCCACAGCGTCATAGCCGCGCGCAAAATCGCCCTCGGGCCGTTCCAGTTTCAGGACACGCGCGCCAGCGTCCGCAAGGCGCGAGGAGGCGAAGGGCGCGGCGACCGCCTGCTCCAGCGCGACGACAAGCACGCCTGCAAGGGGCAGCGCCGCGTCAGTCAAAGCTGATCTGCACTTTCATCGACTGCGTGCGGTCACTGGCCATCTCAAAGCCGCGCAGCGCGTCGGCCAGCGGCACGGTTGCGGTGATCAGCGGGCGCACGTCAATCAGCCGCTTGCCAATGAACTCCACCGCCTGCGCAAATTCCTCATGGAAGCGGAAAGTGCCGCGCAGGTCGAATTCCTTGGCGACAAACAGGTTCATCGGCAGGGTGACATCGCCGCCCAGACCGAGCTGCACAATGACGCCGCGCGGCTTTAGTGCCGCCAGCGCGCCGGCAAGGGCGCGGGCATTGCCGGAAGCCTCAAACAGCACATCGAATGCGCCCTTGTCCGCCTCAAAGGGCGCGAGCGCTGACGGATTGTCCGCGATGTTGAGCGTTACGTCGGCGGCCAGCCTGCGGGCGATGGCCAGCGTCGCATCGACAACGTCGGTCATGACAATCTCGCCTGCCCCGGCCCGCCGCGCCGCCAGCGCTGTCAGCGCGCCAATTGGCCCCGCGCCGGTGATCAGCACGCGCTTGCCGATGAGATCGCCCGCCCGGCGCACCGCATGCAGGCACACCGCAAGCGGCTCGGCGCAGGCCGCCTCGCCAAGTGTGACGCCATCGGCCACTGGCACAGCCTGTGCGGCATCGCACGTCAGGAGTTCGCGGAACGCGCCCTGCACATGGGGAAAGCGCATCGCCGAGCCATAGAAGCGCATGTCAAGACAATGGTTCTGCAAGCCGCGCAGGCAATAGGCGCAGGCATTGCAGGGGCGGCTGGGATTGACGGCGACGCGCTGGCCAATGGCCAGATGCGACACGCCCGCGCCCAGCGCCGCGATGGTGCCCGCCACCTCGTGGCCAAGCACCATCGGCTGCTTCAGGCGGATGACGCCAAAGCCGCCGTGATTATAATAGTGCAGGTCCGACCCGCAGATGCCGCCCGCGCCGATACGCACCAGCACTTCGCCGGGGCCGGGCACGGCGACAGAAACGGTGTCAATGCGCAGGTCTTTGGCGGCGTGGATGACGGCGGCGCGGGCGGCAACTTGCGGCATGAGTGTTTCCGGCTGGTGAGGCTGATGCAGAGTGTGCGCGCTTGCCATGCGCATGCAAGTGCTGAATTGTGCGGGGCAGGAATTTTCCCCCGCAATCCAGGCAAGAGCTGTCCAATGTCCCTCGATATTGTCGCCATCGGCGAGCCGATGGTGGAGCTGAACCAGACTGGCGGCGACGCCTACAGCCAGGGCTTTGGCGGCGACACGTCGAATGCCATGGTGGCGGCGGCGCGCGCGGGTGCGCGGACCGGCTATGTGACGCGGGTGGGCGACGACACTTTTGGACGCGCGCTGCGGGCGATGTGGACGGCCGAGGGCGTGGACACAAGTGCTGTCGAAACCGACCCGCGCGCGCCCACCGGTCTGTATTTCGTGACGCATGGCGCTACGGGGCATGAATTTTCCTATCTGCGCGCGGGTTCTGCGGCGAGCCTGATGACGCCGGAATTTCTGCCGCGCGCCTGTATTGAGTCCGCCAGTATTCTGCATGTCTCCGGCATATCGCAGGCGATTTCGCCCGGCGCGGCAGATGCCGTGTTTGCGGCAATTGACATGGCGCGCGGGGCAGGGCGGCTGGTCTCCTATGACACCAACCTGCGGCTGAAGCTTTGGCCGCTGGCGCGCGCGCGCGCCATAACTCATGAGGCGATGCGC
>JANLPP010000243.1:0-2327 GCA_031367295.1 Hyphomicrobiales bacterium | reverse complement strand
GATAGACCGGCAGCTGATTGATCAGCTCGGTATGCAGCTGGGATACCCAGCCGACCGGATCACCCATCACCGGCTTGTCGTCGAGCCGGGCATAGCTGATGAAAACATCGGCCTCATATCCGTCAACAAAGGCTTTGCTCGCGCTCATGCATGGGTCTCAAGGGCCAGCGCCGCCCGGCGCGGCGCAACTGGCGCGCCGCGCGCGGAACAGCGTGAAGGGGTGGGAAGTGAACATGTTGGTACAGTCAGCTCAGCGGCGCAAGCCTAGCGCAGTTCGCCGGGCGCTTCAATCGCGCCGCCTCACGCCAGGGGCAATCGCATTTGAAAACAGGGTCAGGGGCCAGACAGGTGCGATCCCAACCTGCTGGTTCAATTTTTCCGCGCAGCGAACCATGGTCCTTGTCGTCTTGCATGACGTCCATTGCCATTTGCACAGCTCATCAACAAGCCGCTCCGCCTCGGCCGCAAACGCCGCGCGCAGCCCGCGCATCACCGGCGCGCAGAGGCGTCCACGACTGCGTCACCTTTACGCATTGCGGTCTCTGCAACTTGCGCGTTTCTTTGCGGGGCGGCAGATTGCGCCTGAGCCTGCGCCAGCGGCGCGGCTGCAACCCGGCTCAGAACGCGTCCTATGCCATAGATTTATTTCTGTTATTGCACTTTTCAGGAGCGGGCGCATGGCCAAGCCAATTGCGAGCATGGCATTTGACGAGAGATTAAGCGAGGTTTTCAGCCGGACCCTGCCGAAGGTAGGTCCGGAAGCGCGCGCGCAGCTCGCGGCGATGATCGAGCCAAAGGCGCTGGCCATTGTGGCGGGCGTTTTGGCGGTATGGGTTGCCAGTCATTTCTTTGGTGTCGGCGAAGCCGTTGACATTGTCCTTGGCGTGGTCGGCGTTTTTTCGATTGGCTGGGCGGTGTTTGAAGGCATCGGCGAGGTTTTCAATTTCGCCAGCGAAACCTACAATGGCCGTGATACGGCCAGTATGGAAAGCGCGGCGGGACACCTGGCCAAAGGCATAGGTATTCTTGGCATCCAGGCGGTGCTGGCGCTGCTGTTCAAGGGCCGCCCCAAGACCTATGAGGGTGAGCCAATCAAAATTGGCGCTCCGCCGCCGGGCAAAGGGCCATTCTACAGGCCGAAAATCAAAGGCGACCCTTCCCTGCCGCCGGGCGAAGGCGGAACCACGGCCTGGGGCGATGTGCGCTATTCAACGCAGGGACCGCTGACCGAGCAGCGCCTTGTCAAAATACACGAGATGGTTCATTCGATCCTGACGCCAAAATTCGCGCTGTTCCGCCGTCTGCGGGTGCAGGGCGGCATGAACAGCTACGTCAAATCCGCCCTGCGCCAATATATTGAAGAGGCCTTGGCAGAAACGATTGCCCAGGTCGGTGTCAATGGCTTGCGGGCGGCTTTCAAAGGCCTGTCTTTCCCCGTGCAAAATGGCTATGTGACGGTTTTGTTCAAGACTGGCGAGATGATGTCTGTGCTGCCCGAACTCGGCGGCGTACTCATTGGCGGCATTTTTGTTAATGGGCTGCAAGGGCGCATCTACTTTACCATCCACAAGCCTGCGGGTTTCTAGAGCCCCGAGCCGGCAGAAAATACATGGCGCGTTCACAAGGAGCCTCGCGTGTCCCTGCTTTCCCGCCTGAAGCGTATCCTTGGTTCAGCCAAACCGAGACCGCAGACGCGGCTAGCCGAAAGTGAAGCGCTGGCTTTTGCCCGCGCGGCAATCGCGGCGCAGGACCAGGCCGCGTCTGACCAGCTTTTTGTGCAAGCAGTCCGCGAGACCGCCGGGGGCATGACATGGATTGTGCGAACAGCTGCAAAAGGCTCGTGGTGGCTGGCGGAAATCGATGACCGTACTGGCGCAGTCACCGCCCTGCGCCGCCATGGGATACGCTGACGCAGGCGCGCGGCTTTTGTTGCACCGCACCCGGCTTTCCTCTAGGCAGTCCCATCGCCCCAACGCCGGAGATGCAGCCATGGCCGACATACGGGCCACGCCCCGCACAACAACCGCCACGCGCCCGCTCTCCCCGCATCTGTCGGTCTACCGGCCGATGCTGACGATGATAATGTCAATCGCCCACCGCATCACCGGCATCGCGCTCTATGCGGGCACATTGCTGCTGGCCTCATGGCTGATTGCCGCCTCCAGCGACGCGGGGGCGTTTGCCAGCGTGTCCAGCCTGATGAATTCCTGGATTGGCCGCCTCGCGTTGTTCGGCTTCACCTGGGCACTGTTTCACCACATGCTGGGCGGCCTGCGGCACTTTGTCTGGGACATGGGGCGCGGCATGGAAGACCCGGAGCGCGAATA
>JANLPP010000221.1:0-2877 GCA_031367295.1 Hyphomicrobiales bacterium | reverse complement strand
ACCGAGGTGCGGCGCAAGAGCACCCTGACCCGCGAAATGGAAGTCGCCGACATCCTGCGCGAGCGCGAACGTGTGCGCCAGACGCCGGACGAGGTTGCCGAGAGCGAGGAGGAACTGAAGCGCGTTATCCTGACGCTGTGGCAGACCAACCTGCTGCGCCGCTCCAAACTCAGCGTGCTCGACGAGGTCGACAATGGCATGAGCTATTACGACTACACGTTTCTGTCAGAAGTGCCGCGGCTGCACAGCGCGCTTGAGGATGAATTGCAGCGGCGTGATCCTTCGGGTGCGGAAAAAAAGCTGCCGTCTTTCCTCGTCATGGGGTCGTGGATTGGCGGCGACCGGGATGGAAACCCGTTTGTGACCGCCGAGGTGCTGCGCGAGACACTGCGCCGCCACAGCCACCGCGCATTGCGCTTTTTGCTTGGCGAGCTGCACGAGCTTGGCGGCGAGCTGTCGATCAGCAAGGGCATTATCGAGGCCTCGCCCGAACTTTACGCGCTGGCCAAAGCCTCGCCGGACACGTCGCCGCACCGCGCGCTGGAACCCTACCGCCAGGCCATTATCGGTATTTACGCGCGCCTCACCGCCACGGCGCGCAAGCTTGGCATCACCGATCCGCCGCGCCGCCAGACTGCGGATGCGCCGCCCTATGCCAATGCGCGCGAGCTGGCTGGTGATCTCGACATCATCGACGCCTCGCTGCGCTCCAACGGGTCAACCATTCTGGCCCGGGGGCGGCTGCGCATCCTGCGCCGCGCGGTGGACTGCTTCGGTTTCCATCTCGTCAGTCTTGACCTGCGGCAGAATTCCGCCGTGCATGAGCGCACTGTCGGCGAGCTGCTCGACCTTGTTTCACACGGGCCGAAATATCAGACGCTGGGCGAGGCGCAGCGGGTTGCGCGGCTAGCCGCTGAATTGCGCGCGCCGCAGCTGCTGGTGTCGCCTTTTGTCACCTACACACAGGAGACGCTGGACGAGCTGGCGCTGTTCCGCACGGCGGCAGAAGGCATTGCGCTGTATGGCGCAAAATCCATCCCCAACGCGGTCATCTCCAAGGGCGAGGGCGTGTCGGACCTGCTGGAGGTCGCCGTGCTGCTGAAGGAGGCCGGGCTGATCTCGCCTGAGGGCCGCAGCGCTGTCAATATCGTGCCGCTGTTTGAAACCATTGAGGATTTGCGCAATTGCGCCGCAGTCATGGACCGCGCTCTGGCGTTGCCGGAGTACCGCCGTCTGGTGCAGGCGCACGGGCGCGAGCAGGAGGTGATGCTTGGTTATTCCGACAGCAACAAGGATGGCGGATTCGTAACCTCCGGCTGGGAACTGTACAAGGCCGAGGTCGGGCTGGTGGATGTTTTTGCCCGCCATGGTGTCCGCTTGCGGCTGTTCCACGGGCGTGGTGGCTCGGTCGGGCGAGGCGGCGGGCCGAGCTATGACGCGATTCTGGCCCAGCCCGGCGGCGCGGTACAGGGCCAGATCCGTGTTACCGAGCAGGGCGAGATTATTTCGTCGAAATATTCCAATCCCGAGGTCGGTTACCGCAATCTCGAAATTCTTGCGGCGGCGACGCTGGAGGCGAGCCTGCTTGGCCCCGCCCGCGACATTGCACAGCCTGATTTTGCAGAGGCGATGGACCTGCTGTCCGCCGCAGCGTTCAAGGCCTATCGCGGGCTTGTCTATGAGACGCCGGGCTTTGTCGATTATTTCTGGGGATCGACCGTCATCACCGAAATCGCCACGCTCAATATCGGCAGCCGCCCTGCCTCGCGCAGCAAGACCCGGGCGATTGAGGATTTGCGCGCGATTCCATGGGTGTTTTCCTGGGCACAGTGCAGGTTGATGTTGCCGGGCTGGTATGGTTTTGGTTCGGCGGTCAAAGCGTTTCGCGCCGCCCGTCCGCAGGATGGGTTACAGCTGTTGCAGGACATGAATCGCAACTGGCCGTTTTTCCGCACATTGCTGTCCAACATGGACATGGTGCTGGCCAAAAGCAGCATTGCGATTGCCTCGCGCTATGCCGAGCTGGTGCCGGATGTTGAGCTTCGGACCCGGATTTTTACGCGAATCCGTGCTGAATACCATGATTCAATCGCGGCGCTGCTCGCCATCATGGGGCATGAGCGCCTGTTGCAGGGCAATCCGCTGCTGGAGCGTTCGATACGCAACCGTTTTCCCTACCTTGACCCGCTCAACCATGTGCAGCTGGAACTGTTGAAAGCGCACCGCGCGGGACCACTGGACGAGCAGGTGCTGCGCGGCATCCAGCTGACCATCAACGGGATTTCGGCCGGGCTGCGCAACAGCGGGTGACCGGCAAAAAATGCCCCGCCTTTCGGCAGGGCTTTGTCAGCGGGCATAAGAGCTGGTCAGTTGCAGACGCGCACCCGGCGGTAGCCGATGACGTCGCCCCAGTGGTTGTAGCGGGGCTGGCTGTCGATGTAGCAGTCGCTGTAGCCGGTGTTGTAATAGCCGCCGCCGTAGCCATAGCCATGGCCATACCCGCCGCCAAACCCGCCAGCCAGTGCGCCGACCGCAAGGCCGCCGACGAGGCCGCCGAAGAACGCGGCGTTCTGGCCGTTCCTGGCGGAGACCGGGGTTGCTGCGAGTGAGCCAGCCAGAACTGCGGCAGTCAGGGTGGCGGCGAGGGTTTTTTTGAAGAAAGTGGTCATTGTAAGCTCCTGTTTCCGTGTGTCCGGCGTCCGGGATGGTGCGCCTTTGTGAGGGCGGCGGGGTTTGTCTCCGCCGATGAACTGGACACTAGGGGAGCGCGCAAAAGGCTGCTGTGCGCGGATGCACGGGGGGTGAACCGGGCCGGTTCTGGTTTGGCGGGGCAGCAGGCTCGCTATGCCCCAGCCGCCTCGATCGCGGCAGGCTCCA
>JANLPP010000202.1:0-10513 GCA_031367295.1 Hyphomicrobiales bacterium | reverse complement strand
TCGCCGCAGGTGGAAGACATTGTGCGTGGCGCAGCGGGGCTGAAGGCGGGCGGGCGCAGGGGCCTCATCATTGTCGACTGCACCACTGCCAACCCGGTGTCCACCGCCGCGCTGGCGGCGGAGCTGGAGCCGCTGGGCATTGCCTTTGCCGACGCGCCGCTGGGTGGCACGCCGACCAATGCGGCGGACGGAACGCTTAGCGCGATGGTCGGCGCCGCACCCGAGGTTTTTGAGGCCATCAAGCCGGTCATCGCCTGCTTTGCCGCCAAGGTGGTGCATCTGGGGCCGCCCGGCTTTGGCCACAAGATGAAACTGCTGAACAATTTCATTTCCATGGGCTATGCCGCGATCTATTCCGAGGCGCTGGCGATGGGAGCAAAATCCGGCATCAGCGCCGAGCTGTTTGACAGTGTGGTGCGCGGCGGGCGGATGGACTGCGGCTTTTACCAGACGTTTTTCACCTATGTGCTGAAGCGCGACCGCAACGCGCATAAATTCACGCTGGCCAATGCACTGAAAGACGCGCGCTATATCGAGGCCATGGCCAATGACGCAGGCGTCGCCAATCTTGTCGGCGCGGCAGTCAAGAACAGCTTTGCCGGCGCGGTGAACGCCGGCATGGCCGAAGAGTTCGTGCCGATGCTGTCGGATTATGTGCGCAAGGCCAACGGGGGATGATGCGGCGGGCCTGCGCCAATGTCATCCCGGGACCGCGAAGCGGAACCCGGGAACCAGAGCCGCAGAGTGCAATGCCTGGCGGCTGCTCCCCGGTTCCGGGTTCGGCTCCGCCGCCCCGGAATGACAGCGCTTGATTGCCCTCAGCTGCTCGGCTCGATCGCAAATTCCTTGTCAAACGCCGCGCCGCTGGTGTCTTCCATATGCGCCTTGAGATGGCTTGCGCCATTGAGCTGGTAGGAAAAGTCGATGCGCGGGTCCTCGCTCAGCGAAATGGACCCTTCCATCTGGAACAGCGGCTCGCTGCCTTCCTTCACCTCGACCGCGCTCACCGCGCGCATCGGCAGATAGAGCAGCGTGATCTGGTTCCTCTGCAGGCCGGAATTGCTCGGGTGGCGGATGTCGAGGCGCGCCCTGCGCTTCAGCTGTGTGGCATTGGCATTGCCGCTTGCCTTTTCGGTGATGTCGGTCAGCGTCATGGTGCCAAGGCTGGCCAGCGCTTCCTGCTGGTCGCCCATCGGCGTTGCCGCGCACACGCCAGCGCCCGAGGCCTTGATCAGCTGCGCCACCACATAAAGCTGGCCGTCGCTGGCCTCCGCCACAACATGCATTTCGGACGGGCCGTCGAGCCGCAGCGTCAGCCCTAGATCAACCTTGTCGCGGCCTTCCGCGCCAAACCGGAAGCGGGCCGAGACTGGCGCGGGGTTCTCGTCAATGATGAACGTCAGGCTCTTGACCTTGCGGCCATCCTTGAAAGCGGCCTGCGCCGAAACTTCCATGTGCCGCTGGTCCTCGGCGCGGATGGGGGCCTGAAACTGGACCAGCCCCCGGCCATCATTCAGCACCCTGTCCTGATAGATCAGCGGCTTCAGCTCAGCCCAGACCGAGCCTTCGGCAAAGGCGGGCGAGGCGGCACAAAGCGCGGCGAGGCCGAGAGTAGCAAAGCCAAGAGCGGACACGATCGTCAACCGGCCAAAGGCAGCAGCATACATAAACGTTCCTCAGTGCCGGCCGCCGCGCTTGCAGGCGGCGTTCAGAGGCCAGTGCATGCTGGAAGCGGTGTTAAAAGTCAATGAAATGCGGCATTTCATTGCCACCACCGAAATTGATTGTCCGTCGATGCACTGCTGGAGGCTTTGTGCCAGGCCAGAACTTTTTGCTGCCAAAATTCATGTTTGGAAAACGCAATAGTGTGGTATACTCACCATGTGAGAATAACATTCTCTACAACGGGTAATACTTGGTTTTTTGTCGCGCGCGCGGTGCCTGGAACTTCTCAATTTTGCGGCAAATTGTACTTTCATTTACTTCAAACACAAATGGAGGAAAAAATGACTTTAAGATATCGTATTTACAGATTACTCCTCATTGTTTTTATTTCTTCAATTTATTCTACTAATTCATTTTCAAAATGCGCATACATTCATACTCGATATGATGATGGACAGACTATTTCTGCAAAAATAGTTGTTGTGAAAAATACCATTTGTACACAAACCACATGGGGTGGCGAAGGCCAGTTGGGATATGATTTTCCCGTCCGGCCAAAAAACGGGCAGGTCGCGTCCGCGTCAGTCTATGAATGGGCTTATCGTCCGCGGAAGGATTTTGTCGGCCACGACCAGTTCAAAATGGTCTCGAAATGGCTTTACCGCGGTAAAAACAGCCGGGCATTTATTGAATGGGACGTTGAAGTCGTCGAGCGTCTCCCCTGACAGCGTGCTTGTCCCTGGTTACCAACAAGTTGCGTCCCTTGCGTTTGCACCTCACGGCCACTTCACCTCCGGCGGCAGCGACGACAGTATCGACTCGACGTTGCCGCCGGTTTTCAGCCCGAAAATTGTGCCCCGGTCATACAGCAGGTTGAACTCGACATAGCGGCCACGCCGGATCAGCTGCTCCTCGCGGTCCGCATCGGTCCAGTGTGTCGCGAAATTATGGCGCACGAGACGCGGATAGACGTCCAGAAACGCCGCGCCCACCGCGCTGGTGAAGGCGAGGTCCGCCTCCCAGCCTGGTCCAGCCGCGCCCGGCGCAGGCTTTGCCGCGCTGTCGAGGTAATCAAAGAAAATGCCGCCAGTGCCGCGCGGCTCGTTACGGTGTTTCAGGTGAAAATACTCCTCGCACCAGGCTTTGTAGCGCGGATAGTCGGCCACCCCGGCGTGCGCCTCGCAAGCCCCCTGCATGGCGGCGTGGAAGGCGATTGTGTCCGGGTCGTCCTGGGTGCGGCGGCGGTCGAGCACCGGCGTCAGGTCCGCCCCGCCGCCAAACCAGGCGCGCGAGGTGACGACAAAGCGGGTGTTCATGTGCACGGCGGGCACATGGGGGTTCCATGGATGCGCGATCAGCGAAATGCCCGAGGCCCAGAAGCGCGGGTCTTCATCCGCGCCCGGAATCTGCTTGGCGAATTCCGGCGCGAATGTGCCGAACACGGTCGAGGCGTGGATGCCGGCTTTCTCAAACACCCGGCCATGCAGCATGGCCATCGCGCCGCCGCCGCCGGGCGCGCCGCTGTGGTCGCTGCGGCTCCAGGATTTGCGGGCGAAAACACCGGGGGCGGCCGGCGCGCGGGATGCAAACGGGCCGGCCGCGTCGCGCTCAAGCGCCTCAAAGGCGGCAATCAGCCTGCCTTGCAGCGTCTCGAACCAGCTGCGCGCCTGCGCCTTGCGCCGCTCAATTTCAGTGCCTGGCACGTGTGCTTCCATGTGTGCTGGCCGCAGCGTCATTGCCCGGCTTCCCGCTTTGCTGCGCTGGAGCGCAGCTGGCGCAAAGCCTCGCCCAAAACCATGGCCGCCGCAACCGCGACGTTCAGCGAGCGCATGGTCGGCCGCATGGGAATGACGATGCGTGCCTGCGCCGCCGCGTGCACATGATCCGGCACACCCGCCGATTCGCGTCCGGTCATTATGATGTCATCCGGCGCAAAACTGAATTGAGCGTAATCAACCGCAGACCGGGTGGTCAGCAGCACCAGCCGGTGCCCGCCATGGCTGACCTGCGCCGCAGAGCGCCAGGCCTCGAAAGCCGCCCACGACACATGCCGGTCAATCGCCAGCGCGTCGAGATAGTCCATGCCCGAGCGGCGGAAGTGCCGGTCAGACACCGGAAAACCCGCCGGCTCGATGATCGCCGCCGACACGCCGAGGCAGGCGCAGGCACGCAGCATCGTGCCGGCGTTTTGCGGAATATCCGGCTGGTAAAGCGCGAGGCGCAGGCGGGAAAGCGGGGCGAGGGCAGTCATCGCGCCGTCTTTCGGCACAGCGCCGGATTTTGCAAGCCGGATTTTGCAAGCCGGATCTATTGCCAGGTGTATCGGCAGGCAAGGTTTCCGCCGGCGCAGAAGCGCCCGGCGCGCCAGCAGCACCGCAAAGAAAATGCGCCGGGCACGACCGGCGCATTCCAGAAACTTTTCTCTGGTGCACTGACCGCAGAGCCAAAACTCAGGCGATCAGCGCAGGCACGCAGCAGTTCAGATAGCGCCAAACACAATAGCCCCGACGAAAGCGACGGCGGCCAACAGCGCAAGCATGTCAAACTTGAGGGCAACGGCCATAAGGATGTCTCCTGTGTCGACCGGGTTGCTGATCACGCGATACGCATCTAACGTGCCTTTCAATAGCCGCGAATGGTCACGGACCAAAGACTTTTATTCATAACATCTTAACCATTCACGCCGGATTCACGTAATAAAATTTCAGATTCCATTGATTCAAAAGGATAGTATTTGTGATACCGACGCAGCGCTATGGTGTGGCATGGCGCATCAGCGCGCGCCAGCGCTGATCATAGACTGCGGTGTCGCCGGGTTTTTCGCCATAGCAGGTGGCGGCAACAACCGGCGTGCCGCGCGCCAGAAGCTCCGAGACAGTCAGAAAACCAAAGCCGCGTGCCCGCAGCTCCGGGATGATCCGCGTCAAAGCCTCCGCCGTATGAAAACCGCGCCCGTTGGCATGCATCAGCACGATTGAGCCGGGCCTGATCGCGGCAAGCAGGCTTTTGGCCATGCGCCCGCCGCTCATCGGCAGCCAGGGGTCGCCCGAGTCGACATCCCACTGGATGGCGCGATAGCCGCGCTGGTTGACGTAACCCAGCGATTCAGGCGAGCAGGAGCCATAGGGAAAGCGGAACAGGCCCATCTGCCCCGGCGGGCGGGCAGCCGGGCAGGCTTTGGCGAGACTCGCGCGCGTTGCGGCAAAGGCCGCATCCGCCGCATCAACCTGCGCCCGCATGCCGGCGCCCGACGCAACGCCAAGGTTCCAGTGCGTCCAGGTGTGGTTGCCCATCTCAAACAGCGGATCGGCCAGGAGCTGGCCCGCGCGCGGCGCATGCGTGACCAGCCACTTGCCGCCCGCAAAAAACGTGGCGCGCACGCCATTGGCGCGCAATGTATCAACCAGCGCGCCATCATAACCCGCCACCTCGCCGCCCGCCTCGCAGAGGTCGAACGTCAGCGCAATGAACTTTTCGCCGGGCGGCAGGTCGACGCGGCGGATGGAGCCGGCCAGGGCTGTGGCCGGCGGGCGCGCTGTCTGCGCCGCAGGCTGTTTGACGCTGCTGCCCGGCGCGCCATGCAGGGGCGGCTTTTCCTGTGGCTTGCCGGCAAGTTCGGCTGGGGAAAAGCAGGCCTGCGGCGCGGGCGCGACTTCAGCCCGGAGCGGGCCAACGGCAACAAAGGCAAGGCTGATGGCCAGAGCGGCGGCGCGGACGGCTGCTGATTTCATGTGCGTCGTGAATCACATCGGCCCGGCCAGCGTCAAGCTCAGCCGCCGCGCGTCATGCGCGCTGCCGCGCCCAGCCAGCGGCGCAGCCGCCGCGCCTGTCCGGCAAAGCCGCCAGCCGGGCTGGCCGGGCCGCGCGCGCGCAGCTGCGCCAGCGCCTCCAGAAAATCCTCGACGCTGCACGGCACATGCGTCAGCGGGTCGCCATAAAGCGGATAGACAATCAGCGCGCCCGCCACAAGCTCGTCCACTGTCAGGCGGCGCGTGCGGCGGGCAATGGACAGCCGGTCGAGCGTCAGCCCCCAGCCCGCATAGAATGGCCGTCCCCACACAGTCACCGGCACGCCGCGCAGCAAAGCTTCAAAACCGGCGAGCGAGGACAGCACATGCATGCCGTCAATCTGCGCGAACAGCCCGGCCATGTCGCCACGCGACAGCACGAGGTCGGCGTGCCGCGCCAGCGCGGCGGGCGCGGAGCGGCCGCGCCGGTTGCCCGCCACGAGATCGGGATGTTCTTTGTAGACGACAAAAGCGTCGGCATTTTCAGCCCGCACGGCTTGCAGCAGCGCAGGGCCATCGGCAGGATCGCCGCCGCCATAACGCAGCGAGGCGTCGCCCGGCACCTGCTCCACCACCAGCAGCACCCGTCGCCCCCCTGCCGCGCCGCGCAGGTCAGTGGCGGCGGCGGCCAGATTGTATTTCGTCACCGCCTGCGCCACCAGCCGCTGGCGCAGCGCGGCGGCGCGCGCGGTCAATTCCGGTTCAAAGAGATCGGTTGCCAGAATGCGCTCAAGGCGGCTCTCCTGCCGGGCGTCGTAGTAAAGGCCGAGATCGTCGAGCACCAGCGAGCCGGGGGCCAGCAGGTCGGAGCCGAGGCCGACGGAGCGCAGAAACCCGTCTTCCACACGGATCAGGGTGCCGCCTCGCGCCTGCAGGGCCTCAGCAAAGCCCGGCTTTTCCGCCATACCCCAAACCGCCGCGCGGGCGGGAGGCGCGGCGCTGACAGCGCGCAGACGGGCGGGGCTGGCCTTGCGGTGGAACTGCACAGGCGCTTGCGCCCCTCCCAGAAACAGTTTTGCCGCCCGCCGCTTCCACGGCGAAAAACCGAAAGCATGTGTCACAGCCGCGCCGCGCGCCTGGTCGCGCGCGCGCCAGTCAACAATCCTGTCCGCCGCGCCGAAAAAATCCAGCGGGCGCTGCGTCACCGGATCGGCGTAGCGGGCATAGCGCAGGAAGGCGGCGTCAAACAGCGCTTCGGCGCAAGGCCGCGCGCTGCGACGGGCATGGGCGGCAGCGGCCAGCGGGCCTTCCGCCATATCGCTGGAAAGTCCCCAGCCGGCGTAAAACGGCAGCCCGAATGCCGTCACCGGCACGCCGCGCAAAATCGCCTCAAAGCCCAGCCCGCTCGACACGGTCCACACCTCTGCGGCGGCGTCCAGCACCGCCTGCGGCGACACGCTTTGCGCGATGACCATAACACCATGGCGCGCCGCAATTTCGGACAGATAGCCGCGCGCTTTGCCCGCCCGCACGTCAGGATGCGTGAGGACCGCGAGGCGAGCGGCATTATGCGCGGCGAGGGCCCGGGCAACCAGCCGCTCAAAACTGGCAGCATCCGCGCCAGCGCCAGCGACCGAGGCGTCGCCGCGCACCTGATCAACGAGAAGGATCTTTCCCGCCAGCGCATCGGGCGCATGCTCCGCGCCGATATTATACTTGGTCAGGCGCTCGCCGCGCCAGCACGCCAGCCCTGCTGCGGCGGCTGGCGAGGGCCGGGCCGCCGCCTCCGCAATCAGCCGTTCAAGGCGGCTTTCGCGCGCCGCGTCGTAATAAATCCCGATGTCGTCAGCGACGAGCGAGACCGGCGGCGCGCCGGTTTTTCCAAGACCGACAGAACGGATAAAACCGTCCTCCAGCACGGCAAACGGCAGGCCCTGCGCCTGCGCGCGGCGGCGCGCGTCAAGCCCCGAGCGGCGCGCCCCCCAGCCGAGCCAGGCAGACACCGGCGGCGCCGCGCCAAACAAGCGCGGCGCGGCCACAATGCGCCGCGCTCCGAAAAACAGCGGCAGATGCGCCAGCGCCAGCATGCCTGCGGAGGCGACACCCAGAATGGCCTCTGGCGGCAGGCTGTCTATGGCGTCGAGAGACATGGCCGCGTGCGTGGCATTGCGCGCGGACAAGGTCAAGGAAGCGGGGGTGATCCCTTCTCCCGCAAGGCGGGAGAAGCAGATACCGATGTTACAAGGTGGCGCCATAGGGCGGCCCAAAGGGACGCCCGTCCTTGCGGACGGACTTTGGCACCGGATGAGGGTGGTTGGGCCACGCAATATCTGTAAGACAACACGGCCCGACCACCCTCACCCTAGCCCTCTCCCGTAAACGGGAGAGGGGACAGATCCTGCCCGTTCAACTGGCTTTGCTTCACGCCCCGCAATACCCGCGATACCATTCCACAAAGGCCCGCACGCCCTCGGGCACGCGCACCTGCGGCGCAAAGCCAGTGAGCTTTTTCAGCAGCGCCGTGTCAGCAAATGTGCCAGGCACGTCGCCTTGCTGCATGGGCAGATAATTGCGCAGCGCCGTCTTGCCGAGACAGTTTTCGATCTCAGCAATGAAATCCAGCAGGCTGGTGGGCGCGCCCCGGCCAATATTGACAGCGCGGAAGGGCGCTACCGGCGACAGCGAATCGCCCGCCTCAACCATTTCAGGCGCGGGCGGGCGCACCGGCACACAGGATATCAGCCGGATAATGCCTTCAACCAGGTCATCAACATAGGTGAAATCACGCTCCATATCGCCATGATTGTAAATGTCGATGGGGGTGCCCTCGATGATGCTCTTGACGAATTTGAAATAGGCCATGTCCGGCCTGCCCCACGGCCCGTAAACCGTGAAAAAACGGAAAGCGGTTGTGGGAATATTCCAGTTATGCGCATGGGCATGCGCCATCAGCTCTGTCGCTTTCTTGGTCGCCGCATAGAGCGTCACCGGATGGTCCGCCCTGTCCGTCTCGTGAAACGGCATCCTGGTATTGGCGCCATAGACCGAGCTGGTCGAGGCAAGCATGAAATGCCGCACCGGACGCTGGCGCGCCAGTTCCAGCACGTTGAACGTGCCAACCAGATTGGCGTCAACATAGGCGCGCGGATTTTCGAGGCTGTAGCGCACGCCCGCCTGCGCCGCCAGATGGATGATGATGTCGATGGCGTTGTCCGCCCACACGCGCTCCAGCGCCGCCATATCCTCCAGCATCAGCTCATGCGCGCTAAAACCGTTGCGCTGCTGCAAGATGGCGTGCCGGGCACGTTTCAGCGCCACGTCATAGTAGGGCGTGAACCCGTCTATGCCAGTAACCTCATGGCCCTCATCGAGCAGCCGCCTCGCCACATGGAAGCCGATGAATCCCGCTGTGCCGGTGACGAGAAAACGCATCAGGCCGCCACCACATGCGGGCCGTCAAACCCTCTGCTGCGGCAGGCATTGCGCGTGTCGATGATCAGCCGGGCATTTTCGGTCAGCATGCGGTAGTCCACATCGTCATGATCGGTGGCGATCACCACGGCGTCATAGCCTGCCAGTGTGTCAGCGGTAAAGACAGCGCAGGGCCGCCCGGCGATCGCGCCATGCTCGCGCGTCGGCGGCAGCACGGGGATGTGCGGATCGTAATAGTCGACGCTCGCCCCGCGCTTCTCGATCAGCGTGATCAGCTTCAGCGCCGGGCTTTCGCGCGTGTCATCAATGTTCTTTTTATAGGCGAGGCCGATGATCAGAATACGCGCGCCGTTCAGTCCCTTCCTCTGCTCGCGGTCCAGCGCCTCGGCAAGCTTGCCCACGACATAGGCCGGCATGCCGACATTGATTTCGCCAGCGAGCTCGATGAAGCGGGTGGACAGCTCAAACTCGCGGGCTTTCCAGGTCAGGTAAAACGGGTCAATCGGAATGCAGTGGCCGCCAAGGCCGGGGCCGGGATAGAACGGCATGAAGCCGAAGGGTTTGGTTTTGGCCGCCTCGATCACCTCCCAGATGTCGATGCCCATGGCGCTGTAAATCACTTTCAGCTCATTGATCAGCGCGATATTGACGGCGCGGAAAATATTTTCGGTGAGTTTCACCGCTTCCGCCGTGGCGCTGGACGACACCGGAACCGTCTTCACCACAAACGAGGAATAAAGCGCGTCGGCCAGCGCCAGCGCCTCCGCGCCCTCGCCGCCAACAACCTTGGGAATCCGCGAGGCGGAAAAATCCGGGTTGCCGGGGTCTTCGCGCTCGGGCGAGAAAGCGAGGTAGAAATCGACGCCCGACTTGAGGCCGCCCGCTTCAAGAATCGGGCGCAGCTCGTCGCGCGTGGTGCCCGGATAGGTGGTCGACTCCAGCACCACCAGATGGCCCTGCCGCAGATGCGGGAGAATTGCGCGGCCGGTGTTCAGCACATAAGAGAGGTCCGGCGCGTGCTGCGCCGTCAGGGGTGTCGGCACGCAGATGAGAATGGCGTCGGCATCGCGCAGCCTCGCAAAATCCGTGGTGGCGGCAAAACGCCCGCTGGCGGCCAGCGCCTGCGTCAGTGCGGCGGGGATATGCTTGATGTAACTTTGGCCCTGCGCCAGAGCATCCGTCTTCTTCGCGTCAATGTCGAAGCCGATGACCTTCAGGCCGGCGCCACAGGCCGCGATGCACAGTGGCAGGCCGACATAGCCAAGCCCGATGACGCCGACAGTTGCCTGCCTGGCGCGGTATCTGGCCAGCAGCGCGGCGTGGGCTGTTGCTGTTGGTGTGCCCAATGGCGTCATATCGTCTCCGGCAATCGGGCATGCGCGACTGCTGCTCAAAAATAACGGGTGTCCACCTTCTGCCTGTGGGAGAGGGTGGACGCCCGGCCTTTCCATTGGGTTTTCAGCTAGGCGATAGAGGCCCCGAAGGCAAATCAGCTCCAAACCGCAAAATCACCAACTGCGTGCCGCCATAGTCACGCCGGTCAACCTGCTCAAAACCCGGGGGCGCGGCAACCTGCGCCTCGCCTGCCTCCTCAACGACACACAGCGCGCCCGCCGCCAGCCAGCCGCCATCGCGCAGGCCGGCCAGCGCCAGTCCCGCAAGGTCTTTGCCATAGGGCGGATCGAGGA
>JANLPP010000148.1:0-6333 GCA_031367295.1 Hyphomicrobiales bacterium | reverse complement strand
CGTCCCCGCCAGCATGGGCCGCAACTGCGTCATCCATGGCAGTTTTTGCAAAATTGCGCGCGACCTCGGCCTCCGCAAGGCGGCGAAGTTGCTCAAGCTGCGCGGCAACCACATCGCGCTCGGCCGCCTTCAGGCCGGCCGCCGCCTGAATCTCCTGATGCTCATCTGCCAGACCCTGCCGGGCGGCGTCCTCAAGCAGGCCGATATCCTTGCGCCGTTGTTCGGCGATCTCGAGACTGCGCCGCCGCGCGTCAGTGCCCAAATGCACGCGCACAGAAATTGCTGCATAGATTTCCGTGCCGGTTATTTTTTCCAGCAGCCGCGCGCGGTCATCCTCGCTGGCCAGCAAAAACGTATCGAACTCGCCTTGCGCCAGCAGCACCGTGCGGCGAAACTGCTCGAAAGTGAGGTCTGTGCGTTTTTCGACAGCCTCGCGCACCTGGGTTTTTCCAGCCGCTACCGCGCTGCCGTCGTCGAGACGATGCAGCGACCGCTCTTCGGTTTGCAATTTGCCATTGGCCCTGCCGCGCGCCCGGTTGGCCTGCCAGCGCACGCGGTAGCCGATGCCGTCCTGCCCGGTGAAATCGGCCTCGGCATAGCCGCTGCCGGCGCCGCGCCGCAAAATGGCGCGCCCGTCCTTGACAGAGGTCAGCTCGCCGCTGGGATCCGGGGCTTTCTCGCTGCCGCCAACCGATACGCGCGGATACTCGCCATAAAGCGCGAGGCACAGCGCGTCGAGAATGGTGGATTTTCCGGCGCCGGTTTCGCCAGTGATGGCAAACAGGCCGGAGCCTGCCAGCGGCGCAGCGGTCAAATCCACCTCGAAAGGCGCTGCCAGACTTGCGAGGTTTGCGCCGCGTATGGCCAGAATGCGCATGCTCAGGCCCCCGTGCTCGCAACGTGGAAAACCTCAAGATGGGCCGCCTCGGGCGCTGCGCCAAATTGCTTTTTGAAGGCGAGCCTGAACAGGTCTTCTGGATCGCGCTCGGCAAGGCGGATCAGGGTCGGCGACGCCGCCTCGGCGGGCGCGTCGGGCAGCGCCGTGACGCGCACATCAACGATGCGCACGGCAAAAGTGCTGGCGATGCGGTCCGCCTCCTCGCGGAACCCCGGCGGCAAACCCTCGCGCGCCAGCCGCAGCTGGATGAAGGGATGCGTGTGCGGCGGCTGGACCGGCAGCTGCAAGGCTTTCAGGCTGGCGGCAAGCTGGTCAAGACGCATGTCGCCAGCGGCGGGCAGGCGCAGGAAGGCCACCGGCCGCGCCACTGGAATATGCTCGGTTGTGACCGTGCCGCCGTCGAACGACACCAGCGTCACGCCATGCGCGTAGGGCAATTCAGTTGCCGACAGCGGCATGAGCGAGCCGCTGTAGCGGATTGTCTCGCGTCCCACCGCCTGCGCCTTGTGCAGATGGCCAAGCGCGACATAGGCGGCCTCGGGCGGAAAAACCTCGGGCGGCACGGCATGCTGCCCGCCAACCAGAATGCGCCGCTCCGCCCCCTCCGATTCAATTGCGCCGGCCACATGCAGATGGCCGGTCACGATCAGCGGCAGGCCGGCAAACTGCGGCCGCAGCGCCTCGGCCAGCTCGCTGTAGAGGCTGCGCACCGCCCGCACGACGGGTGAGCCTGCATCATCCTCCAGCCGCGCCGGGACCGGCAGGCAGCTTGCGGTCGGATAGGACACCGCCAGCACATGGGCGGCAACCGTGCCGTCCGCGCCGCGCAGGGGCACCAGATGGCGCGCCGCATCAATGGCCCCGTTGCGCCGCCGCACATTGCCCACCACATGGATGTTGAAGGCGCCAAGCAGCGGCTGCGGTGCCTCCAGCCGCCCGGCGGCGTCGTGGTTGCCCGCAACAATCACGGTGGTCATCATTGGCCGCGCCCGGCTCAGCTGGGCCAGCGTGTCATAGAACAGCTGCTGGGCCTCGCCCGATGGATTCTGGCTGTCAAAGATATCCCCGGCGACAATCAGCGCGTCAACCTCGCGCCCGGCCGCAATCGCGCACAGGCTCTGCAACACCGCCCGGTGCTCATGCTCGCGCGCATAGCCGCGCAAGGTCTGCCCGATATGCCAGTCGCCCGTATGCAAAACGCGGAGCATGATTTTTCCACCGGCTGTGTTTCCTGTGCGCCTGGCATTGCACAGGCTGCCCGCGCGCGCCAGCGCCTGCTACACGGGTTCCAGCCTGCTGCGGTCGGCCAGCTCCATGCCAAAGCCGGGGGCATGCGACACCTTGAGCCTGCCGTTGACCGGCACGTCCTCGCCGGTGAACAGGCCGCCGAATACCGGGCGGATCGAGCGCCCGTCCGGACTCGCGGCCACATATTCGCACAATGCCGCGCCGGTCTGGCTGGCGATGAAATGGTAGGAATAAGGCCCGCTGCCGTGCGGCACCACCGGGATGTCATAGGCCGAGGCATGCGCGGCGATCCTGAGCAGCTCGGTCAGGCCGCCGACCCACATGACATCGGGCTGCAACACATCGAGCGTGCGCTCCTCGATCAGCCGCCGGAAACCGAAGCGCGAGTATTCATGCTCGCCGGTGGTCCACTTGAGCGTCGGATGCGCCTGCCGCAGCTGCCGGAATCCTTCGACATCATCGGGCGACAGCACCTCCTCCCACCAGTGGATGTCGAGCGGCTTGCAGGCCTCCGCCAGCCGGATGGCGTAGGGCACTGTCAGCGCCATGTAGCAGTCGACCATCAGCGGATAGCCCGGCCCCACCAGCGCGCGCTGGGCGGTCAGATACGCGACATTTTTGCGCAGGCCGTCCTCGCCGTCAAAGTGGCTGTGCGGCAGCGGCACTTTGGCGCCCCAGAAACCCAGCGCCTTGATGGCGTCCGGCGCGGGGCCGGTGCAGTAGAAGGTGATCTCCTCGCGCGACAGGCCGCCGATCAGGTTGTAGACCGGCTCCCGCCGCACCTTGCCGAGCAAATCCCACAGCGCCAGGTCAACCGCGCTGATGGCCATCACCGGCAGGCCCTTGCGGCCATAGGGCATGGAGGCGCGGTAGAGCTGGTCCCAGATTTTATTGACGTTGCGCGCATCCTCGCCAAGCAGGAAGCGGGCGAAATGGTGCTTGATCAGCCAGGCTGCGGGCATGCCGCCAAATCCGGTCGCCACGCCGGTCACGCCGTCGGCAGTCTCCAGCTCGACCACCAGCGACCCAAGCACGCCAATGCCCCAGCTTGAGCGCTTGTCGCGGTAGCGCGGGTAGCCCGACATGGGATTGGCGATCAGGCTGTCGATGACCCAGTGGCCCTTGTCCTGCTGAAAATAGTCGCCGCCCCTGCCATGCGCGCCGACCACATAGACGCGGACGTCCGCAATGGTGAACGCGCGGCTCATGGCTGGAAAAACACGCAGCTGAGCGGCACCTGGTCGGGCACATTGTCCGCGTCGGTCCGCATAATGTCAGCCATGTGTTTCCACCAGCGCCTGACGATGTCGAGATCGGGCAGCCGCTCCATCGTGTGATCATCGCTGCGTGTCAGGATCGCGAACAGATGGTTTGTTTGCGGATCATGCCAGATCGAATAATCGGAAACGCCCGCGTCCTTCAAGGCGCGCGCCAGCTCAGGGAAAATCGCGTCATGGCGCCGTTCATATTCAGCGGCCTGACCCGGATTGAGCGTCATGCGGAAGGCGATGCGTTCGGGCATGAGAACCTACTTTGGAAGTCTGGCGGCGGCCATGGACTGGATGGTGGTGTCGCGCACATGCTCAAGATGGCGGCGGTAGGCGTTGACAGCGGCTCGCTCGTCAACCGCCATCACCGCCTCGGCGACCTCGCAATGCTGTTCGACACTTGTCTTGATGACACCGGGCACCGCGCTGGCTTCGCGCCGCACGTCAAGGCCGATATCGTAAAGCCCCTGCGCGAGCGTCGAGAGCAGCCGGTTGCGCGCGCCGGTGTTGAGCGCCTGGTGAAACTCGATGTCGAGCAGGCGGAACGCCACGGGGTTGTGGTGGAACGCCCGGCCATCGACGGCCAGTTTCAGAATGCGCTGGCGCTGCTCCGGCGTCGCCCGCCCCGTGCACAGCCGCACCAGTTCCGTATCGACGACAGAACGGGCCTCGAAATGCTCCTGCACGTCATAGTCGGGCCCCGACAGCATGACGCTAAAGGGCGCCACAAGCCGGCTTGGCGACAGGTCGGTGACGGTGTAGCGGCCGCCCTGACGGCTGGCGAGCAGGCCCATCAGGGTCAGCGCTTTCAGCGCCTCGCGCAGCGGCGGGCGGCTGATGCCAAAGGCGATGCCCATCTGCTGTTCGGTCGGCAGCCGGTCGCCGGATTTAAGGTTGCCGCTCTTGATCATGCCCATGATGCGGTCGGCGACCTGCTCGGAGATCGAGCGCCGCTTCAGCGCCCCGCCGCCGAAATCCATCATTGCCGCAGGCGCATTGGCGGCGGTAATCAGTTCGGCAAAAGTCGGGGGAGCGCTCTGCGCGTCCGCTTCCTGCGCGCTCTGCTGGCCGGCGGGTTTCGTCACAGCGGCGTCTCGCGGTCTGGCAGGCCCAGGCGGTAAAAGCGGTTGGCATTGTCCCGGTAAAACTTGCGCAGATCGCTTTGCGGCAATCCCGCTAGCGCGCGGTCCAGCACCTCAACCCAGCGCGGCAGCGTCACAGCTTGCAGGCAGACGGGATAGTCGCCGGCATAAATCGTCCGACCGATGCCAAAAGCCTCGATTGTCGCGTCGATAAAGGGCCGCAGATCGGCCTCGGTCCAGGACGCATGGTTGGCCTCGACCGGCAGGTCGGACAGCTTGATCCACAGATTGGGATGCCGCGCCAGCTCCCTGACATCGCTGCGGTACTGGTCGATCGCGCCGCTGGCTATTCCGGGCTTGCCGCAATGGTCGAGAATCATCGGCACATTGGGGATTCGCTTCACGAATTCGCGCACAATATCCATCTGCGTGTAGTTGACATTGATCTCGAAATGCATCCCGAACTTTTCGAGCAGGTTGACGCCCTCAATGAAGCTTTCGCTCAGGGTCAGCGCGCGCGGATCGGCGTCGAACTCGACAATGCGGCGGATGCCCTTGACGGCAGGATGGTTCAGCGCCATTTCGGTGAGGACTGGCTCGGCGCGGCTGCCCTTTTCAAGCGGCGCCATGGGCACAATCGCCATCAGGCGCGGATCGCGCCGCGCCTCGTCCTCGACGAATTGCACTTCTTCGACGTATTGTCCGCGCTGCGGCGTAAAGTCGGCGTAGCATTCGAGGAAGACCATCGCCTCGACCTGCACATCGCCAAGGTCCCGCACGTAATCCTCGATGTGATAGGGCCTGTCAAACAGCGGCTTGCCCTTGATCCAGCCATAGTCCAGCCGCTTTGGATCCCAGAGATGCAGGTGCGTGTCGATGATCGGAAAATTCGGCACCTGCACCCTCCTCAGCGCGTCAGTTTGAACTCATGCGGCTCTGGTATCTTGAGCGTCAGCCCAAAACCCGGAACGTCGTCAGCAAGATCGATGCAGCCGTTTTGCGCCACCGGTTCGCCATCAAAAATATACCAGAACAGCTCGTTGCCGACTTCAACCGGCACCTTGGGGAAATATTCCGAAATCGGCGCGGCATAGCTCGACATGGTCAGGTGATAATTATGCATCTGGCCGGCATGTGGAATGACGGTGATGTCATGCGCCTCGCACAGGTCCGCGATTTTCCTGGCGGCGGTGATGCCGCCGACGCGGTTGACGTCAAACTGGACGATGTCGAACGCCTTGATGTCCAGCGCCTGGCGGAATCCATGCAAGGAATATTCATGCTCGCCGCCGGAGATGGCAACAAGGTTGAGCGCCCGCAGTTCGGCATAGGCGTGCAGGTCATCGGCGATGACCGGCTCCTCGACCCAGCGCAGATTATGCGGTGCCAGCGCCCGCAGCATGCGTTTGGCATATTCGAGATTCCAGCCCATGTAACAGTCGGCCATCAGGTCAACCTCAGGCCCGATGGCCTCGCGCGCTGTCTTCACCAGATCAACGTTCTTGGCAATGCCGCCATAGCCGTCTTTCGGCCCCCAGCCAAAGCGCAGCTTGACCGCCGGGAATCCGGCCTCCGCATAGGCCTTGGCCTCGGCGTACAGCGTGTTAAGCGGCTGGCTGTAGAGGCGGCTCGCGTAGACCGGAATCTTTGACTTGGTGCGGCCGCCCAGCAGTTTGAACACGGGCTGTTTCAGGATCTTGCCCTTGGCGTCCCAGATGGCGAGATCAATGGCGCTGATCGCCGTCATGCCGATGCCCTTGCGGCCAAATGGCAGCGTGCGGCGGTACATCGACTGCCAGATATATTCGCTGTCCAGCGGATCGACGCCGATCAGCAG
>JANLPP010000067.1:0-7803 GCA_031367295.1 Hyphomicrobiales bacterium | reverse complement strand
GCCAAGGACATGGTGCTGCTGGAGCAGTCAGGCGTCAACCCGGTGGTCGTGCATGGCGGCGGGCCGCAGATTGGCGCGATGCTGGCGAAACTCGGCATCAAGAGCGAGTTTGCGCAAGGCTTGCGCATCACTGACAAGGCGACCGTCGAGATTGTCGAGATGGTGCTGGCCGGGTCGATCAACAAGCAGATCGTCGGCTATATCAACGCCGAGGGCGGGCGGGCGATCGGCCTGTGCGGCAAAGACGGCAACATGGTCACCGCCGTCAAGGCGACGCGGATGATGCGCGACCCGGGGTCCAATATCGAAAAGCACGTTGATCTTGGCTTTGTCGGCGAGCCGTCCAGAGTGGATGCAACCGTGCTGGAACAGATTCTCGGGCGCGAGCTGATCCCCGTGCTGGCACCAGTGGCGGCGGGCGCGGACGGCGAGACTTATAATGTCAACGCCGACACGTTTGCGGGTGCGATTGCCGGGGCATTGGGCGCAAAGCGCCTGCTGCTGCTGACCGACGTGCCCGGCGTGCTCGACAAGAACAAGGAGCTGATCAAGGAACTGAAAGTTGACCAGATCCGCAGCCTGATCGCTGACGGCACGATAACGGGAGGCATGATTCCAAAAGTCGAGACCTGCATTTACGCCATTGAAAAAGGCGTCGAGGGCGTCGTCATTCTCGACGGCAAAATTCCGCATGCGGTGCTGGTGGAGCTGTTGACCGACCATGGCGCAGGAACGCTGATCACGAAATGAGAGCCAAGCACTCCACGCCGTCTTTGCGACCCCCGGGTCGAAGCCCGGGGGGAAGCAATCCAGTGGCCTCACGCGCGGCTCTGGATTGCTTCGCTGCGCTCGCAAGGACAGTTGCAGACAAAGCGCGGCATACGGGCGGCGCGCAAGGATGAACATCGCAGACCATCAGCTGCTGACGCGCGCGCGCTTTGCCCATGTCAACACATGGGTGTTTGACCTCGACAACACGCTCTATCCGCCCGACAGCGACCTGTGGCCCAAGATCGACCAGCGCATCACGCTCTATCTGGCCAACCTGCACGGCATCGACGGCCTGTCGGCGCGGGCGCTGCAAAAATACTATTACCTGACCTACGGCACGACGCTGAAAGGCCTGATGGACGAGCATGCGATTGACGCGGATGATTTCCTGAAATTCGTGCATGACATTGACCGCTCCTCGCTCATGCCCAACGCGCCGCTGGGGCTGGCGATTGGCGCGCTGCCGGGCCGCAAGCTCATCCTCACCAACGGCTCGCGCGAGCACGCGCTGCGCACCATGCAGCGGCTGGGGATAGATGAACTGTTCGAAGATATTTTCGACATTGCCGCCGCCAATCTTGTGCCCAAGCCCGAGGCGGCCGCCTTCGACCGCTTCTTCGACAAGCACGCTGTTGATCCCGCCAGCGCCGCGATGTTTGAGGACATCGAGCGCAACCTGATTGTGCCGCATGCGCGCGGCATGGTCACAACGCTGGTGGTGGCGGCGCGCGGCGTTCTGGACCACCGCGAGGCGGCGGAGAAAACGGACGGACAGAGCGGCTGTGTGGATTTTGTGACGAATGATCTGGGCGGATTTTTGAGGGACGCGGTGGGGGTCAGCGCCAGCTAGTAGAATTGGCGGGCGGGGCAGAGGGTAAAATTGACAAATCGCAAAAAGAATGCGGAAGCATAAGCGGTGAACGGAGCGGGCGCTTTAAGGTAGGCAATGTCGAAAGTCGTCAGATACACAATTGCTCAACTCGAGAAAATGGACGCTGCCGGTCTGTCGAAGACCCGGCCCGATGCGCCGCGCGGTCCGCCTCTCGGGCCTGATTTTTGGAAGAAGGCGCGAGTCGTTTGGCCAGAAGACTGGCTTGCCCAGAGCAATGACGTGAGCCGCAATCGCACAGAAAAGCAAAAGTGAAACCCCACGCCCGCGCTGTCGTCATCGGCGGCGGCATTGTTGGCTGTTCGGTTCTCTACCACCTCGCCAGGGCGGGGTGGAGCGACTGCATGCTGATCGAAAAAAGCGAGCTGACCTCCGGTTCGACATGGCACGCGGCAGGCGGCACGCATACGTTTAACGGCGACGCCAATGTTTCGCGTCTGCAGAAATACACGTTTGATCTTTATCTTGAGCTGGAAAAACTCTCCGGCCAGTCCTGCGGGCTGCACCGCAACGGCGGCCTGATGCTCGCCGCCACTGACGGCGAGATGGATTTTCTGCGGCTGATGGAAAGCCGCGCGCGCAATCTCGATATGGAGACGCGGATGATCAGCGTCGCCGAGGCCAAGGCGCTGAATGTGCTGATCGAGGAAAAATATTTTACCGGCGCGCTATGGCGGGCCGACGGCGGGCATTGCGATCCGGCCTCGACCACGCAAGCCTTCGCCAGGTCGGCGCGGCTGCTTGGAGCGGAGATCCATCGCTTTACAAAAGTGCTGGCGCTGAACCAGCGCCCTGACGGCACATGGGATGTCGTCACCGACAAGGGCACGGTGCAGGCCGACCATGCCGTCAACGCCGCAGGGCTGTGGGCGCGCGAGGTTGGCCGCATGGTGGGGCTGGAGCTGCCGGTGCTGGCGATGGAGCATCATTACATCGTTACCGAGGCTATTCCCGAACTGGCAGATCTCGAAAAAGAAATCGTCAACACCACCGATTTCTCCGGCGAGATATATGTGCGGCAGGAGGGTCGCGGCGCGCTGCTGGGCACTTATGAAAAAGACTGCGTGCCGTGGGCACCGCTCAACACGCCCGATGATTTTTCGATGCAGCTGCTGCCCGATAATTTTGACCGCATCGCGCCCGAGCTTGAAGTTGGTTTTCAGCACTTCCCGGCAGTGGGGCGCGCCGGAATCAAGAAAGCCATCAACGGCCCCTTCACCTTCGCGCCGGACGGCAATCCGCTGGTGGGACCGGTGCGCGGCCTGCCGAATTACTGGCTCGCCTGCGCGGTGATGGCGGGTTTCAGCCAGGGCGGCGGCATCGGGCTTGCGCTGTCACGGTGGATGACGCAGGGCGATCCGGGTGCCGACATCATGGCGATGGACGCGGCGCGGTTCGGGACTTTTGCGACGCCGCTCTATACGCAAGCCAAGGTGGTTGAAAACTACCGCCGCCGTTTTCGCCTTGCGTTCCCTAATGAAGAACTCACCTCCGCGCGGCCCGCGCGGCGCACGCCGGTCTACGAAAAGCTGAAGGCGGCGGGCGCGGTGTTCGGCACGAATTTCGCTCTGGAGCATGCGCTGTGGTTTGCGCCGCCGGGCGTGGAGCAGCGCGAGACACCAACCTACCGGCGCTCGGAAGCTTTTACGCATGTGGGGGCGGAGTGCCGCGCGGTGCGCGGGCGCGTCGGCATTTACGAGACTTCCAACTACGCCAGGTATGAAATCACCGGCACCGGCGCGCGCGGCTGGCTTGACCGCGTGCTGGCCTGCAAGCTGCCAAAGCCGGGCCGCATGGCGATTGCGCCGATGCTGAATGAGGCCGGGCGCATCATGGGCGATGTGTCGCTCGCCTGCCTCGCGCATGACCGCTGGCTGCTGATCGGCTCGGGCTTTGCCGAAGAGTTTCACATGCGCTGGTTCGCTTCGCAAAAGCCGCCACCCGATTGCTTTGTCCGCAGCGCCTGCTCGACCCTGTGCGGCTTTTCCATTGCCGGTCCGCGCGCGCGCGACCTTGTGCAGCCGCTGACGCGTGCGGATATTTCCAGTGCCGCGTTCAAGCTGTTTGCGGTCAAGGAGACTGCGGTGGGTTTTTCGCCCGCGCTGCTGACCCGTGCGGGCTTCACCGGCGAGCTTGGCTATGAAATCTGGGTGACGCCGGATTATTGCGAGCGGCTCTATGATGATCTGGTTGAGGCGGGGCACGCGTTCGGCCTCGCGCATTTCGGCGGGCGGGCGCTGTCGTCGCTGCGGCTTGAGAAGGGCTATGGCTCGTTCAACAAGGATTTCCGGCCTGACTACACGTCCGCACAGACCGGCCTCGACCGCTTTGTCGATTTCGGCAAACCGGATTTCATCGGACGCGCTGCCGCGCTGGCGGAGCGCGCCAGCGGGCCGAAGAAGAAATTCGTGACTATGGTTGTGGATGCCCATGACGCCGATGTGACCGGCTACGAATCCATCCTGCATGGCGGCAGGGCCGTCGGGCATGTCACCTCCGGCGGCTACGGCCATTGCGCCGGCGCCAGCATCGCCATGGGCTATGTCCCGGCAGAACTCGCGCGCGAGGGTGAGGTCTTCAGCATCGGCATTCTGGAACGCGAATGCGCAGCGCGGGTCACACTTGCGCCGCTGATCGACCCGCATGGCGAAAGGCTGCGCGCGTGAGCGAGAACGTCCGCCCCCGCCGCCGCGACCGCAGCCTCGCGCCGCGGGACACGGGCGCAAGTTTTGCCCAATTGCCGCGGCTGCAAAACCGCTGGCCGCCGCTGGAGATTTTCAGCTCGGCGCAAGTGGCGCGGCTGATCGGCGCCAGCTTCACCCTGCTCGAAACCGGCGGCATGGAAATCCGCAGCGCCAGCGCCCGGGCGCTCTACCGCAAGGCCGGCGCGCTGGTCGATGACGACACGCAGATGGTGCGGCTTGGCCGCGACATCGTGCAAGGCGCGCTTGCCCATGCGCCCGAAACATTCGTGCTGCATGCCCGCAACCCCGCGCGCCACCTGCATGTTGGCGGCAACACGGTCAATTTCGGCCCGGTCAATGGTGCCCCCAATATCGCCGACCTTGAGCGCGGGCGGCGCTATGGCGACCTTGCTGCCTTTGAGGATATTCTCAAGGTCACGCATGCGCTCGGCATTTTGCACTGGCAGGGTGGCGTGGTGGTGGAGCCTGTCGATATTCCCGTGCCCACGCGCCATCTCGACATGTACCGCGCCCATATTTTTCACAGCGACGCCGTCTGGGCGGCGCGCGGCGTCGGCGGCGTGGCGGCGCGCGACGCGCTGGCGATGAGCGCCATCGAGCACCGCTGTTCCATCGACGATCTCCAAACGCGCCCGACGTTGATGACCGTCACCAATGTCAACTCGCCGCGCCGTGTCGATGAAGAAATTCTTGACACCATTATGCTGCTGGCGGCCCACGGCCAGTGCGTCGTGATCACACCCTTCACACTGATGGGCGCGATGGCCCCTGTCACGCTGGCAGGCGCTCTCGTGCAGCAGACGGCTGAGGCACTGGCCATCATCGCGCTGGTGCAGCTTATCGCCCCCGGCGCGCCCTGCGTGCTCGGCGGTTTTACCAGCAACGTTGACATGAAATCCGGTGCCCCCGCCTTTGGCACGCCCGAATATGTCAATGCCACGCTGGGCGGCGCGCAGATCGCGCGGGCGCTGAAAATTCCGTACCGCAGCAGCGCGGTCAATTCTTCGCCCTGTGTTGACGCGCAATCGACTTACGAAACCGCCTTCTCGCTCTGGGCGGCGATCATGAGCCACAGCCATCTCATCAACCACGCGGCGGGCTGGCTCGAGGGCGGGCTGGTCGCCTCGATGGAGAAGATTGTCGTTGACGCCGAGCTGTTGCGCGGCTGGGCGGAGATTTTGAAGCCGGTGGATTTCACCGATGAGGACATCGCGCTTGACGCCATCCGCGACATTGCGCCAGGCGGGCATTTCTTCGGCTCGCCGCACACGCTGGCGCGCTACGAGCACGCGTTTTACCGGCCTCTGCTGTCGGACTGGAGCAATTTTGAAAACTGGCGCGACGCGGGCGGCAAGGACGCGACACAGCGCGCGACAGCCATATGGAAAAAAGCCCGCGACAGCTTTGTCGCACCGCCGCTCGATCCGGCAGTGCGCGAGGCGGTTGAAGCCTATGTGGCAAAGCGCCGGGCGGAGATCGGCGGATAGGCGCGTTGTGATTTGGCATCCTTGCCGTCCTTGCCAGCGCGGCGACGCAATCTGCCGTGTCTCACGTCAAGCTGGTTTTGAGAGGTTCGTAGAAGTTTTTAAATGTTGGGTGGTGGCGGCTGGCCGTCAGCGCGGGCGGCAAGCAGATTGGCGCTGGCGTCAGACGAGCCATCGTCGATGCACATGATCTCGGCCCCGCCGTCGAGCCCGTCCAGAAGCTGGTCCATCCGCGCCAGCAACAGCGGCAGCGCCGCCTCTTCATTGAAAATCGGGATAACGAAAGTATAGCGGATCGGCGCGGAGCGCGGAGCGTGCATCGCTAAGCCAGTATGCCGGGCGGGATAGACAGTCGCCTGGCACTGAAGGATTTGCGGCAACCATGGGGCGTGGCGCGCACGTGGCGCGTTGTGCCGCAGGGGCTAGTTTCGCCGCGCACAACGATGGCGCACTTGATCCGCATATTTTGGAACGTTGAATGAAAACTCTAAAGTTCTCGTTCTTCTCTTGTTCTATGAGAGAGAATCTGACAGGATGTCAAAAAAGCACCATGGAGGGGCGTTTGTCAGAATTTTCGGCTTTTCGGCAGCGGGCCGGCCTGTCCATCTCTCAAGCGGCTGAAAGGCTTGGATATACTGAGCGCGAGGCCTATCGCTGGGAGAGTGGCCAAGTCAAGCCGCGACGTGTTGTCCTTGATTTTTTGGATGCGCTGAAACCCGTCAGCGTCAAGACAAGCAGCGCGCAACCCGCGGCCTTTACCTTCATAGATCTGTTCGCTGGCATTGGCGGGCTGCGGCGCGGTTTTGAGAGCATCGGTGGCCAATGCGTTTTCACCTGCGAATGGGACCGCTACAGCCAGCAGACTTACCGAGCGAATTTCCCGGGTGACGCCCATGACATCGCTGGAGACATCCGCGCGGTGGATGCGGTGGATGTGCCCGCGCATGACGTGCTGCTGGCAGGCTTCCCCTGCCAGCCGTTTTCTATTGCGGGCGTGTCAAAGAAAAACGCGTTGAACCGCCCGCACGGCTTTGCCTGCGAGACGCAGGGGACGCTGTTTTTTGAGGTGGAGAGGATGATCCGACATCATCGGCCAAAGGCGTTTCTGCTTGAGAATGTGAAGAACCTGGTGAACCACGACAAGGGCCGCACTTTTAAAGTTATTCTCGACGTTCTGGAAAAACAGCTCGGCTACCACGTCAAATGCCGTGTCATCGACGCCAAGTCATTTGTGCCGCAGCATCGCGAGCGCATTTTCATTGCAGGCTTTGCAGAGCAAACTGATTTCACGTTTGAATCGCTGAAGCTTCCCGACACGCTCAAAGGGCCGAAGCTGCGTTCTATCCTGCATCCTGGTGACGGCAGCGAAAAGCAGGAGAAAGCCTACACCGCTGGCAAGAATGCCGTTGTGTCAGACAAGTACACGCTATCAGATCATCTATGGTCGTACCTGCAAGATTACGCGGCGAAACACCGACTTGCAGGCAACGGTTTTGGTTTTGGCCTGTTCGGCCCGGACGATGTGGCGCGCACATTGTCTGCCCGCTACTACAAGGACGGTTCTGAAATTCTCATCCGCCAGGGCAATCGCGCGCCGCGCCGCCTGACGCCGCGCGAATGCGCCCGGCTCATGGGTTTTGACGCGCCCGGTAAGAGCGGGTTCAAAATTCCGGTTTCTGACACGCAGGCCTACAAGCAGTTCGGCAACTCTGTCGCGGTGCCTGCCGTTGAGGCGGTTGCCCGCCATATGGAGCCGCATATTCTGGCAGCGTTCGGAGCGCGGCCAATGGCCGTGACAGTCGCTCCTGCACGGCGGAGGGCAATTGGCTGACGTCGTCGACAGCGCCACGCGCAGCCGCATGATGGCGGGCATCCGCGCCACAAACACGCGCATTGAAATCATGGTGCGCAAGGCGCTGCATGCGCAGGGCTTCCGCTACCGGCTGCATCCGCG
>JANLPP010000046.1:0-6676 GCA_031367295.1 Hyphomicrobiales bacterium | reverse complement strand
TCGCATGCCATCGTCGATATTTACAAAACCAGCTTCCGCCCGATGAAAGCGACCTTGTCAGGCCGCGCGGAAAAAACGGTGATGAAAGTCATCGTCGATGGCAGCACTGACCGCGTGCTCGGCGTCCACATTCTTGGCCATGACGCCGGCGAGATGGCCCAGCTGCTGGGCATTGCGGTCAAGATGGGCGCCACCAAAGCCGATTTTGACGCGACCATGGCCGTGCATCCGACGGCTGCGGAGGAGCTGGTGACCATGCGCACGCGGAGCGAGCGGCATGAGGGGGCGGCAGTGGCTGTCGCGTGAGGCAGCTGACTGGACGCTGGCGGGTCAAAGTTTAAGGAAACCCCGTCGCAGGCTTCGTCGCCTCATCCTCGCGCAGCGTCGCGACCGGGGGCGGGGCGCGGATCGACATGCGCCAGAGGGTGAAAGCGGCGAGCGCCAGATGGATTGTGGCGTTCTGCGCAAACAGCGTCGAATCGCCAAAGCGGCCCATCAGCCAGCTGGCGAGGTAAGGCGAGAAAATCGCGCCGGAGCAGTAGAGGAACAGCAGGCCGGATGACACCTCGATGACGTGCTCGGGGCCGCTGCGGTCATTGGTCTGCGAGGCGGCCAGCATGTAGAGCGGCAGTGTGACAAAGCCGAGGATGAAGCCGAAAATAATCAGGGCAAAATCCGGCGGCGTCGCATAAAGCCACAGCGCGATCTCCACCGCCGCGCCAATCGCGGCGCAGGCGACGATCACCAGACGCCGGTCCGACTTGTCGGATATCCGCCCGATGGGCAACACGCCAACCGCCGAGCCAAGCACAATGGCGGTCATGAAAGCCGCGACACGCTGCGGCGACTGGGTCGGCCCGAGCGCAAAAATTGGCGCGAGAAACCACAATGCGCCATTGGCGCTGCCCACCGCCAGCGCGGTTGTGGCACCTACCGGCGAAACGCCAATCAGCCATCCAATGCGCAGGCGGACCGAGCGCGGCGTGCCCGGCGGCTCCGAGCGGGTCAGCGCCAGTGGAATGATGGCGAGCGCGGTGAGGATGGAGGCAACCGAAAACAGCGTGAACGAGGTGATGAAATCTATCTGGATCAGCTGCTGGCCAACAGTCGCCCCGGCAAAATGCACGATCTGGTAAAATCCATAGACGCCGCCCCGCGTCTTGTTGGTGGCCCGGCTTTGCACCCAGGCTTCAATAACGCCATAGAGCACCGCAAAAGCAAAACCCAGCACGCCGCGCAGGAGAATCCAGGCGCTGGGAAAGACCACTAACGGACAGGCAATGGTAACCACCATTGCCACCGCCACGGACGCCGTAAACGCCCGCACAAACCCTGCCCGCCGCACCAGCGCGGGTGCCGCCAGCGTGCCCGCCAGCATGCCGACGAAATAAGCGGACGCCAGCAGGCCGAGCGCCAGCTGCGGAAAAGCCTCCAGCTTGGCGCGCGTCGCAATCAGCGTGTTGACGAGGCTGTTGCCCGCAATCAGCATGAAGACCGAGGTCAGAAGCGCGGCAATGGCGGAGAGCTGGCCCATGGGGTCCGGGGGTTTGATGGTGGCGGATTGGCGCAAAGCTAGCTGAGTCTGCGGGCGCTGTCGCCTGCGCCTTGAGGCTGCGGTATAGAAAAACCGAACTCTGCAAGCGCGCAGCGGGAAGTGTGGATTAATGCGGCTGGCGCAAGACAGGTTCGATTGACGCCAGTTGGCCAAAAGCTGCGCCTGCATATCGCCAGTTTCAAAACCCTCGTGTATAAGCCGCCGAAAGTTCAGTGTCAGGCCGCCCATTGCGGCTCATGGAGTGAGACGAATGACCAAGCCGCACCTCGGCAAATGGACCCCGGACAGCTGGAGGGCGAAGCCTATCGAGCAAAACCCGCACTATCCTGACGCCCGCGCGCTTGCCGATGTCGAGCGTCAGCTCGCCGGTTTTCCGCCGCTGGTTTTTGCTGGCGAGGCGCGCAAGCTGACCCGCCAGCTTGCCAAGGTTGCTGCTGGTGAGGCATTCCTGTTGCAGGGCGGCGACTGCGCCGAGGCTTTTGCCGAACATTCGGCTGACAATATCCGCGATTTTTTCCGCGTGTTTTTGCAAATGGCGGTGGTGCTGACCTTTGCGGCCGCCTCGCCGGTTGTAAAAGTTGGCCGCATTGCCGGACAATTCGCCAAGCCGCGCTCCGCCAATAACGAGACGATTGCCGGTATCGAACTGCCAAGCTACCGCGGCGACATTGTCAATGACATTGAGTTCAACGCGGCGAGCCGAATCCCGGACCCGCAGCGCCAGCTCAACGCCTACCGCCAGTCAGCGGCAACACTGAACCTGATCCGCGCCTTCGCCAATGGCGGCTACGCCAATCTGGAAAACGCGCATCGCTGGATGCTGGGTTTTGTCAAGGACAGCCCGTCGTCGGGCAAGTACCAGGAGGTCGCTGACCGCATCACCGAAACGCTCGGTTTCATGCGCGCCATCGGGCTTGACCCTGAGGCGCATCCCGAACTGCGGGCGACGGAATTCTACACGTCACACGAGGCGCTGCTGCTTGGCTATGAGCAGGCTTTTACGCGGGTGGATTCAACCACCGGCGACCACTACGCCACCTCCGGCCACATGATCTGGATCGGTGACCGCACCCGCCAGCCGGACCACGCGCATATCGAATATTGCCGCGGCGTCAAAAACCCGCTTGGCCTCAAATGCGGCCCGACCATCAAGCCGGACGAGCTGCTGGGCCTGATCGACACCCTCAACCCGGCAAACGAGGCGGGCCGCCTGACTCTGATCTGCCGCTTTGGCCATGACAAGGTGGATGCCCACCTGCCCGCGCTGGTGCGCGCGGTCAAGAAAGCCGGGCGGACAGTCGTGTGGTCCTGCGACCCAATGCATGGCAACACCATCAAGGCGGCCAACGGTTACAAAACGCGGCCATTTGACCGCATCATGGGCGAAATCCGCTCGTTCTTTGCGGTGCATCAGGCCGAGGGCACCTATGCCGGCGGCGTGCATCTGGAGATGACCGGCAAAAACGTCACCGAATGCACCGGCGGCGCGCGCGCCATTTCCGAGGCCGACCTGCACGACCGCTACCATACCTACTGCGATCCGCGCCTCAATGCCGAGCAGGCGATCGAGGTGGCGTTTCTGGTGGCCGAACTGCTCAAGGCCGAGCGGCTGGCGCAAGGCCGCCCCGCCGCTGTCCACGCGGCGGAATAATGCAGGCGCTGCTGCGCGCGTTGCGCAATTCCAGCGCGGGCCTGCGCCATGCGCTGGCGAGCGAGCGCGCCGTGCGGCAAGAGTTCGTCGTGCTGCTGGTGGCGTTGCCGCTGGCGGTGCTGACGGGGGTGGACAACTGGAAGCGGGCGTTGCTGATCGGCAGTGTCCTCATGGTGCTGGCAATTGAGCTGTTGAACACCTGCATTGAAAAACTCTGTGACCATGTCACGCCGCAAATACATCCCGCCATCAAGGCGGTGAAGGATATGGGGTCGGCCGCCGTGCTGTTCGCCATCTGCGGATCGGCGCTTCTGTGGCTCGCCGCACTGGTGGACCGGCTGGGCTGGCTTTGATTTTGGAGAACGCATGACACATATCCGCAGCATCTGCGTCTATTGCGGCTCCGCCGACGGCCATGATCCGCGCTTTGTCGAAACCGCGCGGGCGCTGGGTGCGGCCATGGCGGCGGCAGGCGTGCGGCTGGTTTACGGCGGCGGCAAGGGCGGATTGATGGGCGAGGTGGCGCGCGCGGTAGTAGCCGGCGGCGGGCAGGTCTCCGGCATCATTCCGCAGTTCCTGGTCGACAAAGAAAAGCTGTTTGAAGGCGCGCAGGACAAAACCATTGTCGCCAACATGCATGAGCGCAAGCAGCTGATGTTCGACAAGGCCGACGCTTTTGTCACCCTGCCCGGCGGCATCGGCACGCTGGAGGAACTCGCCGAGCAGCTGACCTGGGTGCAACTGGAGCGCCACGGCAAGCCGGTGCTGATCGCCGACATCGGCGGCTTCTGGAAACCGCTGCTGTCGCTATTCGCCCATATGAACGAACAGGGTTTTTTGCGCCCCGGCTATGAGCTGCGCTATCTGGTGGCGGAGAAGGTCGGCGACATTCTGCCGATGCTGGAGGCGGCGGCGCAGCGACGGGATATTGAAGTGGCGCTGGCGGGTTAAGCCAGTTCTCCACTGCCGACTTCCTGTTCCCCAATACCCAGACCATTATTTCCCCAGCGACATTTTCACAATCTTGTCCGGGTCGCTCACCGAGCCATTGTCGGCTTTTGAGCCTTTCTTGATCTTGTCGACAATCTCCATACCTGACGTCACTTCGCCGAACACGGTGTACTGGCCGTTCAGGAACGACGATTCGGCAAAGCAGATGAAGAATTGCGAGTTGGCGGAATTTGGCGACTGCGAGCGCGCCATGCCCAGTGTGCCGCGCTTGAAGGGTGTCTGGGTGAATTCGGCGGGGAGGTCGGGCAGGTCGGAGTGGCCTGAGCCCGTGCCCGTGGGGTCACCCGTCTGCGCCATAAAACCCTCAATAACGCGATGGAAAACAATGCCGTTATAAAAGCCCTTTTTGGTCAGCGCCTTGATCTGCGCCACATGCTTTGGCGCAAGGTCGGGGCGCAGTTTTATGGTGATGCGGCCGTCTTTGGTATCGAGGAAAATGGTGTTGTCGGCATCGCCTTCGGCGCGGGCGGTGCCGGTCAGGGCAAGCGCGCCTGCGGTGGCAAGTGGCAGGCCAACAATAAAATCACGGCGGCGCAGCATGGGTTAAACTCCAGATTGGCGTGGGGGATTAATTCGGGGAAGCAGACCAAGCAGAGGCGGCTTGAACCGCAATGGTGAAGGTTGCGAACATGCCCCGGAATCTACTGTCGCTCTGGCAGCTTTGCCAGCAGCGCTGCGGCCACGCCCGGCGGGACAAAGGCCGCGACATTGCCGCCCATCAGGGCGATCTGACGCACAAGCGTGGCGGTGATGTGGCGTGTACCGATGGAAGCGGGGATAAAAACCGTGTGCACCGCCGACGCCATGGCCGCGTTCATGCCGGCCATCTGCATTTCATAGTCAAGGTCGGTGCCATCACGAACGCCCCGGATAAGTATGCCCGCCCCTGCCCGCTGTGCCGCGTTGACGGCGAGATCGTCGAAATGCGTTACCTCCAGCGTGCAACGCAGCTTCCTGGCTGTCCCCGAGGCCTCAGCCTTGATCAACGCCATACGTTCCTCAAACGAAAACATCGGGGCCTTGCCCGGATGCAGACCGATGCCGATCACCAGCCGGTCACACAGTGCGCAAGCGGCGCGGATCACTGCAAGATGTCCGTTGGTCAGCGGATCAAAGCTGCCAGGATAGAAAGCGGTCCGGTCCGTGCTCATGGCGCGCCCTCCGCCTCTGCGGCGGGCTCGGTGCCGGGTGCCTCACCGCCGGACTCATCCTCTGAAATCCGCTCCACCGCCACGACGTGTTCGTCGTCCGCCGTGTTGAAAACGATGACGCCCTGGGTCGAGCGCCCGGCGATGCGGATGCCGGCCACCGGACAGCGGATCAACTGGCCACCGTCCGTCACCAGCATGACGCCATCCTGGTCCTCGACCGGGAAGGAGGCGACCAGCTTGCCATTGCGGGCGTTGACCGCCATGGCGACAATGCCCTTGCCGCCCCGCCCGGTGACGCGGTATTCGTAGGACGAACTGCGTTTGCCATAGCCGTTGACAGACACAGTGAGAATCACCTGCTCGGCGCCCTCCAGCGCATTGTAGCGCTCCGGCAACAAAGCGGCTGTCTCGATCGGGGCCTCGTCAGTGTCGGCCTCGGCTGGCATCTCGTCCGCCACTTCGCCCGCCTGCGCCCGGCGCATCTTCAGAAACGCGGCGCGTTCGTCGCTTGTCGCCTCAACATGGCGCAAAATGGCGAGCGAAATGACTGTATCGCCTTCGGCCAGCATGACGCCGCGCACCCCCATCGAATCGCGGCCTTTGAAGACGCGCACGTCGTCCACCGCAAAGCGGATGCACTGGCCGTTGGCCGTGGTCAGCAGAACGTTGTCGTCCGCGTTGCAAATCTGCACATCGACAATGCCCTCGCCCGCATCCAGCTTCATGGCGATTTTGCCGGCGCGGTTGACCTGGGCAAAATCCGACAGCTTGTTGCGCCGCACCGTGCCGCGCGTTGTGGCAAACATGACGTCGAGATTTTCCCATGCCGCTTCGTCCTCCGGCAGCGGCATGATGGTGGTGATGCGCTCGCCCGCCTCCAGCGGCAGCATGTTGACCAGCGCCTTGCCGCGCGCCTGCGGCGCCGCCAGCGGCAGGCGCCAGACTTTCTCCTTGTAGACCTGGCCATGCGAGGAAAAATACAGGATCGGCTGGTGAGTCGAGGCGACGAACAGCCGGGCGACAAAATCCTCGTCCTTGGTGGCCATGCCGGTGCGGCCCTTGCCGCCGCGCCGTTGCGCCCGGTAGGTGGAAAGCGGCACACGCTTGATGTAGCCGGCGTGGCTGACCAGCACTACCATATCCTCGCGCTGGATCAGGTCCTCGTCTTCAAGGTCGGCGTCGCTGTCGCCGATCTGGGTTTTGCGCGGCGTGGCAAAATTTGCCTTGATTTCGGCAAGCTCGGACTTGATTATTCCGAAAATGCGGACGCGCGAGCGCAGGATGTCGAGGAAGTCGGCGATTTCGCGG
>JANLPP010000199.1:0-4807 GCA_031367295.1 Hyphomicrobiales bacterium | reverse complement strand
GCGCCAGCAGCGCGTCATGTCGGGATTGATCCATTACTACCGCGTCCGTCTCAAATCAGCGTCGATCAGCAGCGTCGTCTGGTCGCCCAGCCGGTAGCGGTAGACCTGCATGTTCTCGATAATGCGCTGCACATAGTTGCGGGTTTCGGTGATCGGGATGCGTTCCACCCAGTCTACCGGATCGACGCCGGGTTTGCGCGGGTCGCCATAGGCGGCGATCCATTCGCTTACACGCTTGCCGCCCGCATTATAGGCGGCAAATGTCAGTATGTAGGAACCGTCCTGCTCCTCCAGCAATTCGCCAAGGTGCGCCGCGCCCAGCTGGGCGTTGAAGGCGGGGTCGCTGATCAGGCGGGCGGCCGCGAAAGGCACGCCCTTGTGGCCTGCGGTGCGGGCGGCGGTGGAGACCAGCATCTGCATCAGGCCCTTGGCCCCGGCTTTCGACTGCGCGTCAGTCTGGAAAGCGCTCTCCTGCCGGGCGATGGAATAGACCATGGCTTTTTCCGCAGAATTTTCCAGCGGCTGATAGGCCGGCACGCCAAAGGTGGGGAAGGCCATGGCGTCCGGCCCGAGCCCGCGCTGTGTCACCACCTTGCCAATGCCGAGCAGCAGCTGGGCATTTTTCTGGCGTGTGATGACGGTGGCCAGCGCGGCCAGCTGCGGCTCGTCCGTGAGCTTTTGCGCCGCCTCATAGGCGAGCGCGTTGGCATGCGCCTTCTCGCCCAGCGCATAGAGCATTTCGATCACCCGGACGGACATGTCGCGTGCATCGCCCTGGGCGGCGGGCGCTGGTTCGCGCAGGCTCAGGTTGGCGCGGCCAAGCCGGTTCTGCGCCAGCTGGCCGTAATAATTCGCGCCGTAGCTGGCGGCTTTTTCGAACGCGTCATTGGCTTCGCTGGCATTGCCCGCAGCCTCCGTCGCGCGGCCAAGCCAGTAGTGGGCGCGCGACAATGACATCGACGTTTCGGCTGCGGCGGCAGCTTGCGCAAAATGGTGGCGCGCGACGCTGGCATCATTGAGAAAACGCAGGGCAATCCAGCCGGCGTGAAACTCCGCCTCGACTTTTGACCCGCTCGACGTCGCGCCGTGGCCCTGCGCCACGAGATAGGCGCCGGCGGCGTCATTGGCGTCAAGCAGTTCACGCGCAACGAGGCGGCGCTCGACCCACCATTCGTCCCCGTTGACCAGCACCGCCGGATCACGTGGCGCGGCGAGCAGCATGTCTGCGGCCTCGCGCAGCCGCTCGGCCCGGCGCAAATGCTGGACGCGCGAGAAGATCAGGCCGGGGTCGCCGCGCAGGGCAGGGGGCACCGCCTGATACAGCGCATCCGCGCCGCCGTCCTCGTTGATGACCGCGGCCCGGGCTTTGGCCACGGCCATATAGTCCGGCCCGGCGAGCGCGGCGAGGCGCAGGCCGGAGGCCGTGTTTTCCTTGAACAGGTAATAGGACGCGCGGTATCTGAAGTCTTCCTCGGTGAGGAAATTCGGGAATCCGTCGCGCACGCTGCGCTCCAGCCAGTCCGGCATGTCGCCGCCCCGCCAGACCTCGCGCACCAGCTCCGCCGCCCTCGCCCGCTCGCCGCCTGCCAGCAGCAAGCGGGCAACTGCCAGTTTGCCCTGCGGCGTCTCGGGCGTGCGGCCCTCAAAATGCGCCTTGATTTTCGGGGCGGGCGCATTGCCGCTGTACAACAATTCCTCACCGCGCCGCGACAGCCAGGCCGCGCCGGGCCAGCCCGGATTGGCAGCCCGGAACGCCATGACACGCTCATAGCCCAGCACGCGGAAATTCGTGCGCAGCGCGACATATTCGAGCGCCGCGCGGGCCACAGGGTCCGTGAGGTTCCGGGCAAGCCTGTCAGCGGCGGCAACATCGCCGCGTCCATAAAGCGCTATGCCTGGGCGCACGCCGGTGGTGTCGGCGGCAATGATTTCCTCGGTGGCATCGGGCAGCGGCGCCTCAGCTGCGGGTGCGGTTTGCGGCGGTATTGCCGCGGGTGCCGGCGCGGCGTCTGGCGGCGGCGCGGGCATGCGCGGGGCAAAAACGGCTGCATCGCCGGTGCCGCCGAGCGCCTGTGGCGCGTAGGCGACAACCATCGCATCGGCCGGCGCGGCAGGTATTGCAGGCAGAGTTGTGGATGAGGCGGCCTCAGCTGGCGGCGGCACAGAAGCTTCAACGGCAAGGGCTTCAATGGCAGCAGCCGCCATTGCAGGGGCGGCTAACGCAGTGGACGCCGCGGCAGGCACCGGCAAGGTTTCAGCCTGCGGCGGCGGCGCAGGCGTGGCCGTTACGGTTTCAGCCAGCGGTGGCGGCACAGCCGTCGCTGCGGTTTCAGCCTGCGGAACCGGCGGCACAGGCGCTGCCGGCAGCGCGGCGATCGTCGCGGCAACCGGCGCTGGCGGTTCAAAGCGCGGAATTTCGATCTCGGCAAAGCCTGATTGCGGCATCAGCGGATTGCGCCTGGGTTTGGCGCTGTTCAGCGAACCGAAAGCCACGTCCGGCCTGCTGCTGGCGGGTTTGGCCGCGAGTGGCTTGTCCGGGCGCGGCAGCGCTACCACGGCTTTGGCCTGCGCCTGCCAGGCCTCGCGTTCGCGGGCGGGCGCAACATGCGGCTCCGGCGGTGCCATCGCCAGCGCCAGCGCCCATAGCGGGACAATGCCCGCAAGGCCGATCAGGAATGGGCCAGGACTGAATGAGCCAGGACTGCGTGTCACAGTGCGCCTCTACTGCGGCAGACGCCGCTCCAGCATTTTCGCTTCGCAGCGTTAACAAACAGGCAATGCTGCGCCAAGGCCGTTTAAAGCACTCGCCACAGAGACTTGCCCTAGAGACTTGCCGCAACCCCCCTTTTCTGGCAGGCCCGCAAGGGCTATGTGTAATGCCTGAGTTCAACCGCCGAATGTGGCGGCTCTAGGGCACCGGGCAAAGCAAGGGTCGCAGATGAAAAAGGCGGGCAATTTCAAGGGGTCGATGACCGCACTGGTGACGCCTTTCAAGGATGGCGCGGTGGATGAGGTGGCGTTTCGCGCGCTGGTGGACTGGCAGATTGCCAGCGGGTCGCACGGGCTGGTGCCGGTCGGCACCACCGGCGAAAGCCCGACCCTGTCGCATGCCGAGCACAAGCGTGTGGTCGAAATCTGCATTGCCGAGGCGCGCGGCCGCGTGCCGGTCATCGCCGGGGCCGGGTCCAACAATACCACTGAGGCGATCGAGCTGGCGGTGCATGCCGAGAGCGCCGGGGCTGACGCCGTGCTGGTGGTCACGCCCTATTACAACAAGCCGACGCAGGAGGGCATGTACCGCCACTTCAAGGCAATCAATGACGCCATCGGCATTCCCATCATTATCTACAACATTCCGCCGCGCTCGGTGGTGGACATGAGCGTCGAGACAATGAAGCGGCTGTTCGAGCTGAAGAACATTGCGGGCGTCAAGGACGCCACCGGCAATGTGGCGCGCGTGTCGCTGCAGCGCGAGGCGATGGGGCCGGAGTTCATCCAGCTGTCGGGCGAGGACATGACGGCACTGTCCTGCATGGCGGCGGGGGCGCATGGCTGCATTTCGGTGGTGTCGAATGTTGCGCCGCAGGCCTGCGCCGCGCTGATGGAAGCCTGTTTCAGGGGCGATTACGCGAGCGCGCTCAAATTGCAGGACCGGTTGACGCCGCTGCACGCGGCGGTGTTTGTCGAGCCGGGTCTTGCGGGGGCAAAATACGGGCTGTCGGTGCTGGGCAAGATGCAGGACGAGACACGCCTGCCGCTGCTGCCGGTGACCGAGCCGACCCGCGCCATCATCCGCAAGGCGATGATGCATGCCGGGCTGTTGAACTAGTGAGGCCCTGAGCGCGTGGTAAAACCTGTTTCAAATTTTAAAGTCGCCGCTGACAACCGCCGCGCCCGCTACCATTACGAAATCGGCGAGGTGTTCGAGGCCGGCATCATGCTGACTGGCACGGAAGTCAAATCGCTGCGCACCGGCAAGGCGACCATCGCCGAAAGCTACGCCTCTGTGGAAAAGGGCGAGATATTTCTCATCAACGCCACCATCCCCGAATATGTGCAGGCCAACCGCTTCAACCACGAGCCAAAACGCCCGCGCAAGCTGCTGCTGAAATTCAAGGAAATCGTCAAGCTGGCGCATGGCGTCGAGCGCGACGGCATGACCATCGTTCCGCTGAAAGTGTTTTTTAACGCGCGCGGCATGGCGAAAATTGAGATAGCGCTCGCCAAGGGCAAACAATTGCACGACAAGCGCGAAACCGAGAAAAAGCGCGACTGGGACCGGGAAAAATCGCGGCTGATGCGCGAGAAGAATTGAGGGGCGCTGCTATTGTATTGTCTCTGATACCAGCAGCCCGTGGAACTGACTGTTTGCACACCTGGCCGTCATTGCGAGCGCAGCCGACAATTGATGAGGCTCAGGTGGCGTGCACTGGATGGCTTTGCTGCGCTCGCAATGATGCAGAGTTGGGCAAATCGGTCGCGGTCCGGGGCCGTTGGTATGATATGCAAAACAAATTGATAGTGGGCTGGAGCGGGAATTTATCGTGCGCCGGTTTCCAGGCGCGGGCCATGACAAGATTCCGGGCAGTGTAAAACCTGTTGCGGTGCGCGAACCTGTGATCACCACCGAACACCGCAAGCACCGTTGTGTAATGATGGCGATGGAGGACTTTGAGCGGCTGCGACACCACGGTGATCCGCATCGGACCTGCCTGAATCGTGCAACGCCGCGATTTGGACCGCGCCGCGCCTCCCGCTGCGGTGTCTCCTGTCGAACGCAAGGACGGCAATCGCGCGGCAAAGTCGG
>JANLPP010000211.1:0-3674 GCA_031367295.1 Hyphomicrobiales bacterium | reverse complement strand
CGTTAATGTATCTCCGGCTCCGGCAGTGTCGCGCCGCGCTGCAGAAAATCAAAGTCGCAGCCAAGGTCGGCCTGCTGGATATGCGCCGCAAACATCGCGCCATAACCGCGCGGCAGGCGGGGCGCTGGCTGCTTGAAGTTTTTCGCCCGCGCCGCCATCTCTGCATCTGAAACATCCAGATGCAGCCGCCGCGCCTGCGCATCCACCTCGATCATGTCGCCATTGCGTACCAGCGCCAGCGGCCCGCCGATATAGGCCTCGGGCGTGATGTGCAGCACGCAGGCCCCATAGCTGGTGCCGCTCATGCGCGCGTCGGACAGGCGCAGCATGTCGCGCACGCCGTGTTTCACCAGCCTTTTCGGGATCGGCAGCATGCCCCATTCCGGCATGCCCGGCCCGCCCTGCGGCCCGGCGTTCTGCAGCACCAGCACATGGTCGGGCGTCACCTCAAGATCATCGCGCTCCACCTCGCGCGCCATGTCATTGAAGCTGGCAAACACCAGGGCCGGGCCGCGGTGCTTTGTCAGTCGCGGGTCAGCGGCGGCGGGCTTCATGATCGCCCCGCCCGGCGCAAGATTGCCGCGCAAAACCGCAAGGCCGTCAGCCTGCGAAATCGGCGCGTCGAGTGAGCGAATGACATCGGGCAGATGCACCGTTGCCTCCGCAATATTGGCTTGCAACGTGCGGCCATTCACTGTCAGCGCATCCAGCGCCAGCTTCGGCGCAAGCTGCGTCAAGAACGCCGGCAAGCCGCCCGCGTAATAAAAATCCTCCATCAGATACTTGCCCGACGGCCGCAGGTTTACGATCACCTTCGCGCCACGCGCCAGCGCGTCAATGCGGTCCAGCGTCAGGTCAACCCCGGCGCGGCGCGCCAGCGCGATGAGATGGATCACCGCATTGGTCGAGCCGCCCATCGCCATCAGCGCGGTCACCGCATTGTCAAACGACGCTGAGGTCAGAATGTCAGACGGCTTCAGGTCCTCCCACACCATCTCCACCGCGCGCTGCCCGCAGGCACGTGCCATGCGCGGATGCGCCGAGTCGGCGGCGGGGATCGACGACGCGCCCGGCAGCGTCATGCCCAGCACCTCGGCAAGGCCGGTCATCGTGGCGGCGGTGCCCATGGTCATGCACACGCCGTAGGAGCGGGCGATGCCCTGCTCCATCTCGGCCCAGTCGGCGGTGCTGATGTTTCCCGCGCGCTTCTCGTCCCAGAATTTCCAGACATCAGACCCGCTGCCCAGGATGCCGCCGCGGTAATTGCCGCGCAGCATCGGCCCGGCGGGCATGTAGATGGCGGGCACGTCGGCGCTGATTGCGCCCATCAGCAAAGCCGGCGTGGTCTTGTCGCAGCCGCCCATCAGCACGACTCCGTCAAGCGGATGGCAGCGGATCAGCTCCTCCGTCTCCATGGCGAGAAGATTGCGGTACAGCATGGTGGAAGGCTTCATCATCGTCTCGCCGAGCGAAATGGCGGGCAGTTCGACCGGAAAGCCGCCTGCCTGCAAAACCCCGCGCTTCACATCCTCGGCCCGGTGGCGGAAATGCGCGTGGCAGGGGTTGAGATCACTCCAGGTGTTCAAAATGCCGATGACCGGCTTGCCGACAAATTCCTCCAGCGCAAATCCGGACTGCACCATGCGCGAGCGATGGCCAAAGGCCTTGAGGTCATCAACGCCAAACCAGCGGTGGCTGCGCAGAGTGTGGGGGGCGCGGGGCATGGGGTCAAATCACGCTAGTTCTACGCGCAAGGTCCGTCCCACTGCCGCCGCAGCGCGCCGCAGTGTGCTCAGTGTGACGGATGGGTTCTTTGGATCGAGCAGACGGTCAAGCTGGCGGCGGTCCGTCTTCATGCGTGAAGCCATGGCCGTCTTTGTGATGCCCTGCGCCTTCATCGCTTCAGCAATTTGCCAGGCCAGCACGCGCTTGATGGCAGCCTCCTCACATTCTTCGAGCATGCCCTGACTGGCGAGAAATTCGTCAAATGTTTCGGCGCTGACGCGCCCTTTTGCAGTTTCAGACATTACTCGATTTCCCTTCTGCGTTTGTCAGCAAGCGCAATGGCCTGCGGCGGCGTCTGTTTCGTTTTTTTGATGAGGCCATGCAACAAAACCATTTCGCCCGCCGCGATGGTAAAAATGATCCTGCCGACTGTGCCGCCAGTCAGATTGCTGCGGACTTCCCAAAGACCGGAGCCAAGAGCGCGGCATGTCGGCATGCCCACCGGCCAGCCGAATTCAACTGTCTCGTTGTCGTAGCCGATGATCCGCCGGTTATCAGCGCTCATTTCCAGAAGCCATTCGCGGGCAGGTTTACTGCCGCCAGCACTTTCGTAGAAACGTGCGGAGATTTTTTTGGAGCGGTCTATCATCCTGCGAATAATCGTGTCATTTTTGACGCAGGCAGTCAAGCTCCATGGCATGCCGGTAAAATCACCGCACCGCCTTGCGCAAAACCGCGTTGATCCGCGTCTGCCAGCCGGGGCCTTCGCGCTTGAAGGCGGTGACGATGTCAGGGTCGAGGCGCAGCGTCAGCGCCACTTTCTTGTCGCTCTTGACAGGCCGCCCGCCCTTGGGGCGCGCCAGCGCCGCCAGCAGTGCGGGCGGCAACACTTCGGCGGCCGGGCGCATGTGGGCGAAGCCGACGTCCGTCAGTCTGGGATTGGCGGACACGGTTTTGAGATCGGCTTCAGTATATCCCACGGTTTTTTGCCCAAGTTTCACAATAGGCCCTTTCCTTGCGTGTGGCGCGGCGCAGGCTGATAACAGAGATATCTTATGCGCCAAACGGCGATACGATGGCGACGATAACGTCCTCGCTATCGGGTTTGCCGAGAAAGCGGTAGCGCAAACGTCCCGTCCGGCTGGGGCGCACAATTTCAGTCAGAAAACAGTCCCAGTCGAATCCCGCCGGGAGGTCACCGAAATCGAGGCCATGCTTGGCGATATTGGCCAGCCGCTTCGGCTTGTCCCAGACAATCATGAGAGGTTTTTGTAGTTACAATAATTAATTTTGTCAAGTTAAGGACGAGCGAGACGGCGGGCCAGTTTGAAGGTCCACTGCACGTAAACGCGTGCAACTGTCTAACCCTCGATTTTTGCGTCGGGAAGGCGCTGAATTGCCGGGACACGCTGGAGAATGGAAACCGTAGCAAACCACTGCCGACCGCAGTCTTTGCCAAAATGCAACAGGTCGTGATTTTGGTCTTCCGGACCGACACAAAAATCTGCGGTACTGGGTACGCATGTACAATTCTATTTAATGCTTGGCGGAGTGTGAGCGGCACGTAGTCAGCCTTGTCAAAAATTGCCTGATCGTCACGTCCCTGTTTGACACTGATTGCGTCAGCGGGCAGTGCATTCACCTGCTTCAGCACCGATCAAGAATCTGCGCTTGTTTCCCAGTCATGAAACCAAGCTGGCACACTTGCTTTTGGCGAGCGAGAAAGATTTTACGAGCTGCCAGCCCTCGCCCCGGAACTATCGGCTTGTTCCCGTTGCAGCCTTTGCTACAGCTTGTGTTTGCTGTCTGCCGGAAAGCTGATTCCCTGTGCCCGCTCCGCCCCGCCGCCTTGTGACGCCAGAAAAACGCGGTGATGATCCCGACGCCTCGCTGCGCCCGCTCATTCTTGCCGATTTCGTCGGCCAGGAGGCGGTGCGCAAAAATCTCAA
>JANLPP010000169.1:0-2345 GCA_031367295.1 Hyphomicrobiales bacterium | reverse complement strand
CTGCGCAAGGGCCTGCCCTCGACTGTCGGCGAGGCGCTGCTGAAACCGGCAGATTATGAAATCTACGTCAGGGACCGCTCGCCGCAGGTGCGCTTTTCGGCAAAAAGCTATGTGCTGCCGCGCGTCGGGCAGGAAGGCATTCCGGTTGTCTCGGTCAACAGCAACAAGATTGATGTTGAAATTTTCCGCATCGGTGACCGCAACCTGTTGTCGACCGTGCATTCGGAGGATTTTCTCAAGCAGCTCTCCGGTTACCGCGCCAAACAGATCGCCGATGAAAACGGCTTCAAGGTCTGGAAGGGCGTGATGGATGTGCAGCCCGAGCTGAACAAGGATGTCGTCACCGCGTTCCCGGTTTCCGAGGCGGTCGGCAAACTGCAGCCTGGCGTTTATGTGATGCAGGCCAGCGCGCATGAGCTGGCCAAGGCCAGCGGCGATGATGAGGAAGGCGGACCGGAGGCGGCGACGCAGTGGTTTGTGGTGTCGGACCTTGGCCTCACTACTTTTACCGGCGAGGACGGCGTGCATGTGCTGGCGCGTTCGCTGGCCAGCGCCGAGCCGCTGAAGGGTGTCGAAATCCGGCTGGTGGCGCGCAACAATGAAGTGCTGGCCACGGCAGCCACTGACAAGGACGGCCGCGCGCATTTTGACCCCGGCCTGTCACGCGGCGCGGGCGGCATGGCGCCCGGCATGATCACCGCAACCAATGCGGAAGGCGACTATAATTTCCTCGATCAGGCGCAGGCGGGTTTTGACCTGTCGGACCGTGGCGTCAAGGGCCGCTCGGCGGCAAAATCGCTCGACGCATTTGTCTATACGGAACGCGGCGTCTACCGCTCCGGCGAGACAGTGTTTATTGGCGCGCTGCTGCGCGACCCCAAGGGCCTTGCGGTTACCGGCCTGCCGCTGACAATTGTTGCAAAACGCCCCGACGGCGTTGAATACAAGCGCGTGCAGGTTGAGGACCAGGGCCTTGGCGGGCGCGCCTATTCTCTCGCTTTGCTGAATGGCGCGGCGAGCGGCACCTGGCGGGTTGAGGCCTATGCCGACCCGAAAGGCGCGGCAATTGGCGAGGCGACTTTCCTCGTGGAAGATTATGTGCCCGAGCGCCTCGATGTGACGCTCAGCGCCAAACAGAAGTCGCTGCGCTCCGGCGAGGTGGCGGAGATTGATGTCGATGCGCGCTTCCTCTACGGCGCGCCGGGCGCCAACCTGGAGGTGAGCGGCGAGGTGGTGGTGCAGGCTGCCAAGAATGGCGAGGCTGCGGCGCTGCCCGGTTTCAAGATCGGGCTTGAGGACGAGGCGTTTGAGAGCGTCACCGGCGAACTGACAGAAAAGCCGAAGACCGACGACAAGGGCCACGCCACGGTCAGCGCCAAGATTCCGGAAGTGACCGCCCCCAAGCCGGTGGAAGCCAAGATCGTGCTGCGCGTGTCGGAAGACGGCGGGCGCGCGGTGGAGCGCGTGGTGACGCTGCCGATTCGCCAGAAGGGCGTCGCCATTGGCGTCAAGGCGAAGTTTGACGGCGACCTGTCGGAAGGGTCGCTGGCAGTCTTCGACCTTGCCGCGCTTGCGCCGGACGGCACGCGTGTGGCGCGCAAGGGTGTGACGTGGTCACTGTCGCGGGTTGAGACAAATTACCAGTGGTTCAACCATGAGGGCCGCTGGGGCTATGAGGCAGTGAAGTCGGCACGCAAGGTAGCTGATGGCGTGGTTGACATTGGCACGGATGGTTTTGCCCAGGTGCAGGGCAAGGTCGGCTGGGGCCGCCACCGCCTTGATGTGCGCGCGCCGGATGCTGACGGCGGACAGACCTCGGTGACCTTCTCGGTTGGCTGGTCCGGCGACCAGAGCGCTGAGACGCCGGATCTGCTGGACGTGACGCTCGACAAGACGAGCTACGTGGCCAATGACCAGATGAAGCTGCGCCTCAAGTCACGCTTTGACGGCAAGGCGACGATTGCCATCATCGGCGAGAAAATCCACGATTTTGTCTCGCTCGACCTGAAGACCGGCGACAACATGGTGAGCCTGCCGGTCAACCCCGGCTGGGGCACGGGTGCCTATGCGGTGGCGCTGGCGCATCGCCCGCTTGATGCGGCGGCCAAGCGCATGCCGGGCCGCGCGCTGGGCCTTGCGTGGTTCACCATCGACGAGGCGGCGCACAAGCTCGAGGTGAAGCTGGAGGTGCCCGCCAAAGTCAGGCCGCGCACCACGCTTGAACTGCCCGTCACGCTGGCCGGTTTGCAGGCTGGTGATGAGGCGCAGGTGATGGTGGCGGCGGTCGATGTCGGCATTCTGTCGCTGACACGTTACGAGGCGCCCAACCCGAGCGGCTACTTCTT
>JANLPP010000206.1:0-2427 GCA_031367295.1 Hyphomicrobiales bacterium | reverse complement strand
GACGCGGTGACGCCGCTGTCGGCGGATCAACTCGAATGGGCGGACATTGTTTTCGTGATGGAGAAACACCATCGCGTAAAACTTGCCCGCCGGTTCAAGACGCAGCTCAAGAACAAGCGGATCGTCTGCCTCGACATCCCCGACGAGTATGATTTTATGGATGCCCGGCTGGTCAATTTGCTCACCGCCAAGGCCGGTCCGTCGCTTAACTGACTGGCACACGCTGTGCTCGCTTCATGTGCATTTGCTGCCTAATATTTTATCACGACGCTTTTCCCGACGGCATTCTGCTCGCGCTGCCTTTTCCCGCAAAAATCGCGTTTTCTGCGTGACGCCTGCGTGGTTTGAATGCTAAGTGCGCCAGCCTTTCGCGAGAAAGCCCGCAAATATTCCTGAAACACGTCTTTGGAGGCCCTGACCGCATGAAAAAAATTGAGGCGATCATCAAGCCGTTCAAGCTCGACGAGGTCAAGGAAGCCCTGCAGGAAGTCGGCGTCCAGGGCATAACGGTCACGGAAGCCAAGGGTTTTGGCCGCCAGAAGGGGCATACCGAGCTCTACCGGGGGGCCGAGTATGTCGTGGACTTCCTGCCCAAGGTGAAACTCGAGATCGTCACTACCGACGAGATGTGCGAGCGCGCCGTTGAAGCCATCAAAAAGGCCGCCGCGACAGGGCGGATCGGAGATGGCAAGATTTTTGTATACAGCGTTGAACAGGTCATCCGGATTCGCACCGGGGAGACCGGCGGCGACGCGATTTAGGCTTAAACCATAACAAGTAACCGCAAACTGACTGACAGAGGGGCATACATGTTCAAGACCGGCAAAGACGTTCTGAAATACATCAAGGATAATGACGTTAAATACGTCGATCTGCGCTTCACCGACCCGCGCGGCAAGTGGCAGCATGTGACCTTCGACCAGTCGATGATCGACGACGAAATTTTCGAAGACGGCACCATGTTCGACGGCTCGTCGATTGCCGGCTGGAAGGCCATCAACGAATCCGACATGACGCTCATGCTTGACCCCACCACCGCCAGCATGGACCCGTTCTTTGCGGCCTCGACCATGGTCATCGTCTGCGACATCCGCGAGCCTTCGACCGGCCAGCCCTATTCGCGCGATCCGCGCTCCATCGCCAAAAAGGCTGAGGCCTATCTGAAATCGACCGGCATCGGCGACGCGATCTATGTCGGCCCGGAAGCCGAGTTTTTTGTGTTCGATGACGTGAAGTTCATGTCAGACCCCTACAACACCGGGTTCCAGCTCGATAGTTCCGAGCTGCCGTCGAACGGCGACACGCCCTACGAGGGCGGCAACCTCGGCCACCGCGTGCGCACCAAGGGCGGCTATTTCCCGGTGCCGCCGGTCGACTCGGCGCAGGACATGCGCGGCGAAATGCTCAGCGCCATGGGCTCGATGGGCTGCAAGGTGGAAAAGCACCATCACGAGGTCGCCTCGGCCCAGCACGAGCTTGGCCTCAAGTTCGGCCCGCTGACCACCATGGCCGACCATATGCAGATCTACAAATACTGCATCCACCAGGTCGCGCAGAGCTATGGCAAGACCGCCACCTTCATGCCCAAGCCGATTTTCGGCGACAATGGCTCGGGCATGCATGTCCACCAGTCGATCTGGAAGAACGGCAAGCCGATCATGGCCGGCAACAAATACGCCGACCTGTCGCAGGAATGCCTGTGGTACATCGGCGGCATCATCAAGCACGCCAAGGCGCTGAACGGTTTCACCAATCCGTCAACCAACAGCTACAAGCGCCTCGTGCCCGGCTATGAAGCCCCGGTGCTGCTGGCCTATTCGGCGCGCAACCGCTCGGCCTCCTGCCGCATTCCCTACACGTCCAACCCCAAGGCCAAGCGCGTGGAAGTGCGCTTCCCCGATCCGGTGGCCAACCCCTATCTCGCCTTTGCGGCGATGCTGATGGCGGGCATTGACGGCATCGTCAACAAGATCGATCCGGGCCCGGCCATGGACAAAGACCTGTACGACCTGCCGCCGAAGGAACTGAAGAAAATCCCGACGGTCTGCGGGTCTTTGCGCGAGGCGCTGCACAATCTCGACAAGGACCGCGCCTTCCTGAAAGCCGGCGGCGTCTTCAACGACGACTTCATCGACAGCTGGATCGAGCTGAAAATGACCGAAGTGATGCGTTTTGAAATGACCCCGCACCCGGTCGAGTTTGATATGTATTATTCCTGCTGAGGATTGGCGGGGTTGCGGAATGCGAGAGGGCGGCCTGCGGGCCGCCCTTTTTTTGTTTCCCGTAGTCGTTTACCTTGCAAAAGCAGACACTCAGGCGCAGGCATGCTCACCACCAAACGCAAGCCCGCTAACCCGGGCGAAATCCTTGCCGAAGAATTCATGGCCCCCATTGGCCTGACGCAAGGCGCGTTGGCTGAGGCGATGG
>JANLPP010000154.1:0-1501 GCA_031367295.1 Hyphomicrobiales bacterium | reverse complement strand
CGCGCCTGCTGGGCGTGCCGCATACGCCCGAAATCGCCTTGCACCTTGCCGATGAGGCGACAGCGCTCTGGCAGAAAACCGAGGACGAACTTGGCGCGATCGGCCTGCCGCCGCCGTTCTGGGCCTTTGCCTGGGCTGGCGGGCAGGCGCTGGCGCGCTACATCCTCGACAACCCCGCGCTGGTGGCAGGCAGGCGCGTGCTGGATTTTGCCTCCGGCTCCGGCCTCGTCGCCATCGCGGCGGCCAAAGCGGGGGCCGCAAGCGTCGAGGCCTGCGAGATTGACGCTTTCGCCATCGCCGCCATCGCCCTCAACGCCAGCGCCAATGGCGTTGAGGTGACGCCAGTGAACGCCGACCTTGTCGGCACGGACAGCGGCTGGGACGTAGTGCTGGCGGGCGATGTTTCCTATGAGCGCGACATGGCGGGCCGCGTCACCGCCTGGCTCGCCACCCTGCACGCGCGCGGGGCGCTGACGCTGATCGGCGATCCGGGCCGCTCCTATCTGGCGCGCGACCGGCTGGCGGCGCTGGCGACCTACGAGGTGCCGGTCAACCGCTCGCTCGAGGACGCCGGGGTCAAACGCACGAGCGTGTGGGGGTTTGCGCAGGTGCGCTGAAGCGGGTGCCCGCCGCAGGTCAAGCAGGATTGGCGCGGCTAAGTTATGAACGTGCAAAAATCAAAACTTTTGCACAAAAGCTAGCCCCTTGATCGATAAGGGCTTTTCTTGTGCATAAATCAAGTGCATAATGCTAGCCTCATTTGCCGTCGAAGCGTCGCGGTTTTTGTGGTAGAGTGGCATCATGAAACGAGATGACATCATAGAGAAGCTCAGGGAGCGCGAATCCGAGCTGCGGGCGCAGGGCGTGACACATGCCGCCTTATTCGGTTCGCGTGCCAGAGGGGACAATCGCCCCAACAGCGACATTGATATCATGGTTGAAATCGCGCCAGAGGCGGGCATCGGCCTGTTTCAGTATGTAGGGATCGTCCAGTACATTGAGGAATTATTCCCAGTGCCCGTCGATGTGGCGAACCGCGCTGCGCTGAAAGCTCTTGTGCGCCCCAAAGCAGAACGTGAAGCGGTCTATGCGTTCTGACAAAACCCACATGGCGTTGATTGATATTCAAGACAACATCGCCCGCGCGACGCGCTTCGTGCATGGCCTTGATCTCGACAGTTTTCTTGCCGACGATAAAACATTTTATGCCGTCACGCGGTGTCCTGAAATCATCTCCGAAGCGTCGCGCCGCCTGCCCGCCAGTTTGCGGGAAAAGCACGCGGCCTTGCCTTGGAAGCAAATCATGGGCGTTGGTAATATTTATCGCCACAACTACGATAATGTTCAGGAGAATATTGTATGGGCGACGGTGCATGGCCACCTCGCACCGCTTTTAGCCGTTGTCGTTGCGGAAATTGCCGAATTCGAAGCTGGTTCATGATTTACGGCTACGTCAGAGTTTCGACGGACGGCCAGAGTGTCGCGGCGCAAGTGGCGCAAT
>JANLPP010000355.1:0-2210 GCA_031367295.1 Hyphomicrobiales bacterium | reverse complement strand
GCACACTGGCGGCAAAGCTGGTGAATGAAGGCGCGGTGCGGATCAATCAGGTGAAAGCCGATGCCGCCGCGAAAATGGTGAAACCCGGCGATGTGCTGACAATCGCGCTGGAGCGCGACGTGCGTGTGCTGAAAGTGCTGGAGCCGGGCGCATCGCGCCGCCCCTTTGAGGAAGCGCGGATGCTGTACGAAGACCTGACACCCCCGCCGCCGCCGAGGCAAACGCGCCCGGTCCCGCAAGCGTTGCGCGAGCCGGGCAGCGGGCGGCCAACCGGGCGCGAGCGCCGGGTGATGGACAGGTATCTGGAGGGGGATGGGGATTAGCGCGACCGGGGCCAGCGGTTCACCCCGGTTTGCGCGGTCATTGCGCCGATGAAATCGACGTTGGTGTGGTGGCTGGCCAGCAGTTTGCCGCACCGGTTCTGCGTGAAAAAGGCAACTGCCGATGCGCGATAGTGTTTCATTCCGCTAGCGACCACGTCCGCCGCGTCGCGCTTCTGGCGAGACTCTGCATCCATCATCGCCAACGCCGGGATGCAGCACCGCGAACTCAAATCCCCTGGCCAAGCCTTTGCAACCGGAAACCGATTCAGCTACGTGCTGACCAGACCCAAACGATTCCGCGCGCCTTGCGCCATGGAGATTGTCCCGCATGTCCGGTTTTCTGTCCGCCATCAAGGACATCTGGCGTCTCGCCTATCCGTATTTTGCCTCGAAAGAGCAGGGCGAATTCACGCTGTGGCGGTTCGGCACGTACCGCGCGCGGGAGGGGTACATTGCGCTGTTTTTGCTGGCGCTGATTGTTGTTATTGAAGTGCTGTCGTCCTACATCAGCAAGTGGCTGAACGCCTGGAACAATGATTTTTACACGGCGCTGCAAGAGAAGAATTTTGATGGTTTTGTTGCCGGCCTGAAGCTGTTCTCCGTTCTGGCTTTCAGTTTCATTGTCGTCGCCGTCTACAAGAATTTCATCAACCAGATTCTGCAGATCCGCTGGCGCCGGTCGATGACGGATTTCTACATGAACCGCTGGCTGTCTCCCGCCACACATTTCCGCATGCGCGTGGCTGGCGATCCTGCCGACAATCCGGACCAGCGCATCGCCGAGGACATCCATGGTTTTGTCGGGCAGACTATGGTGCTCGGCATCGGCTTTTTCGGCAATGCAGTGCGGCTGGTGATTTTCCTTGGCGTGCTCTGGACCTTGTCGGAAACTTTTCCACTGACCGGCCTTGGATTCTCGTTCAATATTCCCGGCTACCTGATCTGGGCGGCGCTGATTTATGCCGTTGCCGGAACGCTGATCAATCACTTGATTGGCCGCGCGCTGGTGATGCTGAAATATAATCAGGAACGCTACGAGGCCGACTTCCGGTTTGCCATGGCGCGCATCCGTGAAAACAGCGAGCAGATCGCGCTGCTGAGCGGCGAAGGCGCAGAGCTGGGCGGCCTGCGCGGGCGCTATGCGTCAATCCTTGCCAATGTCTATATGGTCATCAAAAAACAAAAGGCGTTGAACTGGTTCAGCATTTTCTATAGCCAGATATCGAACATTTTTCCCTTCGTCGTGCTCAGCCCCGCCTATTTCTTTGGCACGGCCAAGCTGGGCGACATGATGCAGACGGCCTCGGCATTCGGGCATGTTCAGGACAACATGTCGTGGTTCATCGACAGCTACCAGAGCCTTGCGGGTTACCGCGCCACCGTAAAGCGCCTGGTCGACTTCGAAGCGAGCATCAACCGGGCCGATGCGGCGCAGTCAGCGGAGGCGCGCATCAAGAGCGCCAGCACCGCCACCCCCGCCTTCACCGCCGACGCTGTCACTGTCGCCACCGCCAAAGGTGACCCCATCGCCTCCGTCCCGCATTTCGCTGTCGCCCCCGGCGAGCGCGTGCTGATTTCCGGCCCGTCAGGTTCCGGCAAAACCTCGCTACTGCGGGCTTTTTCCGGCATCTGGCCGTTCGGCAAGGGCCGTATCGAGACGCCGCAAGGTGCCAAAGCGCTGGTCATTCCGCAGCGCAGCTACATGCCCCAGGGCACGCTGCGCCAGGCGCTGACCTATCCAAAACCTGCCGATGGCTATGGCGACGAGGCAGTCCGCGAGGCGCTCAACGCTGTCGGCCTCGGCAGCTTTGCGGCGCGGCTGGATGAGGAGGCGCTGTGGTCCAATATTCTGTCGGGCGGCGAGGCGCAGCGCGTCGGTTTTGCGCG
>JANLPP010000346.1:0-10614 GCA_031367295.1 Hyphomicrobiales bacterium | reverse complement strand
GCGCCAAGGCTGGGCGTGGCGCGCATGCCTGCCAGCAGCGGGCGCGCGCCGCGCGTCTTGATGGCGGTGATCAGCGTGTCGAGGCCTTCCTGCGTGCGGGCCACATCATGGCCGCGCAGCATGTCGTTGGCGCCGAGCTCCAGAATGACAATATCCGCGCCCTCGCTCAGCGCCCAGTCGATGCGCTCCAGCCCGCCCGCAACCGTGTCGCCCGACACGGCGGCATTGACCACGCGGGCGTCAATGCCACGGGCCTTCAGCGCCGCCTCCAGCACATTGGGAAACGCCGCCGAGGCAGGCAGCTGGTAGCCCGCCGACAGGCTGTCGCCGAAAGCGATGATGCGCCAGCTGCGGGCGCGGGCCGCAGTCGCGGCGGTGGCGGCAAGCAGCAAGCCCAGCGCGAATGCGAAAGGCAATTTTGCAAAGCGGCCGGGCGTGACTTCTCTCTCCCCCGCTTCGCGGGAGAGAAAATTCGCCCGAAGCTTGCCAAACATGCAGCCAAAGCCCCACATAAGCCGCGCCATCTTTCCGCCTGACGCCTGATTGAAGAGGACGTCCGTCCGCGCTTTGGAAGCCATGAATGACAAAACCCCTGATTGAAATGCAGAACGTCCACCTCAGCCTTGGGCAAGGCGCGGCCCGTGTTCATATTCTCAAGGGAATCTCGTTGCAAATAGGGCGGAGCGAGGCGGTCGGCCTCACCGGCCCCTCCGGCTCCGGCAAATCCACGCTGCTGATGGCCATGGCGGGGCTGGAGCGGGCTGACAGCGGCCTTGTCCGCGTAGACGGGCAAGACCTCGGCGCGATGGGCGAGGATGCGCTGGCGGCCTTCCGCGGCAAGCGCATCGGAATTGTGTTCCAGTCTTTCCACCTCATCCCCACCATGACAGCGCTGGAAAACGCCGCCCTGCCGCTGGAGCTGGCCGGTGCCCCCAACGCCTTCCCGCGCGCCCGCGAAGACCTCAACGCCGTCGGCCTTGGCGCGCGCCTGTCGCATTATCCCGGCCAGCTGTCGGGCGGCGAGCAGCAGCGCGTGGCGCTGGCCCGCGCGCTCGTGCCGCGTCCCGCCCTGCTGGTGGCCGACGAGCCAACCGGCAACCTTGACGAGACAACCGGGCGCGCCATCATCGACCTGATGTTCGCGCTGCGGGCGGAGCGCGGCGCGACGCTGGTGCTGGTGACCCATGACGCGGCGCTCGCGGCGCGCTGCGACCGCACCATCCGCCTGCGCTCGGGCGAAATTGAGCTGCCCGCGCCCCTGCGCGCCGGAGCGGCCGCATGAGCCTCGCCCTGATCGCGCGCCTCGCGCTGCGCAGCCTGCGCGGCGGTTTTCGCGGCTTCGGCATTTTTTTCGCCTGTATTGCGCTGGGCGTTGCCACGGTTTCCGGCGTTGGCTCGCTGGCCAGCGCCATCAGTGACGGCCTCGCGCGCGAGGGCCGCACGATACTTGGCGGCGATGTGTCCTTCTCCGTGTCGCAGCGCGAGCTTGGCGAAGCCGAAACTGCCTTCATGCAGGCCAGTGGCGCGCTGTCCTCGGTCGCGGTTTTCCGCAGCATGGCGCGCACCGGCGCTGACGGCTCGACGCTGGTGGAGATCAAGGCAGTCGACCCGGCCTGGCCGTCGTCGGGGCGCGCCCGGCTCGACACCAAAGCCGAACTGGACGCGCCCGCCGTGCAGGCGCTGCTCGCCCCGCAAAGCGGCACAGACGGCGCGCTCATCGACAGGCAGCTGGCGCTGCGGCTGGGACTGAAACCCGGCGACACTGTCACCATCGGCGAGCGCGGCCTTAGCGTGCGCGCCATTCTAGACAGCGAACCCGACAAGCTGGCGGGCGGCGTCGCCTTCGGCCCGCGTCTGCTGATGACGCAGGACGCCCTGCGCCGCAGCGGGCTGCTGCAACCCGGCTCGCTGGTGCGCTGGAGTTACCGGCTGGCGCTTGGCACCGGCGGGCAGACCGTGAGCGATGCGCAGGTGGCGGCCTTCATCGCCAGAGCCAACGCGGCGTTTCCGGAAGCGGGCTGGGAGGCGCGCACCCGCGACACCATCTCCCCGCAGTTTGGCCGCAGCATCGCGCGCCTCGCGCAGTTTCTGTCGCTGGTCGGCCTCACCGCGCTGGCGGCGGGCGGGGCAGGGGTGGCCAGCGCGGTGGGCGCGCATGTCGCCCGCAAGCGCGCCGATATTGCCACGCTGAAGGCGCTCGGCGCGCCCGCCTCCACCGTGTTTGCGGGCCTTGCCGCTGAGGTTGGCCTGCTCGCCTTCATTGGCGCTGTGCCGGGCCTGCTGCTGGGCGCTGTGCTGCCCTATGGGCTGTCGGCGCTGCTGGGCGCGGCGCTGCCGTTTCCGTTCGCCGCCGCCATTTATCCGCGCGCGCTTGCAACCGGTCTTGCGCTTGGCCTCGTCATCGCGCTGCTGTTCGCGCTGCCGGCGCTTGGCCGCGCCCATGATGTGCCAGTCTCCGGCCTGTTCCGCTATCAGGTCGCGCCCTTGCGTGTGCGCTTGCGCCTGCGTTACCGGATCATGATTGGCGCGGTCGCCAGCGCGCTGCTGGCGATCATCTGGCTCAGCGCCGCAGACCGCACCCTGGCGCTGGTCTTCCTTGGCTCGGTGGCCGGCATTTTTATCGTGCTGCGCCTCGCGGCGGTGGCGCTGATGGCGCTGGCGCGCCGCCTGCCGCATCCGCGCAATGCCACGCTGCGGCTGGCGCTGGCCAGCATTCACCGCCCGGGTGCGCTCACCGCTTCGGTCTTCGTCTCGCTTGGCCTGTCCCTGTCGCTGCTCACCGCCCTGGTGCTGGTCGATTCGAGCCTGCGCCAGCAGTTTTCCGACTCGCTGCCCAGACAGTCGCCCAGCTTTTTCTTCCTCGACATTCCCGCGCGTGACGCCGGGTCTTTTGAGGCCTGGCTGAAATCGCAGTCTGCCGAGGCCAGAATCGAGCAGGTCGCCCTGATGCGCGGGCGCGTGATGGAGGTCAACGGCACCCGCGCCGAGGATGTTCAGGTGAAGGAAAATGTCGCCTGGGTGCTGGAGGGTGACCGCGGCATCACCACGGCGCAGACCCTGCCCGAAGGCTCCAGCCTGACAGCGGGGGCCTGGTGGGCCGCGGACTATGACGGTCCGCCGCTCGTCTCGCTGGACAGCGGCATTGCCGAGGGCCTGCGCCTCAAGGTAGGCGACACCATCACCGTCAATGTCATGGGCCGCAACATCAAGGCGGGCATCGCCAATCTGCGCAAGGTCAACTGGCGCTCCATGGGCATCAATTTTGTGCTGGTGTTTTCCCCCAGCAGTTTCAAGGGCGCGCCGCATTCCAATCTTGCCAGCCTTGCCTATCCAGCCGGGTTTGACGCTGCGCGCGAGGAGGCGCTGCTGAAGGACATGGCCAAAGCCTGGCCCGGCATCACCGCCGTGCGGGTCAAGGACACGTTTGACGCGCTCAGCGATCTGTTCAGCCAGATTGCGGTAGCGGTGCGTGCGGCCTCTGCGGTTGTCGTGGCCGCCGCCGTGCTGGCGCTGGCGGGCGCGCTCGCCGCAGGCCAGGAAACCCGCAACCGTGACGCCGTGGTGCTGAAAGTGCTGGGCGCGGGGCGCGGCAGAATCCTGCGCATTTTTGTCACCGAATATGCTGCGCTGGGCGGTCTCGCGGGCCTGTTTGGCCTTGGCGCCGGCGCTCTCGCCGCCTGGGCCGTTTGCCGCTATGTGATGGAGATAGATTTTGCCTTCGCCGCACTGCCCGTGCTGGCGATGACGCTCGCCGCAATTGCTGCAATGATCGCGCTGGGCCTTGCCACCTCCTGGCGCATTCTTGGCCGCAAGCCCGCAAGTTACCTGCGGGCAGCGTGAATGATCCCCGCCGCCCCGCCCGCTGACGGACGCCAGTCGCAAACCGCGCTGGCCGTGGCGCGCGGCGTGCGGCGCTACCTGCGCGCGCTGGGTTTTGCCACGCTGACCGAACTGCCGCTGCCAGACGGGCGGCGCGCCGATATTATGGCGCTGCGGCAGGATGGCGCGCTGCATATTGTCGAGATCAAGTCCTCAGCCGCCGACTTTCGCGCCGACATTAAATGGCAGGATTACCGCGCCCACTGCGACCAGCTGTTTTTCGCGATTCCGCAGAGTCTTTCGCCCCTCATCATGCCGCTTGACGCAGGCCTGATCATCGCCGACGCCTATGGTGCCGATCTGCTGCACGGCGCGCCCGAGCATCGCCTTGCGCCGGCAACGCGACGCTCTTTGCTGATCCGTTTTGCCGGGGCGGCAGCCCATCGCCTGCATCTCCTGCATGATCCCGAATGGGGCAGCTGAACGAGGCGGATTGCCGCTACACTGCTTGACAGACCGGACCACGGGAATGCTAGTGGAAGGTGCGCGCCACTGCATTGTTTTCTTTGCGGGCACAGATTCAAAAACGCAAACCGGGAGGAAATTGCATGCGCTCTGTTCTGTTGACAACTGCCGCGTTGCTCGCGCTGGCCGGGACATTCACGCCCGCATTCGCCGCCGACACGGCAAAAAAGAAAATCGCTCTGTCCAACAGTTACGCCGGCAACAGCTGGCGCCAGGCCATGCTGAAAAGCTGGGACAAGGTGACGAAAGAGGCGGTCGCCAAGGGTGTTGTCGCCGCAGCCCAGCCCTTTACCACAGCGGAAAACCAGCCGACCGAGCAGGCCGCGCAGATCCAGAACATGATTCTGCAAGGCTATGAGGCCATCGTCGTCAACGCCGCCTCGCCCACCGCTCTCAATGGCGCGGTCAAGCAGGCCTGTGACGCGGGCATCGTGGTTGTTTCGTTCGACGGCATTGTCACCGAGCCTTGCGCCTACCGCATCGCGGTGGATTTCAAGAAGCTGGGCGCGATGCAGATTGACTATCTCGCCTCGCGCGGCATCAAGGGCAATTTGCTGGAGATCCGCGGTCTGGCTGGCGTTTTCGTCGATGACGAAATCCACTCCGGAATAGAGACCGCCGCCAAGGCCAAACCCGAATTCAAGATTGTCGGCAGCGTGCATGGCAACTGGACGCAGACTGTCGCTCAGAAAGAAGTCGCCGGCATTCTGCCCACCCTGCCGGAGGTCGCCGCAGTGGTGACGCAGGGCGGCGACGGCTATGGCGCGGCGCAGGCGTTCAAGGCGGCAGGCCGCCAGACGCCGATCATTTTCATGGGCAATCGCGAGGACGAGCTGTCGTGGTGGAAGGCGCAGAAAGACGCCAACGGCTACGAGACCATGTCCGCCTCGATCGCGCCCGGCTCTTCGAGCTTCGCGTTCTGGGTGGCGCAGCAGGTGCTGTCCGGCGCAACCGTGCCGAAGGAAATGACGCTGCCAATTACGGTGGTGACGCAGAAGACGCTGGAAGAGGATTTGAAGCGCACCGAGCCGGGCGGCGTGACCAATGTCGAATACACGCAGCAGGAAGTGATCGACTTTATTGCCAAGCTGAAGAAGTAGAGCCGCATCTGTCCCCTCTCCCGCTTGCGGGTCGAACCGCAGGTGAGGGGCCAGGGTGAGGGCGGTGCCGCATCTTCAAGCTTCGGCGTGCGAAGATGCGGCGCCGCCCTCATCCGGCGCTTCGCGCCACCTTCTCCCGCTTGCGGGAGAAGGGATAACACCCTCACGCCACCTCAAACAGCCCGGCCGCGCCCTGCCCGCCGCCGATGCACATGGTCACCACTACGCGCCGCGCGCCGCGCCGCCGCCCCTCGATCAGCGCGTGTCCGGTCAGGCGTGATCCGGTCATGCCATAGGGATGGCCCACGGCGATCGAGCCGCCGTTGACGTTGAGCTTTGCGTCGTCAATACCCAGCCTGTCGCGGCAGTAGATCACCTGCACGGCAAACGCCTCGTTCAACTCCCACAAATCAATATCGCCGACGCTCAGGCCCGCTTTGGCCAGCATTTTGGGAATGGCGAACACCGGGCCGATCCCCATTTCGTCCGGCTCGCAGCCGGTCACCGCAAAACCGCGGAAAATGCCCAGCACCGGCAGGCCGCGCTTGTGCGCCAGCGCCGCGTTCATGACGATGCAGGCCGACGCGCCGTCGGCGAACTGGCTGGCATTGCCGGCCGCGATCACGCCGCCCTCAAGCGCCGGCTTGATCTTCGCCACGCCTTCGTAGGTCGTGTCGGCGCGGATGCCCTCGTCGGCGCTGACCGTCACCGCGCGCTGGCTCACCGCGCCGGTCGCCTTGTCGGTGACGCTCATGGTCGTCGCCAGCGCCACTATCTCGTCATTGAACCGGCCAGCCGCAGCAGCGGCGGCGGCCTTCAGCTGGCTCGCCACGCCGTAGCGGTCCTGCGCCTCGCGCGAAATGCCGTAGCGCTTCGCCACCACCTCCGCCGTGCGCAGCATCGGCCAATAAATTTCCGGCTTTTGCGCCTCAAGCCAGTCTTCTTTCATATGGAAAACATTGGCATGATCGTTCTGCGTCAGGGACACGCTCTCAACGCCGCCTGCAGCGACAATGTCGCACTCGCCGCTCATGACGCGCTGCGCCGCCAGCGCGATGGTCTGCAAGCCCGACGAGCAGAACCGGTTGACGGTCATGCCGCCGACGCTGGCCGGGCAGCCCGCCCGCAGCGCAATCTGGCGCGCGATGTTCTGGCCCGTCGCGCCCTCCGGGTTGGCGCAGCCCATGATCACATCCTCAATCTCGCCGGGCTCCAGCCGCGCCCGGCGCATCGCCTCAGCCAGCACATGGCCGCCCATCGTCGCGCCATGGGTCAGGTTGAAGCCGCCGCGGTAGGATTTGGCCAGCGGCGTGCGGGCGGTGGAGACGATGGCGGCTTCGATCATGCGGCACCCGGTTGTGGAAGGGACTGATCCCCTGTGACTACCGCAAAAGCCGGCACCGGGGTAGTCTGCCGCAGCCTCCCGGCAACAGCAAAATGGAGTTGGCCATGGCCACAGGCGAACAGTTGCGCAGCATGGCGCTGGCGTTGCCGGACACAGTCGCCTGTCCGCATTTCGACCGCACCGCGTTCAAGCTCAAACGCACCTATGTCACGCTCGCGCCCGATGGCCTGACCGCCAATTTCAAATTCACGCCGGACGAGCAGGCGTTCAAATGCCTGCTCGCGCCCGAGTGTTTTGCGCCCGTGCCCGGCGGCTGGGGCGCGCAGGGCTGGACCTGCGCCACGCTTGGCCCGATGAGCGCGGCGGAACTGCGGGCGGCCCTTGAAATCGCGCATGCGCAGGCGCTGCCGGTGAAAAAACCGAAGCGGTAAGGACGCCGCCTCAGGCCGCCTCAACCCGCAGCATCACGCCGCGCTCCACCGCAACCACCCGCACCATGCGCCCGACCGGCAAGTCCGGGCCGCTCACCCGCCACACCGAGTCGCGCAGCCTGATACTGCCTTGCCCCTGCACAATCGGCTCGGCAAGCAGAAATTCCCGGCCGATAAATTCCCGCGCGCCCTGATTGGGTTCGGGGCCGACCGTGCCGTTGCGGCGCACGCCATAGACGCGATAGCCCAGCGCGGCGAAGGCAATGCCCAGTCCGGCAAACAGCACGAGTGTCATCGCGCCGGCCAGCGGCATGATCATGGTCACAAGGCCGGTGGCTATCGCGGCAAGGCCGAGCCACAGCAGAAACGCGCCGGGGGCCAGCATTTCGGCGGTGCAAAAAAACACGCCGACAACAATCCAGGCCCAGGGGCCGAGCATGGAGAACGTCTCAAGATCGATATTCATGGTCGCCCTCATTTCCACGGCGCTGCGTCAGATGGCGGGCTGGCGGCAGGCGGGCCGCGCCTCTGCTGCTGCACGGCCGCTGGCGGCTTCACCAGATCGCCGCCGGTGGAGGCCTTGGCAATCTCGGCAATGCCCGCCAGCGTGCCAACCAGCGAGGCCATCTCGATAGGCATGATGAACACCTTCTGGTTGGGCGAGCGCGCCACCGCCTCGATCGCATGCACATATTTTTCCGCGATAAAGTAGTTGAGCGCCGCCATGTCACCCTTGGCAATCGCCTCGCTCACCATGCCGGTGGCGGTGGCCTCTGCCTGGGCCTGGCGCTCGCGCGCCTCGGCGTCACGGAACGTGGCTTCCTTGCGCCCTTCGGCGTCGAGCACCAGCGCCTGCTTGCGGCCTTCGGCGCGCAAAATCTCGGCCTGGCGCAACCCCTCCGCCTCCAGCACATTGGCGCGCTTTTCGCGCTCGGCCTTCATCTGCCGTCCCATTGAATCGACGAGATCCTTGGGCGGCACAATGTCCTTGATTTCGATGCGGTTGCACTTGATGCCCCAGGGCTCGCCCGCCGCGTCAACAACCCTCAGCAGCTTGACGTTAATCTCGTCGCGGTGCGACAGCAATTGGTCAAGGTCCATCGATCCCATCACCGTGCGGATATTGGTCATGATCAGGTTGAGCAAGGCCTGCGTCAGGTTGGTGATCTCATAGGAGGCGCAGCGCGCGTCGAGCACCTGGTAGAAGGCGACACCATCCACCGTGATGGAGGCGTTGTCCTTGGTGATGACCTCCTGCCGCGGCACGTCGAGCACTTGCTCCATCATGTTCACCTTGTGCCCGATGCGGTCGATATAGGGCACAATGACGCCAAGTCCTGGCTGCAGCGTGCGGGCATATTTGCCGAAACGCTCAACGGTATAGGCATAGCCCTGCGGCACCTGGCGTATGCCCGCCATGAGCGTGACGATGACAAAAATAGCAAAGGCAATGGCAAAGACGCTGAATCCCGCAAGATATTGCATTCCCAGTCCCTCCGGTATCGCGGCAGCGCGAGCGAATCATGCCCGCGACCCGTTTTACCTGTTCCTGCCGCGCCGCATAGGGCCTGCCCCGGCGCAGCAGGCGGGCCTGCCAGCTATTGGTGCCGCGCTAGCGCCTCGGCCATGAAAAATCATCGGCGCGCCCCGGTTTGGTGTCGGCCGGGCGCCCGTCAGCCAGCACACGGTCCAGCATGGCCTGTGCCTCCCCGCCCAGCGGCGAGGGGCTGCGCTTGCCGCGCGTCGCCAGCAGTCCGCCAACAGCGAGCGGCGGCGCGGTGAGCGACACCACCGGACCGGCGGCGGCACGCAGCGGAAAACTGAGATCGGCCGGCGCGTCCGGCAACGGCAGCGCGGCCTGGATCGACACCGCCGGGTCGCTCTGGGCGTCGCGCTTGATCTGCGCGTTCAGCAAGGCGGTCATGTCCAGCGGGGCCTCGGACGCGGCAGGCTTTCCCGCCGCCGCCGGCACGGTCGGCGCAGGGGCCGGATCAGTTGCGGCCGCGCCTGGCACCGGCACAGCGGCAATTTCCGCCGGCGCTTTGGCTCCGGCCAGCGCACGGCGAATGTCGCCTTCGGCAAAATGCGCCAGTTTCAGCGCGCCGGCCTTGGTGAAATGCACGCCATCGCCCGTGCGCAGCTTGACGTTCTGGCCGTTCACGTCGGGCCCGTAGGGGTCATACTGGCCCTTGTCGTCAACAAACGCGTCCCAGGTGTCGACATACACAGCGCCCGCCTTGGTCGCGCGCTCCCGGTAGATCTGGTTGAAGAAAAGAATGTCGGACGACAGCCGCTCGTTGCGCATCACCGGCAGTCCAACCCAGACCAGCGGTATCTTGCGGTCGCGGAACAGCGCGGCGAGATCCTCAACCCGCTGGCCGTAGATTTCTTTCCAGCGGTCCGAGCGCACGTCAACGCTGGCGTTTCCCTCGCGCAGCGCCTGGCGGTCATTGCTGCCGATCATGATAACCGCCATGTCGATGCGCTCGCGGTCCTGCCCGCCCGTCATCTCGCGGGCAATTTTCAGCCAGTCATAATAGTCGTCGCGCACCAGCCCGGTTGACTCGCGGGCCTTGCGGCGCACCAGCACCTGCGGCTTGTCGGCAAAGCTTTCCTGCAGGCCCTGCGCCAGCAGCTGGCCGATATTGTCGCCGAGCACCGAGATGAAAAAGCTGATCTCCGGCAGTTTTTCGGACGGCAAGGCAACCACTGGCAAGGCAACCACTGGCAAAGCAGGCGCGGCAGGCGTGGCGGCCAGCGCTGGCGGCGCAGGCGCGGGCAAGGCTGGGGCGGGCAAGGCTGGCGCGGGCAAGGCGGGCGTGGCAATCACCGGGGCAGCGGGCGCAGCGTCCGGCGCAGCCGCAGGCGCGGGAATTTCGGCAGGCAGGACTGGCGGCGTCCCGCTGGCAGGCACAGCCTCCGGCAGCACAGCCGGGCTGCCTGAGCCTGGCGGTACAGGCAGCGCGCCAGCCGGCGGCGGATGATACACGCGGCGGCGCGCCGGCTCGCGCGCCTGCGGCTCGCGCGCCGCCTGCGGCTCACGCACGAAATGCGGCCGCTGCCGCTTGATCACCGCGCCGGGCGCCTGCTGGGGCGGCGCCTGCTGCTGCAAAAACCAGAAGCGCGAGGCGCTGTCGTCGGGCGCGGCAATCACCGTCGGCCCGCCGGTCACCAGCACAAACACAGCCACGGCTGCCAGCTTTTTCCAGGGCCAGCGGCGCAGCGGGAGCGGTTGGGGCAGCGGTTGGGGCAAGGCGGACATGCCACCCCTATAGCGCATCAGCCGCCGCTATGCATCTTTTCCAGCAGGCGCGCGGTCGGATAGCCGTCGGCGGGCAGGCCGTGTTTGCCCTGCCAGTCGCGCAGCGCCTCGCGTGCCTTCTCGCCCAGCTTG
>JANLPP010000297.1:0-1920 GCA_031367295.1 Hyphomicrobiales bacterium | reverse complement strand
TGCATAAATTCTGCTTATGTCACTGCCAGCGGCGCCACCCTCACCCCAACCCTCTCCCGTAAACGGGAGAGGGGGCAGATTCGTCGAGGCTCCGCTCACTTCCCCGCCACATCCACCACGCCATAGGCCGTGCGGCCAAAGCGCTCTGGCCGGTACATGTCCTCCACCGTTGCCGGCGGCAGCACGTAGTGGCCGGGCGCCACCGCGCGCACGATATAGGCGACGTTGAAGGTTGCCGCCTGGCCGCTGTCGCGGTCAAAGGCGGCGACGAAGCGGTCGTCCTTGTATTCGGTGTGGCTGGCTTCAAGGTCTTTCTTCAGCCAGTCGAGGCCGGCGACCGTGCCGCTGTCCACGAGGTTCGGGTTGTCAATCTCAAGCCCTGCCGCCAGATGATCGACAAGAATCAGGCGCGCATAATTCGCCTCCTTCTCGGTGATTTTCAGCACCACCACAAGCCGGTCATTCTGCTTGACGCTCACCGTATCGAGCTTCTTGCCATCGAGCCGGTAGAACGCGCGTTCAACCTCATAGCCCTGCGACGCCGCAGGCTCCGGCGTGCCGGGATGGCCCGATGTTGTCAGCACCACGCGGGCGGGCGCGGTCGTGCTGTTGTTGACGATAGTCACCGGCTTTGCCTCCAGCGCGGCCTCGCGGAAGGTGCGGTAATACGCGCCCTTCTTCGCCTCGCCATTGACCGTCAGCGACAGCGCCTCGCTCTGGCCGGCCAGCGCCTGCGCGGCGATAACCATCCAGGCCTCTTCCTGCGTCGAGGTATAGCGCGCGATGTTGCGCGCGTCTTCCACCACCACGCTAGCGCGGGTCAGTTCGCCGCCGCTCTGGCCTGACTCGGCCAGCAGCGCCAGCGTTCCCGCGCCGTCACGCAGGCGCGAGCCGTAATCAGGACGCGAATATTTGTCGTCCTTGATTTCCTTCAAACGGTCGAGCGCCGAGGCAAACACCTGCGTCGCGCGTCCCTTGTCGCCGAGCAGCGCAAAACTCGCGGCAAGCTGCGCCCGCGCCATCGGGCTGGCAAATACCTTCAGCTTGGTGTCGGCGAGATAGCGCAGGTCGCTCATCACCGGGCGGCCGTTGCGGGCAAGCACGTAGACGGCGTAGGCGAGTTCCGAGGCCTTCGCCTCATCCAGTTCGCTGACATTCACCACGTAATTGCGCAGCCGGTCGAGCGCCTGGTCAAAGCCTTTCTGCGGCACGGCGAAATTCTTTTCGCGTGACCGGGTCAGGAAATCCATGACGTAAGCGTCAAGCCAGATGTCATCGCTGCCGCCGGCCGTCCACAGGCCGAAGGCGCCGTTCGAATCCTGACGGCTCATCACCGTTTCAATCGCCGCCTTGATGCGCGCGTCGGCTTTGTCGTCGAGCGCCAGCTGCTCCATCGCGGCGAGCTTGTTGACATAGAGCAGCGGCATGGCGCGGCTCACCGTCTGCTCCGAGCAGCCATGCGGATAGCGGTCGAGCGCCAGCAGCAAAGCGGGCACATCAATCGCGCCATAGGGCGACACAGCGGTCGAGATCGCGCCGGTGCCGGGCAGGAACTCCGCCAGCAGGTCGCTCGAGATGGTCATGCTCGCGCCCGGCGCAATATTGCGCACCGTGCGGTGATACAGCTCGGAGGTGCCGGGCTGCACCTTGAGCCGGAACGTCTGCGACGCGTCGATGCCGGGGCCGGTCAGGCGCACGTCCAGCGTTGCAATGCCAAGCCCGGCGGCGGTGATCGGAATGGTCACCGAGGTGCGCGCCGCCTTCGCCAGTTTCACCGTTTTGTGCAGCGCGTCCGCGCCCGCGACGATGGGGCCATGCACGTCAAGGTCGAGCGTATAGTCGCCCGGTTCGCCCTCGACATTGTCAATGTCGAGGTGAATGCGCGACTGGTCGGCAAGGCCGAGGAAGCGCGGCAGCGTG
>JANLPP010000293.1:0-5865 GCA_031367295.1 Hyphomicrobiales bacterium | reverse complement strand
GCCATTGAGCTGTCCCGCGCGACTTTGCGAAAAATGCACCAGAACCTGTATTGGGCGGTCGGCTACAACGTCGTTGCGTTTCCGCTGGCGGCCGGCGTGCTTTATCCCTTCAATATCATGCTCAGCCCGGAGATCGCGGCGCTCGCCATGTCCGGCAGCTCGGCGGTGGTCGCCGTCAATGCGCTGATGCTGAAGCGCACGAAGCTGACAGGAATAAAGCGCAAGGGCGAGACCGAGAGCGCCGCAGTCGCAGCTCCCGCTCCAGCAATGGAGCCAGCATGACCAGCCGCACCGCATCCACGGGCGCATCGCATAGCGCTATCGCTGATGTTACCTCGACGCTGCCCAATCATTTCGAAAGCAGCGTCGAAGTGAACGCTCCGGCGGATGAAGTCTTCACGCACCTTGACGATCACAGCCGCTTGTCAGCTCACATGACCCAACCGTCCTGGATCATGGCGGGGTCGCGCATGACGATTGAACTCGACGCCGCCGAAGGACGCGCTGTCGGCGCAGTGATTCGTTTGCGCGGGCGAGTGCTCGGAATCCCGCTTTCTGTCGAGGAAATCGTTATGGAGCGGGGCCCTCCGTTGCGCAAGGTTTGGAACACAACGGGACGGCCGCGGCTCTTGGTGATCGGCCCATATAGAATGGGTTACGAGATCACACCACGCGCCCGTTCTGCGCAGCTGCGCGTGTTCATCGACTATGCCTTGCCAGACGGCCCCATTGCACAGTGGCTCGGTCGCTTGTTCGGCAGCTCTTACGCCCGCTGGTGCACCCGGCGCATGGCCAATGATGCGGCGGTGCATTTCCAGGAACGAGGGCAGAAATCTACCGACGCGCGCGGCGGCACGGATGAACCGCACGTCGCGCGGACGCAATCCCAATTCCCCGCAATACGGCCTGCGCCCACGATGGGCAACGCAGCCCAACCTCCCCGTACAGAAACGGCGCCCATCACGTTTCCGGTCGGCTATCACCGCCTGCATCCGGATGTAAGCATGAACTACCAGATGAACCGCTGGTTCGGCTGGGTGGGCGAGCCGGGCATGCTGGAGGAAATGCGTTTGGCAGCTCCACGAATCACGAATTATGCCGACTGGAAGCGGGAGTTTGTGGCGCTTGCCGAGCGGGCTTGTAAAGAAGGCAATATCCTCAGAGCAGCCTTTTACTGGCGCGCTGCGGAGTTCTTCATGCGAGCCGATGATCCAGACCGAAAGGTTGCGCGCACAAGGTTTCTGGAGTCGGTTCGGTCGGTTTACGGCCTTGAGCTGGACGAGCGATACTCTGTTCCGTATATCGATGGCCATACTAATGGATTTTTGCCGGCATACCGTTTCATCCCTGCCCAATCCAAAGGCACGATTGTTTTCTTCGGTGGATTCGATAGCTACATTGAAGAGTTAACCTCGGCTTTCATTTACCTTCGCAACGCTGGCTATGAAGTCATCGCATTCGAGGGTCCCGGCCAAGGCGGCGCGCTTGACGAAGCGGGCGTGCCGATGACCGCAGAGTGGCACAAGCCGGTGGGCGCAGTCCTCGACTATTTCGAAATTGAGCAGGCAGCGCTGATTGGGCTGTCGCTTGGCGGGTGTCTTGCGGTGCGTGCCGCAGCCTTGGAACCGCGGGTGAAACTGGTCGTAGCTTATGATGTGCTGACGAATTTTCTGGACGTTAATTTGCGGCAAACCAGCACGTTCCCGCGTATATGTCTGAAGCTCCTGCTGAAACTCCGGGCCGCGAGCGCAGTGAACTGGATGGTCGCCCGGGTTGCGCGGAGAAATCCGGTCGTCGAATGGGGCATTGAGCAAGGAAAGCGTGTGACCGGCACAGGCTCGGCGTTTGATTACGTACAAGCAATAAAGCAATTCGAGACAGCAGATGTCTCGCGGGCAATAAGGCAGGATATTCTCGTGTTGGCTGGACATGAAGATCACTACGTCCCCATCGGACAGTGGCATGACCAGATCAAGCTGCTCACGAACGCGCGCTCGGTCACCGCGCGTGTGTTTACGCGCAGCGAAAGTGCAGAGAACCACTGTCAAGCGGGCAACTTTGGGTTGGCCTTGAGAACCATCGTCATCTGGCTCGACCAGATGCTGCTCGAAAACGCTGACCATTACCAAAGCGCCGTTACGTCTCCGGCGGCGGCAGCATGACTGGCCGCGCCACACCCACGGGCGAACCTCTCAGCACAATGGCCGTGCTGATGCTGTCGGTTTTCACGGTGTCGATGGGTTATGGCATCGTCTTGCCGCTGCTGCCCTATCTGATCGAGCGGCTGCTTGGCGCAGCCAGCGATGCAACAGCGGTTTCCCGCGCAACCGGGCTGCTGACCGGGCTTTATACACTGGCCTTGTTCTTGTTCGCGCCGCTCTGGGGGCACCTGTCGGACCGCTATGGACGCCGTCTTGTTCTCCTCATCGGGCTCATCGGGTTCAGCGCGACCATGCTCACGTTCGCCTTCATCGAGAACCTGACCGCTGTCTATGCCGAACGCTTTCTCAGCGGCATGTTTGCCGCAGCTGTCACGCCGGTGGCGTTGGCGGTAATCGGCGATCTGGCGGCGAGCGAGGCGGCGCGGGCGCGGCGGCTGACCTTCGTCAGTCTGGCCGGTATCAGCGGCTTTCTGCTGGGACCCATGATGGGGGTTTTCCTGACGCAGGGAACAGCCGGATGGCTCCCTGTCGCGGGAGCTGCAAGGTCTCTGGCCGTGCCGCTGGCGGGGACCGCGCTGCTGGCGTTTCTGGTGGCGCTTGGCGTGTTGCTGACGGTGTCAGGAGGCAAGCCAGAACAAGCTGCCGACAGACCCGGACTACCGGCGCAAAAACCCGCCGTCTGGCTGGTGCCAAGACTGCTGGCACTCTCATTTATCGTCTCTGCCGGAATTGGCGTGTTCGAAGTCGGTCTGGCGTTGCGCGGCAAGCAGCAGCTCGGGCTGACGCAATATGAAATCGCCCTGATGTTCACGGAATGCAGTCTGGTCATGCTGGTCGTGCAGGCCATCGTGTTTTCGCCCTGGGTCAAGCCGGAATGGACGCGATGGCTGATTGCGCCGACGCTTGGCGTGCTGGCAGGCGGATTGTTTCTGGTGCCCCTCGCCTCAAGCCTCGCGATGATGCTGGTGGTGATCGGCGCGGTGGCGGCGAGCGCCGGCATTCTGTCGCCGATTTTTACCTACTGGATTTCGAGCAATGCCGGCAAGGCGCAGGGCGCGCAGCTTGGCGCGCAGACGTCAGCAGCGAGCCTTGGCGCGGCGTTTGGGTCGGCGGCGGGCGGTTTGCTGTTTGGCCTCGTCTGGCTGCCGGATGCCTCGTTCCTGCTTGCGGCGGCGTTGTCCATGGCCGGCGTAGCCCTGAGCCTCGGGCTGCCGAGGCTGCTGACCCCCGGCAAGGGCGTCGATGGTGCAAGCCAAACCAATTTTCAGACGACTGCGACTCCCGCAGCCTGCAAGAACGCGCGTTAGGACAGACCATGCAGAGCATCGCGGTATCCAAATCCTGGGCAACAAATCCCTTTCCTGTCCTGTCGAGCCTGCTCCGCGCGATGATCCGTTTTGGCCAGCTTACCATTATTGACGCGCGCGGCCGCATGCGCGATTTTGGCGACGATCGCACTGGCCCCAGCGTAACGCTGCGATTTAGCGATCCCGGCTTGCCGCGCAAGCTTGTTCTAAATCCATCTTTGGCTTTTGGTGAAGCCTATATGGATGGCAGGCTGACTATTGAACGCGGCACGCTGCGGGATTTTCTGCTTTTGGCCGCCCATGGCATGGCGGCTCTGGAAAACCATCCGGTTCAGCGGTTTTGCAGGCTGTTTCAACGATCCAGTGGACAGCGCAATCCACTTTCCCGGTCGCGGTCCAATGTCGCGCATCATTACGATCTGTCGGGTGCGCTCTATGACCTGTTCCTCGACGCGGACAGACAATATTCCTGCGCCTATTTCGAGCATGGCGACGAGACGCTTGAAGAAGCGCAGGCGGCCAAAAAGCGCCATCTGGCCGCCAAGCTTCGCCTGAAGCCGGGCAGCGAGGTGCTCGACATTGGCTGCGGCTGGGGTGGCCTCGCGCTGCATCTGGCCCAAAGTGAACGGGTGAAAGTGACCGGGATCACGCTGTCAACGGAGCAGCTCAATCTGGCGCGCGGGCGGGCGGTCGAGATGGACCTTTCCAGGCAGGTCCGCTTCGAGCTGCGGGATTTCCGCGAAGAAACAGGCCAGTATGACAACATCGTGTCGGTCGGCATGTTCGAGCATGTCGGACAAGAAGACTACTCCACGTTTTTCAAATCAATCGCACGCGCGCTCAAGCCGGATGGCGTTGCGCTTGTGCATTCCATTGGCCGCATGGAACAGCCGGGGGCCGCTGACCCCTGGATCGACAAATATATTTTTCCTGGTGGCTACATCCCGGCCTTGTCGGAGGCGGTCGCAGCGGTTGAGAAATCCGGCTTGTGGATTACCGACATCGAGATTCTGCGGGTGCATTACGCCGAAACGTTACGGCTCTGGAACGAGCGCTTCCAGGCAAGGCGCGCCGAGGCCAGCGAAATCTATGACGAACGCTTCTGCCGCATGTGGGAATATTACCTGACCGCCAGCGAGATGATGTTTCGCAATGGCGCGCTTATGGTCTTCCAGATCCAGCTTGCCCACAAGCGCGATGCCGTTCCGCTGACGCGGGACTACATGGCGGGCGACCGCCAGCCAGTGCGCGCGCTGCCGATAGCGTCATCTGCCGTGATGCAGTTGCCGAACTGCCGGAGCGAATTGCCGGTGCAGGAGCCAGGAGGGAGTGGCGACTATGCAACATGATCTTCGAAGCCTGACGGGCCGGCCCAATCGGCTTCCAAACTTGCGCATGAAAACGGCGGCAGGCGTTGTTCTCACCACATTGGCCGCCGCGTATGGCGTTTGGCTGCCAGCGAAAGCCGAGGACAACATGTTTCACAAAACAGGCGCCGGACTTTCTGTGAACATCGGGCTGATTCCGGCTCTCGCAATCCAGGGCCGTCCTGCCGGTGATCCGATGGCGCCAATGCCAGGCGGGCCTGCCAAAAGCTACAAATATCATCTTGTCGTGGCGGTCTTCGACGCCGCCACCAAAGAGCGGATTGCGGATGCCGTCGTGAAGGCGCGTGTCTCCGAGATCGGCCTCACTGGCGGTGAACTGACGCTCGAAAAGATGAAAGGCGCAGATCCGGTCAGCTATGGCGGGCTTGTCGCCTTCCCGTCCAACGCGCGCTACGTCATCGCCACTAAAATTGAGCGGCCCGGCAATCCGTCCGTGTCGCTCGATTTTCCCTACGAAGAACAGGCCCAATGAAACCCCGTGCCGCGACGCGGCACAACGAACCGGCCTGAAACATCACCGCATTCACCACCCAGGAAGGAGAGCATCATGAGCAAGAATGAAGCAATCGTCGCCGTATTCACTGACCACAGCGAGGCAGAAGCCGCCATCCGCAAGCTTGCCGGCAGCGGGATCGACATGAGCCACTTCAGCATTGTCGGCAAAGGCTACCACTCGGACGAGAAAGTTGTGGGTTTTTACAATACCGGTGACCGCGTCATGTTCTGGGGCAAGAATGGCGCAATCTGGGGCGGACTCTGGAGCCTGTTCTTTGGCGGTCTCATGATCACGGTTCCGCTTGTCGGCCCGGTCATGGTGCTCGGCCATTTGGCAGCCATGGTGTTTGCGGCCATCGAGGGTGCGGTTGTCGTCGGCGGACTGAGCGCCCTCGGGGCCGCGATCTACAGCATCGGTATCCCGGAGGACAGCGTGATCGAGTATGAGGAAGCCCTGAAAACCGATGGGTTCCTGGTTGTGGCGCACGGCTCGACTGAAGAGATGCAGCGGGC
>JANLPP010000118.1:0-3256 GCA_031367295.1 Hyphomicrobiales bacterium | reverse complement strand
CTGGCGACGCTGGTGTTGTGCAGCGGCCTCATCGCGCTGGCGGGGGCCAATGTGCTGAGCGCCTACGCCATTTTGTGTCAAAGCGCGCTGGGCAGCCAGACCGCGTTGACCGAGACGCTGGTCAAGGCCGCGCCGATGATTTTCACCGGCCTTGCGGTGGCTGTCGCCTTCCGCGCCAAATTCTGGAACATCGGGGCGGAGGGACAGCTGCTGGCGGGCGCTGTCGCCGCGGCCTGGACCGGCGCATTTCCGATGCCCGGCCCGCTGGGCATGGCTGCAATGGCGCTGGCGGGCGCGCTGGGGGGCGCTCTGGCCGCCATGATCCCGGCCGTGCTGCGCGTTGCCTTCAAGGTTGATGATGTGGTGAGTTCGCTGCTGCTCAACTCCATCATTTTCTACGCCATGAACGCGCTGATCGAAGGCCCGTGGAAAGATACGTTCAGCGCGTTTCCGATCTCGCCGCCGATTGCCGACAGCGCCAACTTTCCGGTGTTGATCGAGGCCACCCGTCTCCACATCGGCGTTGTTGCCGCCATGCTTGCCGCGCCTGCGGTGTGGTTCCTGATCACCCGCACGACGCTCGGCTTCCGCATCCGCATTGTTGGCGAGAATGCCGAAGCCGCGCGTTACGGCGGCATCAATGTGCCGCGCATCCTGCTGGCATCGGCCGCCATTTCCGGCGGGCTCGCGGGGCTTGCGGGTGTCTGCGAGGTTGGCGGCGTGCATTATCAGGTGATGAGCGACCTGTCGCCCGGCTTTGGCTACAGCGGCATTGTCATCGCCATGCTGGCGCGGCTGCATCCGCTGGGCGTGGCGCCGGCCGCGCTGTTTCTTGCCGCCGTCATGACCGGGGCGGAGGCGATGTCGCGCGCCACCGGCGTGCCGGTGTTTCTGGGCGATGTCATTCAGGGCACGGCGCTGCTGGCCATGCTGGCGGCGCTGCTGTTCACCAGCTACCGCATCCGCGCCGTGCGGGGCGCCGCATGAGCGGCATTCTCGACCAGCTGCTGCAAGCCGGTTTTTTTGCCGCGATTATCCGCATTGCGACGCCGCTGGTTTTTGCGACCCTGGGCGAGCTGGTTTCGGAGCGCGCCGGCGTGCTCAATCTGGGCATTGAGGGCATCATGCTCATCTCTGCGATGGCCGGTTTTACCACTGCCAACTTCACAGGCAGCCTGTGGTTTGGCATCGCCGCCGCCGTTGCCACCGGCATGGCCTTCGGCGCGGCGCATGCGGTTTTCACCGTCGTGCTCGGCCTCAGCCAGCATGTGGCGGGCATTGGCATGACACTGTTTACCAGCGGCCTCGCCTATTACCTCTACCGCTTGATTTTTGGCCAGCAGGCAGCGCCTGCCAATATCATTGGCTTCAAGCCGCTGGCGATTCCCGGCCTGTCGGAAATCCCATTCATCGGCGCGGTTTTCTTCAACCAGTTTGCCCTGGTCTATCTTGCTTTTGCTGCCATTCCGCTGGCCAGCTTCGTGCTCTACAAAACACCCTTCGGGCTGAAACTGCGGATGTGCGGCGAGAATCCGCGCGCCGCCGATTCGGCGGGCGTCAGCGTGCTGGCAACGCGCTTTGCCGCTGTCACCATTGGCGGCGGCTTCATGGGGCTGGCCGGCGCGTTTCTGGTGATGGCGCAATTCAACGCCTTCACCTTCGGCGTCATCGCCGGGCGCGGCTGGGTGGCGATCGCGCTCGTTGTTTTTGGCCGCTGGGACCCCTGGAAAGCCGCAGGCGCGGCCCTGCTGTTTGCCGCCATCGACGCGCTGCAGCTGCGCTTGCAGGCGAGCGGCCTCGGCCACATTCCCTATGAGGTGTTCCTGATGCTGCCGTTCCTGTTCACCATCATCGCCATGGCGCTGATGTCGCGCAATGCCGCCGCTCCGCCAGCGCTGCTCAAGCCGTTCCGCAAGGAAGAGCGGTAAGCCCCGCATTCATTCGGCCGCCACCCTGTGCGGCCCGGCCTTGCGGGCGAGGCGCGGATCGCGGTGCAGCGCGCCATCTTTCATGATCATCGACAGCCGCGCCGGCCCCACAAGCACCGCCTGGTCAACCAGCGGATTGCCATCGACCAGCAGCATGTCGGCCAGCGCCCCCTCCTTGATCACGCCAAGCTCGCCCTTGTGGCCCATCAGGTCGCCGCCGACGCTGGTGGCGCATTTCAGCGCCTCGGCTGGCGTATAGCCGAAGAACTTGACGAAATGCCCGATGTCGCGGGCATTCTGGCCCATCGGCGTGACGGTAAAACCATAGTCGCCGCCAATGACGACGCGCATGCCGCGCTTGCGCATCTGGTGGTAGGTGGCGATCGTGTGCTCCAGCTTGCGCGGCAGGCCCATGCGGGCCACCACATCCCTCGTCAGGCCGACAGCGTCGCCCTCAAACACCGAATTATGCACGAGGCCGAAGGCCGGGCCGATGATGACCCGGTCCCTGGCCGCTTCCAGCATGTCGAGCGCTTCCTCGTCAGCAAAATCGCAGTGATAGATGCAGTCGACGCCAGCCCGCACCGCCCGCTTCACCGACTCGGCGGCGCGGCTGTGGCAGGCGACGCGCTTGCCCCAGTCATGCGCGATCCTGACGCCCAGCGTCAGCTCGTCCTCGCACAGCGAAATGATTTCGGCGCGGGCGTGGCCGACGAACTCGTCGCCGGAAATATTGAACTTGATGTTGTCCACGCCCTCGCGGCAGCACAGCCGCACGGCGCGCCGTATCTCGTCGAGTCCGTCGGCAATAATCCCGAAACTTTCGGCATGCATATGCTGCTTGCGCTCGTCACCAAGGCCGCCGGTGGTGGTGATTTCCGGCCCCGCGGCCCGGTAGCGCGGCCCGGCCAGATAGCCGTCCTGAATTTCCTGCCGTACCACGACATCGAGCCGCAGTTTTGCCGAGGCAGCGGAATAGCAGGAGGTGAAGCCATGGTTGAGGATCAGCGTCGCGTTGCGGCAGGTGCGCAGCAGATGCTCCTCGGGCGGGATTTCGCCAAGGTCCTGGTTGCGCGCCGGGCCGACGAAGGACAGGTGGCAGTGGCCCTCCACCATGCCGGGCATCAGGAACTGGCCCTGCCCGTCGATGGTCTCGGCAGCGTTTTCGCTGCTGATCGCATTGCGCCCGCGCGCCACGGTCTTGATGCGGTTGTTGACCACCAGCACCTCGCCCGCATAGGCGGCGTCGTTGATCCCGTCCCAGACGGTGATATTGCGAAACAGATATGAACCCACGCTGGTCTCCATCGCTGCAACCGGCTGGCCCG
>JANLPP010000104.1:0-3282 GCA_031367295.1 Hyphomicrobiales bacterium | reverse complement strand
TGCAGCCCGCGCCCTTGGATGCGCCGCCCGGTAAGCCTCCAGCAGCCGCTTGCTATCGACCGCCGTATAAATCTGTGTTGATGACAGCGAGGCGTGGCCGAGCAGTTCCTGGATCGAGCGCAGGTCGCCGCCGCGCTCCAGCAGATGCGTCGCGAACGAGTGGCGCAGCGCGTGCGGCGTGGCGCTGGCGGGCAGGCCCAGCGCGCCGCGCATGCGTTCGACCGCCAGCTGGATGATGCGCGGCGACAGCGGGCCGCCCTTCGCGCCAAGGAACAGCGGGCCTTCAGCCGGCAACAGGTACGGGCAGAGCGCGAGGTAATCCTCCACCGCCGCCCGCACGGGCGCAATGACCGGCACGTCCCGGGCCTTTGACCCCTTGCCCAGCACGCGCAGCGTGTCGCGTTCGCCCGTTGGCGCGTCGGCACGCGTAATACCCAGCGCCTCGGAAATGCGCAGGCCCGCGCCATAGAGCAGCGCCAGCACGGCAGCGTCCCGCGCGAGGACCCATTGCGGGCGGTCTTCGCCGGCGCGCGTGGCGGCGTCCGTGACCGCGCGCGCGGCGCTGGCGGTCAGCGGCTTGGGCAGGCCGCGCGCCATTTTGGGCGTGCGGATGGCCGAGAAAGCCGAGGCTTTGGCGAGGCCTTCGCGTTCGAGAAAATGCATGAAGGAGCGAATGCCCGCTAAACCGCGCAGCAGCGAGCGGCTGCCGACGTCAGCGGCCCGCCGCGCAGCCATGAAGGCGCGGATATCCGCGGGTTTGAGCGCGGTGAGGCTGGTAAGGCCTGGCAGCCCGCCCTGATGGATGGTGAGAAACTGCAGAAACTGCCGCAAATCCCGCGCGTAGGCCTCCAGCGTTTTGAGCGAGACGCGGCGCTCGCCGGTCAGGTGGGCGAGCCAGGCGCGGGTTTCGGATGCGAGGGGCGGCGGCATGCGTCAACCTCTAACCCGAACACCCCTAACTATCCGTTGCCCTGCCCAAAAGTAGCGGCCCGAATCCCAATTCCAATCTTGCCGCGACCCCTGCCCGCAGCGCATAGTGTCCGCGATCAAGAAATCCGCGCCAGGAGACGCCCCATGTCTGAAAAGCTGCACACCGTCTCAGCAGCCTGGGCCAAGCGCGCCCATATCGATGCGGCCAAATACAAGCGCATGTACGCCAGATCGGTCAAAGACCCCGACGCCTTCTGGCGCGCCGAAGGCCAGCGCATCAGCTGGTTCAAACCGTACACCAAGGTCAAGAACACCAGCTTCGCGCCGGGCCACGTCAAGATCGAGTGGTACCGCGATGGCACGACGAATGTCGCCTACAACTGCATCGACCGGCATCTGGCGACGCGGGCGAAACAGACGGCCATCATCTGGGAGGGCGACGATCCCAAGGACTCGAAAAAGATCACTTACAGCCAGCTGCATGACGAGGTCTGCCGCCTTGCCAATGTCCTGAAATCCTGCGGCGTCAAGAAAGGCGACACGGTCACTCTCTATCTGCCGATGATCCCGGAGGCTGCCTACGCCATGCTCGCCTGCGCCCGCATCGGCGCGGTGCATTCCATCGTGTTCGGCGGGTTTTCGCCGGAAGCCCTGGCGGGGCGCATTGAGGGCTGCAAATCATCTGTGGTGATTACAGCCGACGAGGGCCTGCGCGGCGGCAAAAAAGTACCGCTCAAGGCCAATGCTGACATTGCCGCCTACAAGGCCGGCTGCGTCAAGCATATGATCGTGGTCAAGCGCACCGGCGGCGATGTCGCCTTCTATCCCGAGCGCGACATCTGGTATCATGAGGCCACAGCCAAAGCCGCGCCACATTGCCCCTGCGCCGAGATGAAGGCAGAAGACCCGCTGTTCATTCTCTACACCTCCGGCTCGACCGGCCAGCCCAAGGGCGTCGTGCACACCACCGCCGGCTATCTCGTCTACGCGTCGATGACGCACCAGTATGTCTTCGATTACCATGACGGCGACATTTACTGGTGCACCGCCGATGTCGGCTGGGTGACCGGGCACAGCTACATCGTCTACGGCCCGCTGGCCAATGGCGCGACGACGCTGATGTTCGAGGGCATTCCAAATTATCCCACTGTGTCGCGTTTCTGGGATGTGGTCGACAAGCACAAGGTCAATATTTTTTACACCGCGCCGACCGCCATCCGTTCGCTGATGGGCGCGGGCGAGGAGCCAGTGAAGCGCACAAAGCGCAAGTCGCTGCGTTTGCTGGGCTCGGTGGGCGAGCCGATCAACCCGGAGGCATGGGAGTGGTATCACCGCGTTGTCGGCGACGGGCGCTGCCCGATTGTCGACACCTGGTGGCAGACCGAGACCGGCGGCATTCTCATCACCCCGCTGCCGGGCGCGATTGCGCAGAAACCGGGGTCGGCCACTCTGCCGTTCTTTGGCGTGCAGCCGGAAATCATGGACGCCAATGGCGCAGTGCTGAAAGGCGCCTGCGAGGGCAATCTTGTCATCGCCGACAGCTGGCCGGGCCAGATGCGCACCGTCTACGGCGACCACAAGCGTTTCGAGGAGACCTATTTTTCCGCCTATCCGGGAAAGTACTTTACCGGCGACGGCTGCCGCCGCGACGCCGACGGCTATTACTGGATCACCGGGCGCGTTGACGACGTCATCAACGTGTCAGGCCACCGCATGGGCACGGCGGAAGTCGAGAGCGCTTTGGTCTCGCATGTGGCGGTGTCGGAGGCGGCGGTCGTCGGCTTTCCGCATGACATCAAAGGCCAGGGCATTTACGCTTATGTGACGCTGATGCAGGGGCTGGAGATTTCCGAGGCGCTGCGCAGGGAGCTGATCGCGCATGTGCGCAAGGAGATCGGGCCGATTGCTTCGCCCGACGTGATCCAGTTCGCGCCTGGCCTGCCCAAGACGCGCTCGGGCAAAATCATGCGGCGCATCCTGCGCAAAATTGCCGAGAATGAGTTTGGCTCGCTGGGCGACACGTCAACGCTGGCCGACCCCGGGGTGGTGGAGGACCTCATTCGCAACCGGGGCGCGCAACGGTGATCAGCGGCATGCCGCCTGAAACGGCAATTGCACCTGCGGTCAGTCTGATGCCTGTCATTGCGCCGCCGCCTTTGCCGCTGGCCAGTTATGCGTCTCGCCGCCGGCATCCCGGCACCAGCGGTAGAAGGCGTCATAGAGCGGCATGGCCGCGTCAAGCTGGGCAAGATCATCGCGGTACATTTGCGAGAATCCAAGCGAGGCGGCAAGCAGCCCGGCAGCCTGTGGCGCAAGGTCAAGCCGCGCCGTGTCAGCAGCCCGGACAATCAG
>JANLPP010000168.1:0-2248 GCA_031367295.1 Hyphomicrobiales bacterium | reverse complement strand
TTTCAGAAGACATTCGCCAGGCCTGCTCCACGTGACCCCCGCCCTCGCCTCCTTCACCCGCATCGTCATCAAGGTCGGCTCCTCGCTGCTCGTCGACCGCACGAAGGGCGAACTCAAGCGCGCCTGGCTGATGGCGCTGGCTGACGACATTGCCGCGTTGCATGCGCGCGGCGCGGATGTGCTGGTTGTGTCCTCTGGCGCCATAGCGCTCGGCCGCACCGTACTGAAATTTCCCAAAGGCGACCTCAAGCTTGAGGACAGCCAGGCCGCCGCCGCCGTCGGGCAGATCGAGCTGGCCCGCATCTGGGCTGAGGCGCTTTCCGCACGCGGCATCACCGCCGGGCAAATTCTTGTGACGCTGGGCGATACCGAGGAGCGCCGCCGCTATCTCAACGCCCGCGCCACGCTGGGCCGCCTGCTGGCGCTGCGCGCCGTGCCGGTGATCAACGAGAATGACACGGTGGCGACAACCGAAATCCGCTATGGCGACAATGACCGGCTTGCCGCCCGCGTGGCGACGATGGCCAGCGCTGACCTGCTGATCCTGCTTTCCGATATTGCGGGCCTTTATACCGCACCACCGGGCCACGACCCTTCGGCACAACTCATCCCCGTTGTGCCGCGCATCACCGCCGAGATCGAGGCGATGGCCGGCGGCGCGGCCTCGGAATTTTCGCGCGGTGGCATGCGCACCAAAATTGAGGCGGGCAAGATCGCGACTACCGGCGGCGCGCATATGGTCATCGCCGATGGCCGCGTGCTGAACCCGGTGGGCCGCATCGGCAAAGGCGAGCCGTGCAGCTGGTTCCTGTCGCCCTCCTCTCCCGTCACGGCACGCAAAAAATGGATCGCCGGATCGCTTGAGGCGCGCGGGTCGGTGCATGTTGACGCCGGCGCGGCGCGGGCGCTCGGCAGCGGCAAGAGCCTGCTGCCCGCCGGCGTGCGCAAGGTGGAGGGCAATTTCGCGCGGGGCGACTGCGTCATCATCCGCGGCCCGGACGGCGGCGAGATCGGGCGTGGCCTCATCGCCTATGACGCGGCGGACGCAGTGCGGCTTCTGGGCCGCAAATCCGGCGAGATTGAAAGCGTGCTCGGCGCGCCCGGCCGGGTGGAAATGATCCACCGCGATGACATGGTGGTGGGGGCGGAGTGAGTTGTGATGTTTGACATATTGGAATTAATGCTGTAGCGGTAAGCACATTGAAGCTCACTTTTGATCCCATCAAGCATGCAGCGAATCTCGCCAAACGCGATTTGGCCTTCGAACGCGTGGCTGACCTTGATTGGGACACGGCACGGATGGCTGAGGACTCCCGAAAAGACTACGGCGAGCCGCGTGTGCGCGTAACCGGACTTCTGGAGGGGCGGCTGCATGTTGCAATAATAACGAAGCGCGACAATTCAACGCGGGTCATCAGTTTCCGCAAAGCAAACTCGCGAGAGGTGAAACGCTATGAAGAAGATTCCGATTGATCCCGCCTCAGAGCCTGACGAGGAAAACCCGGAATGGACACTGGAAGATTTTCGGAATTCCCGGCCCGCGCTGGAGGGAATCGCCGAGGTCTTCGGCCAGGATATGGCTGACTTCCTGCGGCGCGGCAGGGGCCGCCCGCCCAAGGCCGACAAGAAAATCAACCAGACGCTGCGGCTTGACGCCGATGTGCTGGAGGCCTTCCGGCAGAACGGCAAAGGCTGGCAGGCGCGCATCAATACGGTGCTGCGCGAGCATGTTTTTGGCGCGCAGAAGTAGCGCTTCAGTAAAGCGCCGGAGACTGGCACCATTAAATCCGTCTTTCGTCTAAGCCGCCGCTTTTCATGGCTGCCCGCGCTGGCGCATGACGCTGGCATGTGCCAGCATCCGCCCGATGGCCCGAACGGCCACACCAATCACACGCCGCATCAACGCGCGCGCAGGGAGGATACCATGGCCCAGTCACTCAAACAGGCAGCCGATTTCATTCTGCACAGCAAGGCCCACAGCGATCTCAAGGTGCCGGGCGTGGTTGCGATGGCGACGGACAAAAATGCCAACATTTACGAGGGCGCGGCGGGCCGCCGCTCGCTCGACAGCGACCTGGCCATGACGACCGACACGGTCATGTGCATTTTCTCCTGCACCAAGTCGATCACCGGCGTGACGCTGATGCAGCTGGTTGAGGAGGGCAAGGTCAAGCTCAGCGATCCAGCCAAAAACTATGTGCCTGATATTGCCAGCATTCAGGTGCTTGAAGGCTTTGACGAGCGCGGC
>JANLPP010000152.1:0-2595 GCA_031367295.1 Hyphomicrobiales bacterium | reverse complement strand
CTAGGCGCGACTCCCCGCACTTGAATGAAACGTCGAGATTGCCCGCCGCCGCCTTCAGATTGGCAGGCGAGGTGCGCCGGTGCATAAGGCCTTCACAGTGGGGACAAATACCTGTCAGCGCCCCGCGCTTGGGCGTGTCGGGCACATAGTCAGCCATGCCAAGCGCGGGCGTCTGCGGGGCCTTGCAGCGCAGGCAAAACATGCGCCCCGGCCCGCAGCGCTGTTTTCGGGCGGCGTTGCGTTTCTGGAAAAAAGCGATGATATCCACGCCCCGGAATATCAGCGGCCAATGGCCGGTGACCGCCTCCAGCCCATGCTTGTGCCAGTGCCGCACAGTCCCCGGCGTCGCGCCTGTAACCTTGGCGGCTTCGCGCACGTTGTAGCAGCGCAGCCGCTTGACGCGCCTCGCGCTGTGGCGGCGGTTGGCCATGGCTCACTGCCCCAGACGGGCGACAAGCGCGCGGATATCCTCAACCCGCCAAGCGGTGGTTTTCGGCCCAAGCTTAACGGGCTTGGGAAAGCGCCCATCCTTTATGCCCTGCCACCATGTGGACTTGCTGACGGGAATCGGGCCGCGCGGGGCGATGATGGCGGGCAGGCGGATGAAGCCGGTTTCGGGAAGGGTTTTGAAGTCTTGCAAGGTGTTGCTCCGTCTTTGGAAGGACGGAGCAAAGTCATCATGTCCGGGCGGGCCGCAGGCCGAATTCGTTCAACGAAAACCGAATTCGGCTAGCGGTTGGGGTTTTCCTTTGGTGGGAGAAGCTCCGCAGCTTCGCGCAAATAGCTGCGTATCGTGTCATCCGAAAGCGACAGGCCGCATTTTTCGATGTCGCCGACAATTTCCTTGATTCGGTCGCTCCGCTGCGCCTTGGGATCGTAGCTGTAACCTTTAACCGCCATGCCGATGATAACTTTCAGCATGTTGTCCCGTTGGCGGGGTGATTCACGTTTGTCGGGAGTTTGAGACTTTTTTTGCTCCCATGCGTGCGCGCGCGCTTGTTTCAGTTCGGTGTGGAGAGACGATACCCGTGCCATGAATCTTTTGATCGTCTCATCTCGCAGCGCGACGATTTTCTTCCAGTCGCTGACGTGGTCTTGATATTGGGCAGTCTGCTTGTCACGAAGCTGTTTCAGATCGTCATAGGCCTGTTTTAGATCGTCATAGGCCTGCTTCCAGTCAAGGAACGCGCCGGAACGCGCCGCCACCTTTTCTGCAAGCACAGAAGGAAACTCAATTTCGTTACGCTTTGCCCAACCGATGTAGATTGGCGGCAAGACTGGATCAAAAAGCTTTTTCCAAAAGGTGGCCCTTGTCGTCAGCTCCCGAAGACGACCGTATTTAAGGACAAAGGGCGATACCTTCAAAAAGGGCGCCGGTGCGGTTTGAAGATGTTCAAGCGCCTTCCAGTTGACGATCTCGGGGGCTTTCCCAAACGTCAGGGCAATCGCCTCATCAAGAGACCAATGCGCGCATCTGCTCCAGTGATCAAAATCCGCTTCCGCGTTCGGCTGGTGAAAGAAATGCAGCAGTTCTGCTTTTTCTGCGTCAGCAGCTTTTTCCGACCGCTCTTTCGCGAGTTCCGTTCTCTCAAGCCTTTTGATTTCTGGTACAGTCATAGTGGCAAGGGTAGCGCGGTACTCTTCCCTTTCCGCCTTCAGCGCGCTAATTTCGTCACTGCTTAATTCCTGTGGCGGCGCTTCCCCTCTCAAGGCCCACGTCAGCGCGTTGCCCATCGTAAGCTGCGGAAACTTCCGCGTGACGAGGTAGTCAATTGGATCAAATTCGGATGGCAGTCTGACCACGGGAGCGAGCCTCGCAAGCCTGCCCGCCAGCAGTCGAATCACGCAGGTTTTTTTCTGGCGGCGTCGGATGCTATCCGCTTATGGGAGTTTGTTGATATCCAAGTTCAGCCGCCCATTCGATTCGTACACAGACAACGACGGCTCGCAGGGACGGCCAAAAGGGTTTGTTGGTATGTTTGTTGGTATATTTATTTTTCTCGTTGTTTTTATCTTTATTTTTCAGATATTTATCGCTTACATTCGATTCCGGCCAGGGCACCAAAGCATTGCGTGGACCGGTCCACATTTGTCGTTGAAGATACAGCACTCAATATCTTGATGAGAAATCGCGGCCGGGGCAGGCCGGGCGGGTGGCGTTGCATCGCGGGCGTGCGCGTCATGCGGCGCGGCGCAGGGCGAATCTTTTGCCGTCGCTGGAATGGGCGAAGCCAAGGCGGGCGAGCGAGGCCAGCGCGCGGGCGACGGGCGCTTCCACCCGCGCGCCCTGCCGGAAGGCGCGAGCGAGGCTGGCAGCGTCCAGCGGCCTGCCCGCGTGCACAAGCGCTGCGAAAACCGCCGTCGTGCGTTCGAGGTCGCCGGCGGGGAAGGCTGGCTTCTGCGTCCTCGATTCGAGCGCCAAAGGCACGGCGATTTGCGCATCGGCCTCCACAGCGGCCTGTGTGTCAACGATGCCGGCGCGCGGACGCTGATAGTCCGGGCGAAGCCAGCGGACGAGGCCGCGCTTTTCCTCCGCCGCGCGGGCGGCGTTGAGTGCCACAAGCCGCGCCAGAATGTCTTCGCCGGAGAGGTCTG
>JANLPP010000144.1:0-3503 GCA_031367295.1 Hyphomicrobiales bacterium | reverse complement strand
AAGTCGAGATGGGTCAGGCGTTCAATATCGCTGAGCCGCGCGCGGAACTTGTCCGGGACGAATTTTGCCGCTTCCAGCTGGCCCGTTCCCGCTTCATTGACCTGGGCCATCAGATAGGCCTCGACGACGAGATCGCTGGGCCGGTCCGGCGCGGTTGAAACCAGAATTTTCCAGAATTGGCGCGGCGTTTTCACGCCGGATATTATAGGGTCGTCCTCGGCCAATACTGGCCCCGACATAACGGTCACATGGCTGACGCCAGCGTTGAACTGGCCTTTGGCATATTGCTCAAGCTCGTACCACACGCCTCGGCTGAACGTGTTGAACTGCGGCGCGACATTGGTCAATGTGTTGACCAGCGCATAGGCGCGCTGGCCGGCGGCGGCGGCATCGCCGGTGAAGGCCGGCCCCCAGGCAATCTCTCGTGCCGTGACGAGCCGACCGAGGTCGAAATTGGCAGGCTCATTGCTGGTGTTGGTGAACCAGACAGGGTCGGCCTGCGCCTCGCGAGGCACGCGCTCGTCAAACCGAAAATTGCTTCTAATCCGCGCCAGCAGCGCGGTCCGGCTGCGGTCAAGATTGCTGGCGCTCGCCAGCGGCATGCGCCGCGCGGCGCTGAGCATAATGCTGAAATTGACGTAGTCGAGTCGCTTGCCGTCGCCGAAGGCCTGGCCCGCGAATTTTGGCGCGAGCTTGGGGAATTCCACCGGCGGCGCGGCTTCGCCTTTGCGGTTGGCTGTTGTGAGGAAGGCGCTGTCATAGCCATTCACCAGCGATGGATCGGACGGCAAGACGGGAACGCGCTCCGGCGGCATTGCTGCCTGCGGCTCTACCAGAGGGCGCAACGGTTCGGGCACGTCGTCGGCGGCGATTTTCCCTGAAGTTCTGCTCGCGCGCAGCGCCTTGACTGCCTCGTCCAGCTGGCGACGGACGTCATCCAGCTGTACCTGCTGTTCACGCGAGCGCTTCAGCGCCGCCTCGGTTTTTTCCTGAAAACTCTTGCTTTCAATTTTTGCCTCTTCGGCTTCAAGGTCGGCGGCGTGGGCGCTTTTCTGGAGATCGTCGGTCTTTTTCTGCAGCGCCTCGGACGCTTTCAGGAGTTCGTTTTTCTGATTACTGAGTATTATTGTCTGTTCCCCGAGTTTGGCTGACACCTGTGTTTCGTAAATCCAGCCGTAGAAGAGCCCGCCAATAAGCACGAGGGCGAGCAGCGCTAGCATCCGCTTGTCACGGCTAGCCGCCCGCCCGCTGGCGCGCACAAGCTCGGCAATATCGGGATCATCCTCAACATAAAGCGAAGCCTCGGCGAGCGCGCGGCCGGTCAGCAAATATCCCGGCTCGTGGTCCTTGACGCGCCACTGCCGCGCCGTGGCGGCGATGCGGATGATCGCTCTGGTCCGCGCCAGGCCTTCAACGTCACTATCCGCAAGTGCAGGCACTGGAGCTGGCGGTTTAGCTGCGGCGGCCGCTTCGCCCGTGGCGGGCGGCGCAGCTTTGGCCACGGCAGCCGCCCTGAACGCCTCAAGTGCGGGCGGCGACCAGCCGACTTCTGTCTTGCCGCCACGGGTGATCTGCTCAGCCGCCCAGTAATACAGGATATTCTGCACCAGGCTGCGCTCGCGCGTCGCCGCAATCCGCGCGCCCGCCGCCGCCGCAGCGGCAGCAAAATCATGCAGCTCGCTGGCGGACACTTCCCTACCCGCCTGTGACAGCTCCTGATGCCGCCGCAGCACGTCGGCGTAGGACAGAAAATTTGGCTGGCCGCTCATGGCGGCACCTCGGTGAACCAGGTCACCTTAACCTTGCCGAGCAGAACGGCCAATGGCTGCCGGATAGCGAGCAGCGTCGCGCAGTCCGCTTTGAGCGCGCCGTCAACCGCAAAAAACTGCAGGCGGCTGGTGTTACCCAGCAGGGCTGCCTGGGCGCGGAGCTCCTGCATGGCCATGTCGAGGCGGCTGCTGTCTTCGGCCGAGGGATCCTTGTTGGGGGCCGGCAAGGCACCCTCATAGGCCACCAGGGCGTTGTTGACGCCGCTGTCTATGCCCGTCGTTTTATTGGCAGCCCGCTCCGTCACCATAAACAGCGTCTTGCGGAGCCTTTGCCACTCCATGGCGAATTTGCCGAGGAAATCTTTGTCCGCAAACGCAAATACAGACTCAATGCGATAGAAGCCTGCATCCACGTCCTGCCACAGGCTGTGAGCAGCAACGCGGCTGCGGATGGCGTCGCCAAGCAGACGGGTGCCACTGGCGGCGTTGGCGACAGCGCTGTCCGCAGCGCCGGTTTCCGCCGCAGCGGCGTTGAAAACATTCATCATCCGCTTGACGGGGAGATCGCGCGACACCCCAAACATTGCCTCGTTGATCCGCGCCGGCTCCTTGCCCAAAACCGCGCGCACGACATTGGCCACCACGCCCGCCGCGCCGTCAATTCCGGTAAGCAGGTGAACGGCGGCCTGTTTCAGCGTGGCGGTCCAGGCGAGCGCCGCCTCGCCAATGGCGTCCGGCAAGCTGCCAGCGGCACCGGCCGGCGGTTGGGCCGCGGCGTCAATGAGGCTGGCAAACTGCGCGACGGGCAGCGCCGCGCCGCCAGAACCGTCGGAATCATCTGCGCCGAGCCAGGGCGCGCCTTTTATTTGAAGCGTGTGCAAGGCGTCATGCAGCCGTTTGCACGCCTCAAACTCATTGAGGGCGCGGTCCAGCTCCACGATTTCCTTGCGGTGCTCGCCGACCGCCGTGAATATTTTTGGGTTGCCCAGCCCGGCAATCAAGGCGTTCAGCCCGGCCTCGACGACAGCCACAGCGCTGCCTATAGCCAGCCCGGGCTTGGCAAACTCCGGTGCCGCGCCCAGCACCGCGTAGCGCAGCGGTTCCTTGGCCCATTTGTGCTCCAGTACCCGCCGCAAATAGTCGCTGACGAGGCCCTCCTCCACCGCCGCTGTCATGCAGTTGACCGAGATTTGCTGGATGGTGGCGTTGATGGGCTTGACGTCCTTGATGCCTTTTTGCCCGAGATAGCGCTCAAGCACGGTTTCGAAATCCGATTCAGTCAGATACGTGGCAATCATGCCCACGAGCGCGGCACTTTGCGTGGCCGTCAGCTGCATGTCCGCGCTCAAGCCAGTCTCCTCCCGCTCACACCCCGATCAGCGCGCCATGTCCGCGTTTGACCAGCATTTCGCGCACCTGCCCGATCGGAATACCCTGATTGTAGCCGGGTGCTTTTGACGCCGGATCGCCGAGGTGATGCAGCGCAACAATGTCCCAGTCCATGGTGAAACAGGGCGAGCCGGATGATCCCGCGACCGTGTTGGTTTTGTAGCGCAGCCGCAGCCCGTCGCAGACCTCGCCAATCACCGAGTCGGTATCGATGGCGAGCTTCAGCGGGCCGCCGTCCGGGTACTGCACAATGATCAGCGGCGCGCCGGCTTCAAGCACAGGAGTGCGGTCCGGCAGCGCGATAAAGCCGCGCTCATTACCCGCCGGCTGCGCCAGCCGCAGCAG
>JANLPP010000142.1:0-3794 GCA_031367295.1 Hyphomicrobiales bacterium | reverse complement strand
GCTGGCGTGACCGGGCGCAAGATGCTGCACGATGACAAAGCCCATGCCGGTATTCACCGGCAAAGCCCGCAACAACTGCGTCAGCGCTTCCAGCCCGCCGGCCGACGCACCTACCCCGACGACGGGAAAAGCCGCGCCGCTGGTTGCTGGCGCCTCTTCAGCCAATGGCTCGCTGCGGATTTCTGGAATCAGTATAGCGCCCTCTGGCAAGCCCGCTGCCTCGCTGCCGGTTTCACGCGTGTTGTGGTTGCCCCTAACGCGACCCGGCTCGCTCATAAACCAACCCTTTCAACGCGAATGAATCTGGGCAGACTGAAATTTGACGTGCAACATGCGATCACTGGATTTTGATATTAAAGACTGCCATCGGCGTTTGGAAGCCCAGGACGGAGCGGAGTCCTCGCGCCCTCGCAGGCGACCGCCGAAGCGCAGATCGAATTCATCAATATTTTCGTGGCGCAAAAGGTTGGCGTCATCGCCATCGCGGGCAGCGACGCCAACGCCGCCGCGCCCGCCCTGAAGCGCGCTGTCAAGGAAGGCATTCGTGTCATCTTCTATGACTCGGATGTAGCGGACGACGACCGGCAGGTTCTTGTCAATCAGGTGAAAAGCGACAGCCTCGCCGGGATGATGCTCGTCTTGATGAACGATTCAATCGGCGGCAAGGGCGAGTTCGCCATTCTGTCTTCGACGCCCACCACAACAAACCAGAAATTATGGATCGACATAATGAAGAAGAAGCGGAAATCCTGGTAATCTTGAGGGCGAGGGTGATCCCCTGCCCGGCCGCAACTGGTGCCCAGCGTTTGAGCGCTGCGCGCACGCTGGCCACCAGCTCCGGCCATTTGCCGCCAAGTTCGGCGCGGCCACCACAGAGCACCGGCGTCAATGCCAGGCGGCCATCGCCTTCAGGCGAAGGGCATCGCCCATCCGGCGCGCCCGCCTCAGATCAGCCTGTACTGGCGCGCCTTGTTGCGCAGGAACGGCAGACCCTCGCCCATGACCTCAGCCTCGTCGCGCGCCACTGGCCGCCAGACCGACAGGCCAAAGGCGACTTCAGGGGGCATGTTGATAAAGCTTTCCATCGCCAGCCCGCCTTTAAAGCCAATAGCGGCCAGGGTCGCGAAAACTTCGTCCCAGTCGCAGGTGCCGCAGCCGGGCGTGCCGCGGTCGCTTTCGGACAGGTGAATATATTTGATGTGCTCGCGGGCATCCAGAATGCCATTGGCGGCGCCCTTTTCCTCAATGTTCATGTGATAGGTATCGAGGTGGATGAAAATATTGTCGGCCCCGACGCGCTCAATCATCTGCACTGCCTGCCAGCCGGTGTTGATCAGATGGTTCTCGTAGCGGTTGACCGGCTCAATGCCGAACAGGATGCCCCGCGATTTGGCGTATTTGGCCGCGCCCGACAGCGCCCGCGCGACATTGTCATATTCCTTCTCGGTCGGCGGCACGCCGGTGCGCTCGCCAATGCCGCCATAGGTGACGCCGGACAAAGCCAGCGCGCCGATCTCCGCCGTCTTGTCGATGGCGACCTTTAAATGCGCAATGGCGCCTTCCGGGTTGCGCGAGGCCCACACCGCTTCCGGCAGACCGAGCGAGCAGACGGCCTTCAAATTGTGCTTTTCCAGCAGGTCGCGGGAGTGCCTGGCATCGACCGCAGGCGCGTTGAGCAAGGCAATTTCGATAAAGTCCATTTTGTAGTGCGCCGCGGCGGCGATGGCTTTCTCCGCGCCCGCGCGATCCCAGCGCATTGTCCACATGCTGGTATGCACTCCGAAGCCTTGCATGATCTTACTCCTCTTGCGGTTTTGACTGGCGGAAATTGACGGCAAACCAGCGCAGGATCATCACAGCGACGAGATACAGGCCGCGGACGGCAGTGGTCAAATGCTGGTTTGCGCCCAGCAGATTGAGGCCGGACGACAGCAGCTGCAACAACACTTTGCGCCTGCATGGTCTTCCCGCAATGGACAGTCCTTTTGGAAACCATCATCGCCTCAAAACCACCGCCGGAATTGAAAAAAAACTGCTGGGGCTTTGAAAGTGCGGGAGACGGTGAGCGGAATTTAGAATTGCTGCCTCGCCGGACATTCGCCTGACACGTTGGCAGTGCCGGAAGCAGGGGCGCTTTGGCAGCCTCGGCGCAACTCAACCGCTTGACACGATGCGACATAACCGCATCCAGATACCGAGCCCTCCAAACCTCCGGCAACATGCGATCCCTCCGGTTCAAAACCGGACAAATCACGTGCTACCTAAACCGGACATATCATTTGCTAGCGACAATCCGCAAACTTCCCGCTTGCCCCCATCCCCCAAAAGCCGTATGCAGCCGTTCTCTCCAAGTCCACGTCAACCGCGTCAATCCGCGCCGCACCCCGGCCTCGGCATGACCCTGGCGCAGACGGGCCGCAGCCCTGCGGCTTTGCCAAAACCCGCTGGCCTTCAGGCCTTGCGCGTCATGCGTAAAACCTCCCCAGGACATTCCCATGCCCGAAATCAAACTTCAGGACCTGAAGCAGAAGTCGCCCGTAGAAATGCTGGCCTTTGCCGAAAGTCACGAAGTCGAGAACGCCTCGACCCTGCGCAAGCAGGAGCTGATGTTCGCCATCCTCAAGCAGCTCGCCAGCGTCGATTTCGATATTATCGGCGAAGGTGTGCTGGAAGTATTGCAGGACGGCTTTGGCTTTCTGCGCTCGGCGGATGCCAATTATCTTGCCGGGCCGGACGACATTTACGTCTCGCCCTCGCAGATCCGCCGCTTTGGCCTGCGCACCGGCGACACTGTCGAAGGGCAAATCCGCAGCCCGAAGGAGGGCGAGCGCTATTTCGCCCTGCTCAAGGTCAGCCTGGTCAATTTTGAAGACCCGGAAAAGGTCCGCCACAAGGTCAATTTTGACAATCTGACACCGCTCTATCCCAACGAGCGGCTGCGGCTGGAGAATGACGATCCGACGAAGAAAGACCTGTCCTCCCGCGTCATCGACATCGTCTCGCCGATCGGCAAGGGCCAGCGCGCGCTGATCGTCGCACCGCCGCGCACCGGCAAGACCGTCTTGTTGCAAACCATCGCGCAGGCGGTCACGACAAACCATCCTGAATGCTACCTGATTGTGCTGCTGATTGACGAGCGGCCGGAGGAAGTCACCGACATGCAGCGCTCGGTTAAAGGCGAAGTGGTTGCTTCAACTTTTGACGAACCAGCGGTGCGCCATGTGCAAGTGGCCGAAATGGTGATCGAGAAGGCCAAACGCCTCGTCGAGCATGGCCGCGATGTGGTCATCCTGCTCGACAGCATCACCCGTCTTGGCCGCGCCTACAACACCGTCGTGCCCTCCAGCGGCAAGGTCTTGACCGGCGGCGTGGACGCCAATGCGCTGCAAAAGCCCAAGCGTTTTTTCGGCGCGGCGCGCAATATTGAAGAGGGCGGCTCCCTGACGATTATTGCGACCGCGCTGATCGACACCGGCTCGCGCATGGATGAGGTGATCTTTGAGGAGTTCAAGGGCACCGGCAATTCGGAGATAATTCTCGACCGCAAGGTTTCGGACAAGCGCGTCTTCCCCTCCATCGACATCACGCGTTCGGGCACGCGCAAGGAAGAGCTGCTGGTGCCGCCCGACATATTGAAAAAGATGTATGTGCTGCGCCGCATTCTCAACCCGATGGGCACAGTGGATGCCATCGAATTCCTGCTGGGAAAACTGCGCGATACCAAGATGAACTCGGAATTTTTCGAGAAGATGAACACTTAGAGTCTGTCCGCAAACATCCTGTTGGATTACAGA
>JANLPP010000121.1:0-26324 GCA_031367295.1 Hyphomicrobiales bacterium | reverse complement strand
GGTTTTTTTCGGCCACAGCGGCGCGCAGCGTCTCGATCAGCGCGCGCAATGGCGCGTCCTCTGCGGCTGATGTGTCATAACTGACCGCGAGCGGCTCATGGGGCATGTGCTGGCCAAGCGCGGATGGTGCGGCGGCAAGTGCCGCGAGGCAGCCAAGTGCGGCGGCAGTTCTGGCCCCGGCAAAACCAGGCAGCAGGGAAGAAAATTTCATTGCGGCGGCCCGGGGACATGTGAACAACGGGCACAGCTTTAGGAAACTGCTGCAACTTGCGCAATTCGCAGCGCGACGAAATCGCAGGCCGGTTGCGGCTTGAGAAGACATAAAATCCGTGGCAAGTGCGCGCATGGCCAATCATCCGGCTCGATCAGCCGCTTCCGCCCTGCGTGAATTTCTTGGCTCCGGGGCAGCAGGCGGCCTCGTGCTCATGACTGTCGCGGCGCTGGCTCTGGCTATTGCCAACTCGCCACTGGCACCGCAGTATTTTGGGCTGCTCGCCACCTATGTTGGCGGCCTGAGTGTCCTGCACTGGATCAACGACGCGCTGATGGCGGTGTTTTTTCTGCTGGTGGGGCTGGAGATCAAACGCGAGCTGGTGGACGGCCAGCTGTCGACATGGCCACGCCGCATCCTGCCCGGCGTCGCGGCGGCTGGCGGAATGGCCATTCCGGCACTGGTGTACATTGCCTTCAACCTTGCCACGCCCGCAACCCTGCCGGGCTGGGCCATTCCGTCGGCGACGGATATTGCTTTTGCGCTTGGCGTGCTCGCGCTGCTGGGGCCGCGCATTCCGGTTTCCCTGAAAATTTTTCTGACGGCGCTGGCCATCATCGACGATCTTGGCGCGGTTGCCATTATCGCAGCTTTCTACACATCCAAACTTGCCTGGGGATGGCTGGCGCTGGTTGGCCTGACGCTGGCTTTTCTTGCCGGGCTGAATCGGGCCGGGGTTGGGCGTCTGGCGGCCTACCTCCTCCCCGGCCTCCTGCTCTGGTACTTTGTCCTGAAATCAGGTGTGCACCCGACCCTTGCGGGTGTTGCCCTGGCTTTTGCAATCCCGGTCCGGCGCTCGCCGGGACACACCGATGACGCGGCCTCGCCGCTGCACATCCTTGAGCACGCGCTCGCGCCCTTGGTGGCATTCCTCATTGTGCCGGTGTTCGGCTTTGCCAACGCTGGTGTGTCTCTGGCTGGCATGAGCTGGGCTTCGCTGCTTGAGCCAGTGACGCTTGGCGTTGCTGCCGGGCTGTTTATTGGCAAACAGGCCGGTGTTTTTGCCAGCACATGGATCATTGTCACGTTGGGTTTTGCCGACAAGCCGCAAGATGCGACCTGGGCGCAGGTTTATGGAGTCGCGCTGCTGGCCGGCATCGGGTTTACCATGAGCCTGTTTATCGGTCTGCTGGCGTTTCCCGGGTCGCCAGAAATTCAAAACGCCGTCAAGGTTGGGGTGCTCGCAGGCTCCGCGCTGTCGGCGATCACGGGCGTTCTTGTATTGTCTCTCACACCTGGGGGACGCCGGGGCACTGCGCCGTGATGCGACAGCCCCGCCTGCTCGCGCTCCCATTCCGGGGTGCGCTTGCCGATAAATGCGCCGATGCCTTCCTGCGCGTCGCGTGCCAGCATGTTGTCCACCATCACCGAGGCCGCATAGTCATAGGCCTGTGCCAGCCCCATTTCCGCCTGCGCGTAAAAAGCGCGCTTGCCGATTTTGACGCTCACCGCAGATTTCCCGGCAATCTGCCGCGCCAGCGCCAGCGCCGCCTCCACTGCGCCGCCAGCAGGCACAATGCGGTTGACGAGGCCAAAGCGCTGTGCGTCCAGCGCCGGATAAAGGTCGCCGGTCAACAACATCTCCATCGCCTGCTTGCGCGGCAGGTTGCGTGACAGCGCCACCATCGGCGTTGAGCAGAACAGGCCGAGATTGACGCCAGGCGTGCAGAATTGCGCCCCCGCGCCCGCCACTGCAAGATCGCAGCTCGCCACCAGCTGGCAGCCCGCTGCGGTGGCAAGCCCTTCAACCGCTGCGATGACCGGCTGGGGCAAGGCAACGATAGCCTGCATCAGGGCCGAGCAGCGCTGCATGATGTCGGCAAAATAGGCGCGGCCCTGGTCCGGGTCAGCCCGCCGGGCGGTCAGTTCCTTCAGGTCGTGCCCGGCGCAGAACACCGGGCCTTCGCCCGCCAGCACGACAGCGCGGATGGTTGTGTCGGCCGCGATGGCTGCCAGTGCCTCGGCCAGAGCCGCCAGCATCGCCTCAGACAGTGCGTTGCGGGTCAGCGGGCGCGACAGGGTCAGCAGCGCAACGCCCTGCGCGCTGGCGCGGCGCAGGGGCGGGGCGGCAGGATCGGCGAGCAGCGGCGGACGGGCGGACTGGGGCATGCGGCCTTTCTGCCAGATTGCGCGCCTGCCGTCATCCGGTTTAAGCCTGCGCCCGCGACTGTTCGTATTCGGGTCGAGGAGAAAATTCCGCACGTGTCCGCCCCCGCCCCGCCGCAGCCGCTGATGACCTCTGCCGAGGTCAGTGCCTTTCTTGACCGGGAGTTCCCGCAACTCAGCGAAGGCGGTGCGCGGCTGTTCGAGCTGGTTTCGGTCGGCCCGATGCGCGCCGTGATGCGCATGCACGCCCATTCGCGCAACCTGCGCCCCGGCGGCACAGTTTCGGGCCCGGCCATGTTTGCGCTGGCCGATGTGGCGCTTTACGTCGCCATTCTGGCGCAGATCGGGCCGGTGGGCCTTGCCGTCACCACCAGCCTCAACATTAATTTCCTGTCGAAACCGCAGCCCGGCGAACTTCTGGGCGAGGCGCGCCTGCTCAAGCTTGGCAAGCGGCTGGCGGTGGGTGAGGTTTTCATCCGCGCGCCGGGCGGGGACAGTCCGGTTGCCCATGCCACCGGCACCTATTCCATTCCGCCGCGCTGAAATATCCACGGTATCATGATACCGTATATAGTAAACCATTGAAAAACATCAGTTTGCAGCGTAACAGTCCCAAAAAAACAGTTTGACCTTGCCGCCACCCCCGGCTATGGACGCGCATCCCCGGTGTTGCCCCAAAGCCCGCCGGACCACAAGATTACGGAACACCACTCCATGTTTGGCAATACGAAATTGACCAAGACAGCCGAGATCGAGAAGAAATGGCTGCTCATTGACGGCAAAGGCCTCGTTGTTGGCCGCCTCGCCTCGCTCATTGCCCTGCGCCTGCGCGGCAAGCACAAGGCCACCTTTACCCCGCATATGGACGATGGCGACAATGTTATTGTCATCAATGCGGAAAAAGTAGTGCTGACCGGGCGCAAGCTCGACAAGAAAATCTACTATCACCACACCGGCTACGCCGGCGGCATCAAGGAGCGTTCGGCGCGTGACCTTATCGAGGGCCGGTTCCCCGAGCGGGTTGTCGAGAAAGCCGTCGAGCGCATGCTGCCGCGCGGGCCGCTTGGCCGCAAGCAGCTGGGCAACCTGCGGGTGTACAAGGGCGGCGAGCATCCCCATGCCGCGCAGAACCCGGTGCTGGTGGATATTGCCGCGATGAATTCCAAGAACACGAGGACTGTCTGATCATGGCCGAAATTCTTCAGTCCCTCCAGGATCTCAAGGCTGGCGGCGCAGCTGCCCCCGGCGTCGTGGCCGAAGCCCCCCGCCATGTCCGCAAGGTGGACAAACAAGGCCGCGCCTATGCCACCGGCAAGCGCAAGAACGCGGTCGCCCGCGTCTGGATCAAGCCCGGCTCGGGTAAAATCACGGTCAACACCCGCGCGGTGGAGGTATATTTTGCGCGCCCGGTGCTGCGCATGCTGATCCAGCAGCCTTTGGCCATCGCCAAGCGCTCTGGCCAGTATGACATTACCGTCACCTGTGCGGGCGGTGGACTGTCTGGCCAGGCTGGCGCGGTGCGCCATGGCCTGTCGAAGGCGCTGACCTATTTTGAGCCGGAGCTGCGGCCTGTGCTCAAGAAAGAGGGTTTTCTCACCCGCGACAGCCGCGTGGTGGAGCGCAAGAAGTATGGCAAGGCGAAAGCCCGCCGCAGCTTCCAGTTCTCCAAGCGCTGAGGTTTGGGGTCAGTCACACAAGCAAAAGGCGGCCTGCGGGCCGCCTTATGCTTTTGTGGCCCGCCAGCCCCAGTTTTGCGCCAGCGCCAGACACGCCTGCCACGACTCAACCGCGCCTGTGGTGGTCAGGCTGCGCAGCGAAGCGGCGGCGGCGGCATGGGCCAGAGTCAGCGCCTCATGCAGGCTCCAGCCTTCATGCAGCCCGTAGAGCATGCCGGATGCAAAGGCATCGCCTGCCCCGTTGGCGCTCAGCGCATCGCCCGGCGGCACAGCCACAGAGGGCAGACGCAACGCCTGACCGTCACGGGTCACAGCCAGCGCCATTGCCGGCCAGTGCACGGCCACCATGTCCATCGCGCCGTTTTCCAGCACGTTGCGCGCTGCCCGCTCGCAGGCAGCGGCGTCCGTAACACCGTCTTTTATGGTCACAATGCCGGAAAGCGCGGCGATTTCATTGTCGTTGATGATAATTGTGTCGAGATGCGCAAAGCAGGGCCGCGCCAGTCGTGCCAGCAGCCCCGCCTCAAGACTGCACAGCTCAAGGTTCGTCCGCAAGCCCGCAGCCTTGGCTTTCTTCAGCACGCTGACCCAGCCATTGGCCTCGCCGGCCCAGCCAGCATCCATTCTGGCATGGACGCCGGGCAGGCCAAGGTGCAGAAAGCGGGCGCTGCTTTCGGTAAAATCAAAATGATCCGGCGTCAGCAGACTTGCCGCGCCGCGGCTGAAAATATGGACCCGGCGGCGGGATTTTTCTGAAACGAAAGCGTCGGTCAGCTGCGTTCCCGCATCCAGGGTCACCTGCATCTGGCGCCGGTCAACGCCCGCGTCTTTTGCGACAGCCAGCAAATACCGCCCCGGCTCGTCATCGCCAACCAGCCCGATGGTTTCCACCGGCATGCCGGGGTCCAGCCGCCGGATGTCGAGCGCGAGGTTGCAGCCTGACCCGCCGCCCCCCCGCTCCTCCCCCAGATATTCGGTGATGCCATCTTCCGCAGGCCAGAAGCTGACAGTCTTGTTGGTGTCGACGCACCAGGACCCGCCCGTGACAAAACCGCGCCGCGCGCCCATGGTCAATGCGCCTTCAGCACTTTTTCGGTAATTTCGCAGTCAGCGGCGAGCGCGCGGGCCGGTGTTATGCCGTCCTTTTGCAGGGCGGCATGATAGGCCTTGACGGCTTCCAGCGGCTGCAACGCCCCGTCGGCGACCTGGCGCATGTGGAAAACCATCGCAAGCGGGTCTTCCGCAAGGTTGATCTTGCGGCCAAACAAGGCGACGCGGGCCCCATATTTTTCGGCCTGCGCCAGCAGTTCAAAGCAGTCGCGGGTGGTGCCCGCGCCGCCGCCCAGCACGCCGACAACCATGCTGGGGTCATAGGAGGCGAGTTCCTCCAGCGCTTTTGGCCCATTATAGGCGATTTTGAGGAACTGCGGGCGGTCGGCCTTCGTCACACCGGCGAGGCAGCGCGTCAGGCAGTCATTAACATAATGGGGGATCACCGCCGGGTCCATCCGGCAGTCAATATTCGGATTAAAAACCTCAAGGAAATACTTGAAGCCGTTGCAGGCGGCGTCATCCCGGAATTCCGAAAATGCCTCCAGCGCGGCGTAGTCGCTGTCAAGGTCGTTATTGAAGGTGATGGAATAGAGGCCAAGATCGGTGCCGGTTACCGGTGTGCCCGGGCTTGGCGACAGGCCGCCATGCATGACGCGCGGAATCGACGCTGTGCGGAAGGCGCGCGAAGGCTGTTTTGCATAATCCGCACCGCGCATTACCCAGATGTCGGTGGTGTCATTGGCGCGGATGGCGGGCTTGACCGGGCTGCCCCTGAACACGCCCATTTCTGTCAGCGCCTCAAGGTTGGAGGCGGACAGCAGCATGACGTCAACAATATCCTGCTCAACCACAGCGCGGATATTTTTGAGAAATTCCGGACGCGTATAGTTGCGCGCCGCGCTGCCGTCCTTTTGCCGCTTTGGCCCGCAGGCCGCGATGCTCGGCCCCATGTCGGGGTCTTTGGCGTCGGCAATGATGAAATCGCTGCGCTTGTACTGGCCGGCGTGGATACGGGCCAGTTTCTGGTCGAGTCTGAACATATTCACTCTGATCCCGCATAATCTTCGGCTGGCTGGGTGGCGGCAATGCCTGCCCGTGCAATCGCGGCTGGTAAAGCTGGCATTCCAGTGCTTGTCAATCCAGTCACCTGCCGTTCGCCTGCGCGTGCGGCTTGACACACTGCGTGCCAAATCGCACATCATCGCGCGCAAGGCTTTGCCATAGCTTTTGTGGACCCGCCCGCTGGCCTTCAAACCGCCCCTTTCGGCGCTGACTTGCGCTGCCAGAGCGGGGCCGTCACCTGCCGTAATTCTCCCGGAGATTCCCGCCTATGCCATTTCGCCCGCTCCGCAACAGCCTTGCGCTCGCCCGCCTGCTCGCCCCAACCGCGCTGCCTGCCGTTGTTTTCGCTGCGGCCGTCCCGCTCGCCATCAGCGCCGCCCAGGCCCTGACACAGGATGTTGTGCTGGAAAACATCAAGATTGACCTGCCGCCCAAATCCGACGGCAAGGGCGCAATCCTGATCAGGAAAGCCAGTTTTGAGGGCACGAACCTGAGCAAGGAGGAGATTGCCAGGTTCTTCAGCCTCGCCAACACGCCTGAGGACGCGCGCGCCCTTGCGGCCAAAATGACAGCCGCGAAAATCTCGATCCCGGAAGTGGTATTCAACTTCGAGGCATCAAAGGACAAGGATGTTTCAGCTGTCACCGTCAACCTGAAGGATTTTGTGGCGACCAGGGTCGAGCAAGGCAAGGCGGCAAAGATCGTGTTTGGCGGCGGCGACGCCTCTGCCAAAAAGGACGCTGCTGATGTGTTCAAGGCGGTGATTGGCAGTTACATGATCGAGGACGCGGATTTTTCCAGCCTGCTGGCCGCGCTGAAGCAGGGCGACATCTCCGCCGCCATGGTCAAATATTCGAAAGTGACCTTTACCGGCGCGGACCTCAGTGTTGTTGACAAGGAAACGCCCGCCACGACTCCGGGCGGCAACATGATGCATTTCAAGCTCGGCACCGGCAGCGCGGTGATGAGCTTTGAGGGCGACATTTTCCGCAAGGCGAGCGGCGAAGTTTCATCCTTGAGCCTCGAATTCCCCAAGGCCTCAAAGGCCGGCCAGGCGCTCGCCGCTTTCGGTTATGACAAGCTTGATCTCGGCTTCAAGGTCAGCGCCAACTATGATCCGGCAACAAAGAAACTGGTGCTGGATGATTACACAATCACTGGTGTAAACGCCGGGGCGCTGAGCTTCAAAGGGCAGTTTGGCTCGATTGATCCGGTCATCTTTACGGCGGGCGACAAGGACGCCAGGGCCAAAGCGCTGATGGCGGCGGATTTTTCCAGCATGACGCTGCGTTTTGCCAATAGCGGTCTCGCCGAAAAAGGCCTCGCCTTTGCTGCCGCCATGCAGAAAAAGTCGCCGGATGCGCTGAAAGGCGAAATCACCGGAATGGCAAAAGCAGCGATCCCCGGCGTGCTTGGCGGTGAGGTCGGCAAGAAGATTGCTGACGCCATTGTCGCGTTTATCGCCGCCCCAAAAAACCTGACTGTTGATATCAAGGCCAAGGGCGGTGCGCTGAAGTTCATGGATCTGGCCAATGCCAGGAGCCCGCAGGACGTTCTGCCCAAGGTGGACCTGAATGCGGTTGCCAACCAGTGAATGGCTGGGGCTAAAGGTGCAAACTTTCCCTTAACGCGATGCTGCTAGGGTGCCGCACGGTCTATTCGGTGTGTCTGGAGTATCCTATGGCAGCGGGCGCGGGAGCGAAGATTGGTATGGCGGTTGCGGCTGGCGCGGCCGCCGCAGGGGCGTATTTTATTATCTCCGGCGGCATTTCTCTCGCACTGCTGCACAGCGCGCCGGCGGCTTTTCTTGGCCAGAGCGTCGCCATCGACGGTCTGGCTTACCGGCCAACCAGCACCGTGAGCGCGCAGCTGCACCGCCTGTCGCTGGAGGGGTCCAGCCTGTCGCCCGCCGAGGTGGTGACGCTGTTTTCCCCCGGCCCGCTGGCGGGCGGGGCGCGCGAGGCTTTCGGCAAGCTCACCGCCGAAAAAATACTGACGCCGGAAATCCTCGTCACGGTGCCGGGCGGTACCCTGACGCTGCGTGGGCTTGAAATCAGCCATGTGCAGGCTGGCATGGCGGCGCAAATGCGCATTGTCGGCGGAGACCTGACGCTGAAGGCCAATGGCGCAGAGGTCGCCACCTTCAAAATTGGCGCGCTGACACTGGCCGACATTGATGTCGGCTATGTTTTTGGCGCGCTGCGAAACGGCAATGTCAAAAGCGATTTTCTGCGTTACGGAACTTTGCTGTGGGATGGCATGACTGGCACGCTGACGGTGCCACACCCGCAGGGCGCAGAGCAGACCGCAATTGAGCTTGGCGAGGTGCAGGTAGCCAATGTTTATGAAGCCGGCCTGCCAAAACGCTCGGCTGTCGCCTTTGCCGGCATCCGTTTCACGCCGGGTTCGGGCCTGCTGACTTCGACGCTGGCGTCTATCGGCCTCGAAACCATTGACGTCACCGGAAAAATCGCAGTGTCCTATGACTGGCCGCAGCGCAAAGTGACAGTTGAGGAGGTGACGCTGGCCGTGGCGGGGCTGGCCACATTTTCGCTCAAGGGCAGTTTCGGCAACGCCGACAAGGCCATTCTTGTGCCGGATCAGGACGCGCGCAATGCCGCGAATCTGGGGATGACACTGGAAAGCGGCAGCCTGAAGTTCACCAATACCGGCCTTATTGACAAGCTGGTTGAGCTTGGCGCGAAACTTGGGGGCAGGCCCGCCGAGGCGGTGAAGACAGAGGCTTTGGCCGCGTTCAGCCGGTTGCTGCTTGGCGGCAAAGGGCGGCTTGAGGATGGACCGGCAATGGCCGCGTTCATCAAGGACCCGCGCAGCCTGACTCTGTCCATAAAGCCGAAGGCGGGTGTAGCCCAGGTGAGTTTTGACAAGATGAACGGGCAGCTGCGCGACATCGGGCGGTTTGAAATGGAAATCCGCTCCAACGACTGAGCGCGCAGCGGGTTTTCTTGACATTTGACGCCAGATTCATCAGTTGAGCGGCCTCACCTGTTCTTCGTGGCGCGGCGGCATGACGGCAAGAATTTTTATCGATGGCGAGGCAGGCACGACGGGGCTCGGCATTCGCGAGCGGCTGGCGGGCATGCCAGCGGTTGTCGTGCGCAGCCTGGGCGCGGAGCAGCGCAAGGACCCGGCAGCCAAGGCAGCGCTGCTGGCGCAGGTTGATCTTGTTATTCTGTGCCTGCCGGACGATGCGGCGAAGGAAACTGCCGCGCTCGTTGCCGGGCTTGGCGCCAAGGGGCCGAAAATTCTGGACGCCTCCACCGCGCACCGTATTGCGCCGGACTGGGCGTTTGGCTTTCCCGAGCTTGATGCCTTACAGCCTGCAGCTATCGCTGCGGCGCGGCGCGTCTCAAACCCCGGCTGCTATTCCACCGGCGCGATTGCCCTGCTGCGCCCGTTGGTGGATGCAGGACTGATTCCGCAAACACTGCCGCTCAGCATCAATGCGGTCTCCGGTTACAGCGGCGGCGGCAAACCGATGATCAGCCAGTTTGAGGGGCCGGGCGCCCCGGCTTTCGAGCTGTACGGGCTGTCGCTTGAGCACAAGCATGTGCCGGAGATCGAGAAATATGCCCGCCTGCTGGCGCGCCCGGTGTTTGTGCCCTCGGCGGGCAATTTTCGCCAGGGCATGCTGGTGTCGATTCCGCTGCATCTTGACCTGCTGCCAGGCAGACCGAAGGCCGCTGATCTGCGGCAGGCGCTGGAGCGGCGCTATATTGGGCAGGCCTGTGTCAAGGTGATCGATTTCCCGGCGCGGCCGGAGCCGCAGGCGCTTAATGGCACCAATCTGATGGAGCTTGGCGTGGCCTCAAACGAAACCCACCGCCAGGCGGTGCTCATCGCCCGCCTCGACAATCTGGGCAAGGGCGCGTCCGGGGCAGCCGTGCAGAACATGCGGCTGATGCTGGGACTGGGCCTCGCGGCCTGACCGGATCGCAGCCTGTGGTTGATTTGCCCTTGCGCCCGCCGTGCGTTTAGGCTTTCTGTGGCTAATGTCAGCGGACTGAGCCAATACGACAGGCGATGACACATGTCGACATCCATGGGGCGGGCAAAAATGAAAACGCATGATGCGGCGGCGCCAGCGCCGAGCGAGGCGGAGCGCAACGCCATTGACCAGGTGCGCGAGTTGCTGTTTGGCGAAACGCGCCGCAGTGCAGACCACCGCATGGAGGACTTTAACACCAAGGTCGATGCGCTGGCGGCCGAGTTGCGCGCCCGCTTTGACAAGCTGGAGGCGGCGCTCGCCGCCCTGACCCGCGACGCCGAAAGCCGCCGCCTGCAGGGCATCGAGCAGATTGGCGGCGCGCTGGCCGATCTTGGCGCGCATATCAAGAAACTGGGCGCGCAGCGCGCTGGCGGCTGAAATGACGCGCGAGGCCAATGCGCAGCCTCCGGAATTTGAGCGGCTGAAGGCGCTGCTGGTTGGCCCTGAATCAGACCTTCTGCAGGCGCTCAGCCTCAAGGTTGACGGCCTCGACAAATATGTCGGCACCGCGCCGCATCTTGAAATCGCGACGGCCGAAATCATTGCGCGGGCGCTGCGCCGCGCCGAGGTGGAGCGCCATCGCGAGCTGGCCAATGCGCTGTCGCCGCTGGTGGTGTCGTCCATCCGCAGCGAGATCAGGAACTCGCGCGACGCGATGGTCGAGGCACTGTACCCGATTACCGGGCGGCTGGTCGCCGCCGCAGTGGCCGCCGCTTTCCGCGACCTCAACGCCCGCATTGACCGGTTGACTTCGCTAGAAGGATCGAAGTTGCGACTGCGGGCGCTGCTGGCGGGCAAGCCGGTGCGGGAACTGGCGCTGGCGCAGGCGAGGGCGCGGCTGACACGCGTCCTGTTTCTGGAGCGCGGCAGCGGCACGCTCGTCGCCACCTGGCAGGCGGACGGGCTGACGACAAACCAGCCCGAAATGCTGAGCGGCCTCATCGCCGCGATAACGGAATTTGCCAATACGGCTTTGGGCATGCAGGGCGGCGAATTGCGCACGCTGGATCTGGGCACCTCGCGGGTCATCCTGCGCATGTCGCCGCGCATGATCATCGCGGCTAATTGCGAGGGCGCGCTGTTATCCCGGCAAGAAGTGGCGCTGGATGCCGCCTTTCTTGATTTGCTGGAGCGGCACGACCGGGGCGATGGCGCCGATGCGGCGATGCTGGCGCAGGCTGCCGCAACTGCCGCGGCGGAGCCGGTGGCAGCGGCCAAATCATCGGGCAAAGGCCTCTATGTTGCGGGCGCGCTGATAGCTGGCGCGCTGGCGTGGTGGGGCGGCAGCCGCTATCTTGCCGCGCGCCACGACCGCAATCTGCGCGAGGCTTTCAGTGCCGCACTGGCCGCTGACCCGGAGCTTTCCGCCTATCCGCTGCAGCTGGGCATTGACCGGGCGGGCGGCAGGGTCCTGATAACCGGGCTTGCGCCAGACCTTGCGCGGGTGGACGCGCTGGCGGCAGGTTTGCGCGGCCTTGCCTTCCCCCGTGCTGTCGTCGCCAGCGTCGCACAGGTCGCGCCTGTTGCGCGGGTCATCCAGCAGGAGAGCGCCGCTGCTGCGCTTTACGCCAGCACGCAGGAGACCGGGCGGCAGGACGCGCTGCTGCGCCGCCAGACGCGCGAGGAACTTGCCGGGCTGCAAAAGGCCGCCGCGCAGCATGAAGCGCGGCTTGGCGGGGGACTTGAGGCGGCGGCAGCGGCGCTCAGGGTCGCGCAGGATGGCGCGGCGGCGGCAGCGCAGCGCCTCGCGCATGACAGGGCCGGCCGGGATGCCGCAGGCGCGCGTCTGCGCAGTGATGTGGACGCATTGGGGCCCCGGCTCGCCGCGGCGGAAGCGGCAGCCGGGCAGCTGCGCAGCGAGGTGGCGGCGACAGCGCAGCAGCTCGCTGACGCGCGCGCCGCGCTCGGCGCTGAGACGGCCGCTATCAGAAGCAGCCTGGAGCTGGGAGACACGCGCGGCTCTGCGCAGGAGCGCCAGCTGGCCATGCTGTCAGAGGGCAGCACAAGCCTGCGCAAGCAGCTTGAAACAGTTGAGGCAACGACCGCGCGGCTGCGCGCCGAAATCGAGGGTGTCGCGCCAGCAATGCGGGATGTAAAATCGACCATCGCCAGAGAGACCGGCGAAATCAAAAGCGGGCTGGGCGAGCGGGACGCGCGTGCGGCGGACATTCAGGCAGAGATCGCGGCGCTGCAAAAAGCCGCCGAGGCGCTGCGCACGCAGCTTGAGGGTGTCTCCTCCTCGATCCCGGCGGCTGAGGCGCGCGCGCTGGCCGACAGCGAGGCCAAACTGGCTGCCGAACGCCGCCGCCTCGAAGCTGCGGCCAGGGCCATCGACGCGGGTGAAATCCGCATGGAGGGCATTATCGGCAATGTCAGCGGGCAGGCTGAAAAAATCAGCGATCTCGCGGCAAAGCTGGAGGCCGCTGAAGCCGATGCCAATGTCCAGCGCCAGCGCGTCAGCGAGCTGGAAAAAACCCTCGCAGCCATTCTGCCGCGCATCCTGTCGCCCGAAGCGCAGCTCAAAATTGTGCTGGCGCGAAGCGCGGTGTATTTTGTGCGCGATACAGTGCTGGACGATGAGGCCGGCGCTTTTCAGACAATTGGCGAAATTGCCGCGCTGGCGCGGCAGACCGGCGCGAGCCTGCGCGTCATCGGGCACACAGACGACAAGGGCGCCGTTGTGGTGAATTTGCAGCTGGCGCTGAAGCGTGCCAATTTCGTGACGCAACTGCTGACAGGGCGCGGCGTCGATGCAGCCCGGGTCGCTGCGGTGTCGCGCGGCAGCGCCGAGCTGATTTCCGAGACCCAGGGCAGCGCGCGCGCGCTTAACCGGCGCGTGACCTTTGAGTTTGCAAACGAGGCGGATGGCAAATGAATCCGGGCATGGATCACTGGACGGGAACGGCGGCACCATGATGCTGCGCAGTGCCAAGGTTTTGCTGCTCGGCGATGTTGGCGTCGGCAAAACCTCGCTCGCCAAAAGGCTGGCCTTCAACAGCTTTGATGGAAGCTACAAGACAACCATCGGCGTCGATGTGGTCAGCCACGAGCTTGAACTGGGCGCGGCGTGCGACCATGCCCGCATCCGCCTTGTCCTGTGGGACACCGACGGTGATTTCGGCCAGCAGATATTTACTACGGTCTATGCGACAGGGTCGGCGGGCGCGGTCATCGTCGCTGATGCCAGCCGCCCCGCCACGTTGGGCAAGCTGCGCGATCTGGCCCTGGAGTTCAACCGGCGTTTTCCCGGACGCCCGATGCGCGCGATCATCAACAAGATTGATCTCGTGCCGCCCGGGGAGCGCAGTTTCAGCGTGCCCGATCTCGCCGATGATGAAGTCTGGCAGGGCAGCGCCAAGACTGGCGAGGGCATTGACGAGCTGTTCCTGTCAGTCGGGCAGGCGATCTGGCGCCGTGCATGAGCGTGTCTGCGCCGCTGAACCCGGCGTTGCCGGACATTATGCGCGATACGCTGGCTGCCGGCCTGCTGGGCTTTTGCATCGTCGACCATGAAGGCTGTGTGTTGCAGCGTGACGGTTTGTTGAGCCAGTGGGCGCCGCCGCCCGGCCAGCCGCTGTTCGGCCATCCGGTGATGGAAAGCCTGCGTGACGCGGTTTTTGCGCTGCGCGGCGCAGGCGGGGAAATTGTGCTGCCGGGCCTTGGCATGCAGGACGCGGAAGGCAAGCTCAAGCTCGACATCCGTTTTGTCTGGATGGAGCAAGGCAAATTTCTGCTGGTCACCTCGTCGCAGGCGGCAGGTCGCACCGAGATGGAGGCGGCGGTGGCGCAGGCCCGGCGCGAGCAGCACATTCTGGAAGAACGTCTGCACGCCCGGGAATTGCAGCTTGCCGGACAGCGGCGGCTGATGGCGCTGTTTATCCGCAATGTGCCCGCCGCAATCGCCATGCTGGACCGCGAGCTGCGCTATGTCGCGGCAAGTGATCGCTGGCGCAGCGATTTTGGCCTCAGCGAAGCGGCGACGCAGGTCGGCGCGGCGCTGGACACTACGCTGCCTGGCACAAGCGCACAGTGGCAGGCTGGCCTCACAGGCAGCCTTGAAGGCGTGCAGAATGGCTGCGATCTCGACACGCTGACCGGCGCGCATGGCAGGAGCGACTATGTACGCTGGCGTTTTCTGCCGTGGGAAACGGGCAGTGCGGCGGGCACCGAAGCGCCCGGGGGCGGCGTGCTGCTGTTTTGCGAAACCATTACCGCACAGGTGGAGCAGGCCCGCAAACTTGAGGAACAGGCGGTCCGCCTGCGCAGCGCCAATGTTGACATGAAAAACTTCTCGCTGGCCTTGTCGCATGATCTGCAGGCCCCTTTGCGCCAGATGGTGAAATTCGCGCAGCTGCTGGACGGCGAGCCGGGTGTTGCGCAGGTTGGCCCTGGCCGTGATTTCCTCGACGAAATTCATGGCGCTGGCGGCCGCATGCAACGCATGATTGACGGACTGGTGCGCTATCTGCGTGTTGCCGCCAGAAAGCCGGCGCTGCGGCGCATCGACCTCGGGGACGCGGTCGTGGCCGCGCAGGCAAACCTGCGGACCGATTTTCTCGCGGCGCGGGCGCGCCTTGATGCGGGTGCCCTGCCCCAGGTGCTGGGCGACCTCGAATTGCTGACCCTGCTGTTCCAGAACCTGTTGCAGAATTCCTTGAAATTCGCGGGCACGGCCGATTCCGTTGTAGACATTGCCGCACAGCAGCATGGCACCAGCTGGCAGATTGTCTATCGTGACAATGGCCCCGGCATTGCCGCAGGGGGCGCGGCAAGAGCCTTTGACTTGTTTCAGCGTCTCGACAGCCGCCACGATATTGCCGGCACGGGCGTTGGCCTTGCCATCTGCCGCTGGATTGCCGACGTGCACCATGGCTCGATCAGCATTGATGCAGCGTGCAGGCAGGGTCTGCGCATTGTCATTACCCTGCCGGCTTGCGAGGTGCCTGCTGCCAGTCTCAGTTCAGCCGCGCCCGCCTGACCGGCAGCGTCACATGCACCGTTGTGCCCCAGCCTTTCAGGCTGTCGATCCGCATTTCGCCGCCATGCATCTCGACAATAGACGACACGACCAAGAGGCCAAGGCCAGGGCCAGGTTCTGGAATTCCGGCAGGTGCCATGCCAAAGCTGCAGCGTTTCAGCGCGGTTGCCACCTCGTCCCGGCTCATGCCAATGCCCTGGTCCCCCAGTGATATGTCGAAACGGTCTCCGAGGTCAGTCAGCACCAGCGTGATTGTGGTTTCGCGCGGACTGAACTTCACCGCATTGGTCACCAGATTGAGCAGCATCTGGTAGATGGCCATCTTGTCAACATCCGCGTGCACCGGACCGCCAATGGTCGAGACCAGCAGGGTATGGCCCTTGTCATGGCATTGGTGCTGCGTTGTCAGCGCCACGGATTTGATGATCTTGCCAATATCCTCGTGCTGGAACACCAGCCTCGGCGCGCCATCCCCAGCTTCGGCGCGCGACAGGTAACCGTGAAAAATATCAATCAGAGTCTCGGAACCCTGCTTGATCAAGTCAATATAACCCGCCGTGTCGGCACCCGGCAGCACATCGCGCGTGTCGCTCGCCAGCAACTGGGCAAAGCCATGCACGGCGTTCAGCGTCGAAAGGACGTTCAGGCTGCTGCCTTGCTCGGTTTCGCGCGGCTTGCCCGCCTCCGCCGGACGGTGGCTCAATGTGTCGCGCAGGCGCTGCTCGCTCTGGCGCGAATGCAGCAGGGTGCGGATGACCGCGTCCAGCGATGAGGGCGACAGGTCATTCTTGTGCAGATAGCCGCTTGCGCCGCACGCCAGCGCCAGTGACTGAATGTCGGCCACATCGACCGAGGTAACCAGCAATATGGGCAGCCCGGCAAAGGCCGCAGTCCAGCTGCTGCTGAGCGGCAGCGAGGCCTCGGTGCGCAGCCAGTAATCCAGAATCACCAGATCGAAAGGCTTTTCACCGGCGCAGGCGATGGCCTCGGCCTGATCGGTCGCAGCCGTAATATCATGGGCAAAAAACCGCGAGCGCCGCAGAAATTCAGTCACCAGCCGCGCATCGGCACGATCATCCTCAACCAGCAGCAGCGACATGGTGCGCCGCAATGGCGCAGAGGTGCCGCTGGACGGGTGCGGCTGCGGGACGCTCGTCACGAGAAGTTTTCCAGCAAGTGCATGAGCACCAGCATGCATAAATCCCTTTAAAACCCCGGCAGCCGAAGTGGCGCAATATATCAAAAACCCTTTCGTGCCACGCTGCCCGTGATCCAGATCGCTGCTTTCGTGGCGCTCCCGGCCATCTGCAAAAACGTTAGGGACAGTATCGCGGCGGAACCGCCGACTCGCAAGGCAATTAACCAAGTTCAGCGGTGTTTGCAAAATAAAACCAAAGGAACAAAAAAAGAACTTGAAACATGGAACAAATACGGTACGACTATGGCATTGCGCAGCCAGAGCGCCTCATGCCAGATAGGGACGAGACAAATGAGCCAAGCCAGCCAAAGCCAAGCCAACCTCCGCCTCGTTGAAGGAACTTCCGTGGACAAGACCAAAGCGCTTGACGCTGCCCTTTCCCAGATTGAACGCGCCTTTGGCAAGGGTTCAATCATGCGGCTTGGCAAAAACCAGAAGGCGGTCGAGATTGAGACTGTGTCCACCGGTTCGCTTGGCCTCGATATCGCGCTGGGCGTCGGCGGTCTGCCTCGCGGCCGGGTTATTGAGATATACGGTCCTGAATCATCAGGCAAAACCACGCTGACGCTGCATGTGATTGCCGAGGCACAAAAAAAAGGCGGCGTCTGCGCTTTTGTCGATGCCGAGCACGCGCTGGACCCGATCTATGCGCGCAAGCTGGGTGTCAACCTGGACGACCTGCTGATTTCGCAGCCGGACACCGGCGAGCAGGCGCTTGAGATCACGGACACGCTGGTGCGCTCGGGAGCGGTCGATGTTCTCGTTATTGATTCGGTTGCAGCCCTCACGCCCCGCGCCGAAATTGAAGGCGAGATGGGCGATGTGCAGCCCGGATTGCAGGCGCGCCTGATGAGCCAGGCGCTGCGCAAGCTCACCGCCTCGATCTCGCGTTCCAACACGATGGTAATTTTCATCAACCAGATCCGCATGAAAATCGGCGTCATGTATGGTTCGCCCGAGACGACTACTGGTGGCAATGCGCTGAAATTCTATGCCTCGGTGCGCCTCGACATCCGCCGCATCGGCGCCATCAAGGACCGCGAGGAGGTCACTGGCAACCAGACGCGCGTCAAGGTGGTGAAAAACAAGGTCGCCCCGCCTTTCAAGCAGGTCGAGTTTGACATCATGTACGGCGAGGGAATTTCCAAAGTCGGCGAATTGGTCGATCTTGGCGTCAAGGCCGGGGTCGTCGACAAGTCCGGAGCCTGGTTCTCCTACGACAGCCAGCGGCTGGGCCAGGGCCGCGAGAATGCCAAGGCGTTTTTGAAGCAGAACAAGGACATGGCGCTGCGCATCGAGCAGTCGATTCGCGAGAACTCCGGTCTGATAGCCGAGCGGATTATGGAAAACGCCGATCCGGGCGAAGGTGATGACGCAGCTGAGGGTTGAGGATTGAGGGCTGTCCGCCGCATGCGGCGGACGCGCTTTGCCCTGCCCTTCAGCGCGCATCGCACAGAACCAGGCTGGAGTTACCGCAATGACAAAAGTGCGGGTTCTTGTCGCAGGCCTCGGCACGATGGGGCTTTCGCATGCACGGGCGTATCGGTCGATTGGCGGGTTTGAACTTGCCGGCCTGTGCACCAGCCGGCCCGGAACGCGCGATGACCTGCGCGCCGAGTTTCCTGGCATTCCGCTTTACGGCGATTTTGCTGAGGCGCTGGCAGCGACCCGGCCAGACGCGGTCTCCATCAACACCTACACGCAAAGCCACGCAGGCTATTGCCTCGCGGCGCTGGATGCAGGCTGCCATGTATTTTGCGAGAAGCCGCTGGCCGCCAATATAGCGGATGCCGAACGGGTTGTTGCGGCTGCGAGGGCGGCAGGCAGGCAGCTGCTGATCGGCTATATCCTGCGCGTGCATCCAGGCTGGATGCGCTTCGTTGAGGTCGGGCGCACGCTTGGCAAGCCGCTGGTGATGCGCATGAATCTCAACCAGCAGTCATCCGGCGGGCAATGGGCGGTGCATAAATCCCTGATGGACTCGACATCGCCCCTCGTCGATTGCGGTGTGCATTACGTAGACATCATGTGCCAGGTCACCCGCGCCCGGCCGCTGAGCGTGCACGCGGTGGGCGCGCGCCTCACCAGCGAGGTTGCGGCAGCAATGTACAACTATGGCCATCTGCACATCAGCTTCGATGACGGCTCGGTTGGCTGGTATGAGGCCGGCTGGGGGCCGATGATGAGCGAGACGGCATTCTTCGTGAAGGACATGATCGGCCCGCTCGGCTGCGTCTCGCTTGTCGCCGCCGACAGCACGGGATCGGCCGACCATGAGGGCCACACCCGCGCCAATGCGCTGCGCCTGCATCACGCGGGCCTCAATGCTGCGGGCGAATTCCTGCAACCAGACGAAATCCTGTCTGTGGCGGAGGAGCCTGGCCACCAGGGCCTCTGCGTTCTTGAGCAGGAGCTGTTTCTGGCCGCTATCCGGGAGGGGCGCGACCTCTCCCTGCATCACGCAGACGCGCTGAACTCGCTGCGCATCGTGTTTGCCGCAGACGAAAGCATCCGGACCGGAAAAGTTATTTACCTTGATTGATCATGCGCCCGCCAGGCAGCGGCGCAAATCGCCGGTTTGCCGGGAGAGAGCCATTCGCTAACCATCTGTTGTCGAATGCCGCCGTATGATTGGTGCTGGTGTCACTGCGCTCAAGGCGGCCCTTCATGCTTGTGCAACAATTTCCCGCAGCCCCCGCGCTTGAACTGCGCGGTCTGTGCAAGTCGTTCTCGCGCATGGCGGTCGATCATCTCGATCTCACGGTCAATCGCGGTGAAATTTACGCATTGCTCGGCCAGAATGGCGCAGGAAAAACCACGACGCTGCGCATGGTGGCCGGCCTGCTGCGTCCAGACGCAGGCGGTATCCGGGTGTTCGGCATTGACGCCCGCGCCGATGCGCTGGGCGCCAAGCGTGTTACCGCCTGGCTGCCCGACGACCCGATGCTGTATGACAAGCTGACGCCGCTTGAATATCTCGAATTTGTTGCGGGACTTTGGCGGGTTGAACCCCAGGTGGCCCGGGCGCGCGGCGAGGAACTGCTGCACTATCTGGGGCTGTGGCACCAGCGCGCCGAACGCTGCGAGGGATTTTCGCGCGGCATGAAGCAGAAGGTCGCGCTGGCCGGCGCGCTTATCCATGATCCCCGGCTGCTCATACTTGACGAGCCGCTGACCGGCCTCGACGCGGCGGTGGCGCGCCAGGTGAAGGACATGCTGCAGGCACGCGCCGACGCGGGCTGCACGATTGTCATGACCACGCATATTCTTGAGGTGGCCGAGCGCCTCGCCACCCGCATCGGAATCATCAACCAGGGCAAGCTGATGGCGCAGGGCACGCTGGGCGAGCTGCGCCTGCTGGTGGGGCAGGGCCGCTCGACTCTCGAGGATGTGTTCCTCGATCTGGTCGGCGCGCAGGGACTTGCCGCATGATTGCGCGCATCGCGGCCGCGCCCGGGTCGGGTGCCTATCTGCTGCGGCACGAGTTGCGGCTGGGCTGGCGGCGCAGCGGCCTTGCCGCCAAAGCCGGGACAGCGGGCAGCCAAAACCGTGTCCGCCGCCTTGTCGGCTGGGGCGTTTTTCTGACGATTGCCGTGCTGCTCCAGATGGCGGCCTTCCCGATCGCACGCCTGATGATTGCAGTGCCGGCCGACGCGGGCGGCACCGCGCTTGCCGCCCTCACCGGCAGCATGGCGGTACTGTGGGCGCTGATGGTGTCGCACGCGCTTGATTCCGGCACGCAGGCGATTTTTCTGCGCGGCGATCATGATCTCCTGATTTCCTCGCCCATTCCGCCGCGCCGGGTGTTTGCCATCCGCGCGCTGACAATCGCGGTAAATATTGTGACTGTCTATGCCGCCATCACACTGCCACTGGCGCTGGCGCTGCTGTGGTATGGCCAGTGGCGCTGGCTGTCGATCTATCCGGTGCTGACCAGCCTTGGCCTGTCGGCGGCAGCGGTTGGCCTGACACTGTGTTTCGCCCTGTTTGAGCTGATCGGCCCGCGGCGCACCCGCATCGTGGCGCAGGTGCTTGGCGCGTCCATCGGCGCGTCGATTTTCCTGATGACCCAAAGCGAAAAGCTTGTTCCGCCGCAATGGCGCGCCAGTGTTATCGCCTGGGCGGCAGTGCCGGAAGGATCAACAGGTCCGGCGCTGCAGGGCCATGCCGCCTGGCTGCCCGCCCGTGCGCTGCTGGGTGAAGCCGTTCCGGCGGTTGTCTGCCTCGTCCTTGCGCTGGCGGCTTTTGCGTTGATGGTCTGGAGTTTTGGCGAAAGATTCGCGCGCAACGCGGTCATGGCCTCTGATCTTGCTGTGCCAGCGCGCCAGCGCGCCCCAGCATCCGGCAAGGTCCGCGATTTTTGTGTCAGGGGCCTGCTTGCCACGCAGCTGTTCAAGGAGTGGCGGCTGCTGTTTCGTGATCCCTGGCTGATTTCGCAGAGCCTGATGCAGACCCTGTATCTGCTGCCGATCTGCTTTGCCTTCAGCGGCAGTGGCAGCAACGCTACCCTGCTGGCTCCAATGACGGTCATTCTGGCCGGCAACCTCGCCTCTGGCCTCGTCTGGATAACCCTGCGGGCGGAGGATGCGCCGGACCTGATTGCCAGCGCGCCGGTAAGCCCCGCCAACTGGCGCTGGGCCAAGCTGTTTGCGGCGCTCTCGCCGGTGGCGCTGGTCCTGCTGCTGCCGCTTGCGGCGCTGGCATCCCAGTCGGGCACAGCGGCCCTCGCCGCCATGGCTGGATGCGTGGCAGCCTCCACGGGCGCGGCACTTCTGGCCTTCAGCACGGCGGAAAATGGCAGTCGCAAGGATTTTGCCAAGCGGCACAAGCGCTCCCTGCTGGCCGGGCTGGCCGAGCCGGTAGCACATGTGGCCTGGAGCGGAGCGACCGCACTGGCGCTTGAGGCGAGTCTGTGGGCGCTGGCGCCGGCGGGTCTCGCGGTCTGCGTGATTGGCGGCATCTGGGCCTGCCGGCGGCATCAGAGTGAATAAAATATTGACGCGAGCGAAAATTCAGCAGTCAGCGGGGCTGCCGGGTCACGCTCCATTAACGCAAGCGTGAAATTTTGGTGCGCGATGGCCAATCCAGGAAGTGTGTGAATGCGTCTGGTAAGTGACAAGGGCCTGATTGCCACGCAGGCAAAGCCGGTTATCGTGCCCGTCGTGGTTCTGATGTCGTTTGTTATGGTTATTCTGGCGCTTGCCTTTCATTTGCAATGCCGCGCCCTCAACAGTTCTGCGGAACGCGCCGAACGCGCCCAGCTTCAGCAAGCGGTCAACCATGAACTGGCCAGCATGGCTGAAGGCCTGGAAAAGACCTCCCTGTCCTATCGTGCGGTGCGTGAGGGCACCGGGATGGTGCGCGTCGCAGACCAGTTGCGCCGGGCGGCAGCCGCGGCGCAAAACGGCCCTGCTTTTGACCATATATTTGAGATCAGGGATGGAAAAGTCCTGGTTTCCTTTTCGACTGGCAACACAATTGAACCGGTCAAATACGAAATATTCGAGCCCTGGGTAGTTGCGGCGCTGACTAGTCCGGTTGCCGGTGACGGCGCGGGCATGCGCGGCACACTTGAGGCGGCAGGCTTGCGTTCGGGTAGCCATGATGCCCGCACTGCCCGGCAATTTGTGGCTTTTGACGACGCGGACGGGTACTTTGTGACCTTGCAGGGGCAGCCAGGCGGGGAGGTGGCGAGCGATCATACACTGCTTATCGGCATCAAGCGGCTGTCTGACGATTTTCTCCAGCACATCAGCGTCGATGCCAACGTCAACGCATTGAAGCATGTGCGCGCCGCAGAACCCGACAGCGCGGTTTTCAAAATAGACGCTCTGGCTTTCGGCAAGATGGAGCCTGCGTTCGCCTGGGTGCCCCGGCGTCCCGGCGACGCATTCCTGTCGCATGTCAGCGCCAACATGGTAATTTTCATCGCGCTGTTTGCGGCACTTGTGGCACTGCGCACGCGCAGCGTCATGACTGATCTGAGCAAAAGCGAGGCCAGTGCACGGCGCTCCGCCGGGCACGATCAATTGTCGGGACTGCCAAACCGCCTGCTGTTTTCGGAAATTCTCGACCATGAGATTGCGCAGCAGGCGCAGTCCGGCAGCGGCTTTGCCCTGTTCTATATTGATATCGACCGCTTCAAGGAAATCAACGACGCGCTTGGCCATGACGCCGGTGACGAAATGATCCGGGAGGTAACGCGCCGCGTCCGCGCTGTGCTGCCTCGCACGGATGTCATTGCCCGCATTGGCGGCGACGAGTTTGCCATTCTGGCGCGTTCAGCCCGCGACGAGGACGCCTGCCGGAGACTTGCGGATGTGGTGCTTGGTGAAATGCGCGCCCCATTTGCCCTGCTGCACGGACAAAGCAAGGGCTGCCTGTCAGTCGGCATCGCGCGCTATCCGGTCCATGCGGACATTCGGCAGGATTTGATGCGCAAGTCCGATATTGCGCTCTATCGCGCCAAGCAGGGCGGCCGCAACCGCTACATTATTTATGAAGATTCGATGGATGCAGGCCTGCGGGAAGCCAAGAAACTTGAGGACGAGTTGCGCCTTGCGCTCGTGCGCAACGCACTGGCGGTGCATTACCAGCCGGTCATGACCGGCGACGGCCAGCGCATCGCGGGTGTTGAGGCGCTGGTGCGCTGGCCTAACGCGGAACTTGGGTTCATCATGCCGGACCGTTTCATTCCGCTTGCCGAGGAGCGCGGCCTGATTTTTGCGCTGGGTGAGTTCGTGCTGCGGCGCGCCATGCTGGATGGCCTCAAATGGCCGGGTCTGCGGGTCGCGGTCAATGTCTCGCCAGTCCAGTTCCGCGCCTGGGATTTCGTGTCAAAGGTAAAAACCTGCCTTGCCGAGACGGGTTTTGACCCGGCGCGTCTGGAGATCGAGCTGACTGAGGGCGTACTGGTGGACAATCCCGAACAGGCCGCCGCCGCAATGGCTGAGCTGCGGGCGCTGGGCGTGCGCATGGCGCTCGACGATTTTGGCACTGGCTATTCCAGTCTGATCTACCTGCGCCGCTTTCCGTTTGACAAGATCAAGATTGACCGCGCCTTTCTGCGGGAACTTGAACTGACCGGAGAAGGCGCAATCATTGTCCATTCCGTCGTGCACCTTGGCCGCGCCCTTGGCCTGACCGTGACAGCCGAAGGTGTCGAGACCCCCGAACAGCAGCGCTTTCTGCAGGCGGCTGGCTGCCATGAATTGCAGGGCTATCATTTCTCGACCGCACTAACGGCAGATGCCATCAGCCGACTGGTGCGCCCGGACCAGGGCGAGCGTGTGGCTCCTGTCCGGCTGGTCGCCTAGACGGGGTTGGTGTCAGCATGCAGGCCGGCGATCATCGCGCGCACAGCCTCTGCACCGGCGGCCACCGTTGCCGCGTCACGTCCGCGCACAACTATCTTGTTGGCGAACATGCCATCCTTGAACGCCGGGTAGGAGCCGATGGACAGGTCTGGCGCGCTGGCAGCCAGAGTGCCCAGCGCATCGCCATAAATACCCTCCGGCAGGCCACTCGCATCCACCGTCTCCGACAGCATGCGCACGCCGGCTGCAAGGCGCGGCGCGACCGCGTCAAGCATCACCTGCATGACGGCGGGCACGCCGGCCATGACAATGACATTGCCGATCATGAAGCCGGGGGCTTTTGAGATGGGGTTTGCGATGAGTTCGCTGCCAGCGGGCAATCGGGCCATGCGGCGGCGGGCGGGTGTCAGGTCTTCAAGCTTGTAGCGTTCCAGCATCACAGCGATGGCGCGCGGGTCTTCGTCAATCGTCACGCCAAAAGCGCGGGCGATGCAGTCGGCGGTAATGTCGTCATGTGTCGGGCCGATGCCGCCGGTGGTGAAAACATAGGTGTAGCGGCTGCGCAGCGCGTCAAGTGCAGCGATAATATCGTCTTCAACATCGGCAACAACGCGGACCTCACGCAGATCAATGGCGATATTGGTCAGATATTCGGCGATATAGCCAATATTCTTGTCCTTGGTCCGCCCCGACAGGATTTCGTCACCGATGACGAGAATGGCGGCGGTGACGAGGCTCTGCGTGGTCATGGCGGGTTCCTTCAGCTGTGCGGAGCATAGAGCCAGTCGAGCCGTCCCAGCAGTCGGTCCTGGCTGGAATAGCGCATCACCAGATTGCGGACCAGGGCGGCAGGGCCGGCAAGGTGATAGATTGCGCCCTGGCGGCGTGACTGGCGCACCACCTCGCTCGTGCGCACCAGCCGCGCCCGTGCATAGGTCACCAGCGCCGCAGCAGTGTCGCCATTGCCCTTCAGCGCCGCCGCCAGCGCCACAGCGTCTTCAATCGCCTGCGCCGCGCCCTGCGCCAGATAGGGCAGCATGGGATGGGCCGCGTCACCCAGCAGCGCCGTGCGCCCCTGCGTCCAGCCGGGCGGCGGCAGGCGGTCGTAAAGCGGCCAGATTCGCCAGCTGTCGGCGGCCGCAATCAGCGCGCGGGCCTGCGGCGCTGCCTGCCGGAAAGCGGCATCAATCACCGCCGCCTCGCCCGGCACATTCCACTCGTCTTTGGCAGGCACAGCCGGCGCGCCGCCCGCCAGCACCGCCACAACATTGACCAGCGCGCCGTGCCGCAATGGATAATGCACGAGATGCAGTTTTGGCCCGAGCCACAGGGCGGTTTCTGGTGTGCGCAGGCTGGCAGGCAGCCGCTCCGCCTCCACCAGCGCACGCCAGGCAAAACTGCCGGAAAAGCGCAGGTGATCACTGGCACTGTCCTGCGGGGCGGCCCGCACCGCCGAGCGCAGGCCATCGGCACCGATCAGCAGGTCGCCGGCCACTTGCTGGCGCATCAGCCCGCGCCGCAGGGCAACAGAAACCCCGTCCACCCCCGCCGCAAATCCCGCCACCGCCATGCCGGCCGCAACGCTGATGCCCGGCGTGAGGGCTATGGCCTCCAGCAGCAGGCGGGCGAGGTCTGCCCGGTGCATGACCAGCGAGGGCACCCCCCAGCGGGCCTGCATGGCTGCCTGCGGCAGGCGCATCAGGCTTTGTCCGTTGCCCAGCGCGCGCACATGCAGCCCCTGCGTCGCATCGGCCCGCGCCCGCAGCGTTTCGCCAAGGCCCAGCGTGTCGAGCGCGCGCATGGCATTGGGCGGCAGCTGGATGCCGGCTCCTGCCTCCTCAAGCAGTGGCGCACGTTCAAACACCGACACACGCAGGCCCGCCCGCGCCAGTGCCAGCGCCGCGCACAGGCCGCCAATGCCTGCCCCGGCAATGATTGCGTGCCGGGTCGCGCTGCTCACGCGCGGGCCTTAGCCCGCAAGCTCGCATTCTGCCGGAAACGCGTGTCCATGCAGCGCGGCGTCATAAATGTAGCGTGTCGAGCAATAGGAGCAGACCGCATCGCCGCTGCCGCCCATGTCGATGTAAATATGCGGATGGTCAAACGGTGGCGAGGCCCCCACGCACATGAATTCCCTCACGCCAACGCGGATGGACGGCACACCGGGGTCATTGTGGAAATGCGGAATGTGATGGTCGGCCATGCGCTTGCCCTGGGATGGGGAAATGTTGCGCTGCAGTGTAAGGGGTCGGCGCGGGTTTGGGTAGGGGGTGGGCGCAGGGTTTGCAGATACCGCATTCCCTGCAAGCGCCTGCTCCGGGTTACCGTCAAGGCCGCGTGTGCCGGCAAGGTGGCGCCCGGGATGGTCTTGGCCGACTATGGGTATCGTGTTCGCGTCACCCGCCCCTCGAGCCTTGGCGAGGGACAGGGGTGTCGGCCATTTGCGGTGCCCAACGTACACTTCGCGCCTGTGGAGTGTGCGGCGGACGGTCAGCCATCCCGCATTTCCCGCACCAGCGTGACCGAATCCTGCCCGGAACCTGGACGCAGCGACCGTTTGCGGGCCATGTCATCGACCTCTTCCGGCGTCAGTGGCCGGGGTTTGCGGGCTATGGGCGTGATGCCGACAACTGGATCGCCGCGGCGGGTCAGCGT
>JANLPP010000092.1:0-3201 GCA_031367295.1 Hyphomicrobiales bacterium | reverse complement strand
GTCGAGAGCGAGGCCGGATTGACCGAGCTTTGCGCGTCGATCAAGGCGCATGGCCTGTTGCAGAACCTCACCGTTCGCAAAGGCGCAAAAGGCAAGTTTGAAGTTGTCGCAAGCGCGCGCCGCCTTGCCGCGATCATGGCGTTTGTCGAGGCCAACGAAGCGGCGTACGAGGCCGGGCAGATGACGCCGGACGAGCAGGCCGTGTATGAGGCCAAGATTGCCCGGATGGATCGGATCGACGCCACTTGCATCGGCCATGACCCGGAATTGATGGCGTTCGCGGGCGTCCGGCTATTCCTGAATTATCGGGGCGAAATCACCGTGTTGCGCGGCTTGTTAAAAATCGGCGAGAAGCATGAGCTTGCAGCGCGCGAGCGCGCCAAGCGGCAGGCCGAGGCGCAGATCGCCAGCGATGCTGACGCTTCCGGCGAAGCTGAAACTTCGCAGGCACACGACCCCTCATCCCAGCCCGAGCAGGACATGGCGGACGGCTATTCCATGGCGCTGATTTCCGATTTGACGGCAACGCGCACGGCGGCGCTCGCCTATGAGGTGAGCCAGCGCCCCGACATCGGCCTTGCCCTTGCCGTTCACGCCCTCGCGCTGCGCCTGTTCTATGAAGACCGCTACGGCCAAGGTTACGGCAGCGCCGAGGCCAGCTGCGTCAGAATTACCGGGACGAAGCAGTCACGCGCTATCGGCGCCGCTGACCCTGACAATGAAGCGCCGTTCGCGGCCTTTCGCGAGACCAAGGAGCGGTTACAGAAGTGGTTGCCGGAACAGAAGCACGGCGAGTCGTTCTTCAAGCGCATCAGCAAGAAGATGATCGCCGGAGCGCTCACCGAGGCCGGCTGCGCGCCGCAAATCGCCAAGGCGATTTTGGATGCGCCCAAGGCCGAGGCGGTTCAGGCAGCGCTTGAGACAATCACGCAAAAAGGCTGGACGCCGCCGCCGTTGCGCGGCCGCGCCAAAGCGCCGGAGACGGCGGCACGGGCAGACGTGGCGGAGAGTGAAGCTGCCTTGCCCGAAAACGAGGGCGCATTTGCGGGCAATGGCCACGATGAGGCCGGAGCGCTGGGAACCGTCTATGGCCCGGATGACAGCGGCGGCAGCTTTCAGCAAGCCGCCGAGTAATGGCCCGGGGCCGGAGCGATCCGGCCCCCTCCGCATTGCCTCGCGCCCCTGTCCTTTTCACATCGAGGAATTCCCATGACCGAATTCACCGCCTATTTGCTCGACCCTGCCGCCGCGACCATCCGGCCCATAGCGTTTCTTACCGAAACGCGGCGTCTTGCGCAAACGGCGGGAAGCTCAACGTGGCGGCGACTCGGCGGAAATCACCAGCGCGGAGGATTTGAAAATCGCTTCATAATGACGCGTCGCGCTTGGGATCATGGGTGTCATACCCGAGCAGCCATCCGATATCGACGCCAAGATTGACGGCGATTTTTTCGACGATAAGCAGAGAGGGGTTGGCCCGCCCCTCCAGAATTTGGGTGACGAAGGCGTGGCTGACCTTGCATTCGCGCGAGACGCGCAGGATCGACCAGTCCCGCGCCGATCTGTATTCGCCCAGCCGCTTTCCAAGCTGCTTGAGGATGCGCGAGTTTCGCAAGGCTCCTTCGTCCAATCTTTGGACTGGCACTATTTTTGTTCCTTGCGGTTAGTCACGCGGTGAGGCGCCGGAACCGGGCAGTCAGGTGTCCCCCGCGTTCGCGGCATTAGTAGAAACCGCCCGGTGTTTTGTCCATTCGCTTGTTGAAGTGTTCGATTGCGTGTCCGTAATTTGCTTACCCCTCAATTACTAATAGACTGTCAATTTCCGCCACTTTCGTTCCATGCACGAGGTCAAAATGGTGTTGTCACACTGCCCCGCTTCAACCCGCGCCATTTCGCACGGCAACGGCCGAGGCCGCGCGTCTGAAACCGCCCGCGCCTTTTGCGATTTCATTGAGGGCGCGTGTTGCTGACACTATCGGCTGAGGCCGTGCATCGCGCCCTTGGCGGCGTTCGCCTATCGAGCGGGTTCCTCTGCCGCTGTCCTGTCGCGTCGCACGGCCAGGGTTGCGGCGACCGCAATCCGTCTCTTTCCGTCTCGGATGGCGGCAAGGGCACTTTTCATACGCCTTCATAATACTTGTCCCAAAACCCACGCTCTTCGAGGTCCGCCACGCTGAAGTTCCAGTTCTTTGCCGGGTCGTCGATCCGCACCAGGAAGCGTTTTCGCCGCTCTTCCTTCGACATATGCAGATAGAACTTGAGAACCCGGGTTCCGTTCGCGTGCAGATGCCGCGCCAGCTCCACAATGGAACGGTAGCGGCTCGTCCACACTTTCTTCTTGTCCAGCGGCGCGCCGGGCATTTCTTAGCTGCGTAGAATTTCCGAATGGACGCGCGCGATCAGCACCGCCTCACAGCAAGACCGGTTGAAAATGCCGATGCGGCCGCGCTCGGGCAGATCGCGCGTGGTGCGCCAGAGAAAGTCGTGCTGCAGTTCGGCTGCGCTGGGATGCTTGAAGCTGAACACCTGACAGCCCTGCGGGTTGACGCCTGACATCACATGTTTGATGACGCCATCCTTACCCGCCGCGTCCGTGGCCTGGAAAATCAGCAGGACAGCGTAATGATTGGAGGCTTAAAGCAGCTGCTGCTGCGCGCTGAGCCGGGCGATATGCCCGACCAGACGCGCGGCATACTGGCGCTTGGTTTTATAGGGGTCTTCCAAACGCATCGGGCATGCCTTGAGGCTGACCGCCGCGCCCTCCGGCACGTGGAACTCCTTTGACGTGAATTTCATGTTCAGCCTTGGGAGGGAGCTTCAAGGCTCAAGATGCCCCGCCTCATGAAATTCCAAATGTCCGCCAAAGCCGAACCGCATCGCCGACAGCATCTTTTCCGCAAAGGTATGAGTCTGGCGCGACCGGAAGCGGGCGAACAGCGCGCTCGCGAGAACGTCGGCAGGCACCGCCTCCTCGATCGCGGCTTCAACGGTCCAGCGGCCTTCCCCGGAATCTTGCACGACTCCGGAAAACGCCTCCAGCTTTGGGTCTTGCGCCAGCGCGGCCGCGCCCAGATCAAGCAGCCAGGATGACACCACGCTGCCGCGCCGCCAGACCTCTGCAATATCCGGCAGGTTGAGCGCGAAACGCTCGTCTTCCGGCAACGCCTTCGAATCCTTGTTGCGCAATATGTCGAAGCCCTC
>JANLPP010000090.1:0-3299 GCA_031367295.1 Hyphomicrobiales bacterium | reverse complement strand
CATCGCCTCGACTCCCGTCGGCCCGCGCGGCAACTGGTACAGCGCGCCACCATAACCCTACAGGAATTTGTGGCGTCGCGCCCCTGCCGTTTTTGCAATATGCGCCTGCGCAAGCCTCACGGCAAGGCAGAGCCGCCCTCCTGTCGCTAGCAAATGATATGTCCGGTTTAGGTAGCACGTGATTTGTCCGGTTTTTGAACCGGGGGGATCACATGCTGCCGGAGGTTCGGATGGCTCGGTATCTTGATGCGGTTATGTCGCATCGTGTGAGGCGGTTGAGTAGTGTTGACGCTGCGATGCAGCTTGGGGTCAGCGACCGGCATTTCCGGCGGTTGCTGGATGTTTATGAGGCTGAGGGGGCGGAGGGGCTGATTGACCGGCGTCGCGGACGCGCCAGCGGGCGGCAGGCGCCGGTTGACGAGATTGAGTGGACCTTGAAGGCTTTCACCACGCGCTATTTTGATTTCACGGCCAAGCACTTTCACGAGAGCTTGCTGGGACAGATGATGGGTGACGGCAAGCCGTTCGGGCGCTCTTACAGCTGGACGAAAAGCGTGCTGCAATTGCGCGGACTGACCAGCAAAGCCAAAAAGCGGGGCGCGCACCGGCGCAGGCGCGAGCGGCGGCCCCTGCCGGGGATGATGCTGTTTCAGGACGGCTCGAAACACGCCTGGCTGCCAGAGGGGGCAGAGCTTGACCTGATTGTGACGCTGGATGACGCCACCAGCATGATCACGTCGATCTTTCTGGTTGAGGAGGAAGGCACAGCCTCGACGTTTCGCGGCCTGTGCGAGACCATCCAGCGTCATGGCCTGTTCTGCTCGCTCTACACGGATCGCGGAAGCCATTATTTTTACACGCCAAAAGCCGGGGGAGAGGTGGACAAGACCTGTCTGACCCAGGTGGGCCGGGCGCTGGCGCAGCTGAAAATCGGGCACATTGCCTCCTATACGCCGCAGGGGCGCGGGCGGATGGAGCGGCTCTGGGACACCTTGCAGAAGCGGCTGGCACCGCTGTTGCGGCTGAACGGCATCACCAGCATCGAGGCCGCCAATGCCTGGCTGGCGGACGTCTACATGGGGGAGCACAATGCCCAGTTTGCCGTCAAGGCGGGCGAGGAAGGCACGGCCTTCATTCCCTTCGTCGGCGATTTGGCCAATATCCTGTGCATTGAGGAGACGCGCATCGCCGCACTGGACAACACGGTCAAATACAACAGGCTCACCCTGCAAATCCCCAAAAGCCTCAACCGGCATCATTTTGCCAAGGCAACAATCCGGGTGCTGGAATATTGGGACGGCGCGATTGGCCTGTTCCATGGGCCGCGCCAGATCGCCAGCTTCGACGCCATGGGCAGTCCGCGCGAGGCTAAAACACAGCAAACCAGATCAGCCGCGTAAGTCCGTTTCGCGGTGCGCCTGTGGACGGCGTGGACAGTTCCGGGGGCCAAACGGCCCAGACGGAACTGACCACTCCGCCCACAGGAGGGCAGAAGAAAAAGAAGAAGATTCTGCCTGTTGGGGAATTCAAAAAGCGGACATCTAATTAGTTCTACTGAGTCACGAATTACCAGATTCGCTGGCGTCTGATTTTTGATAGATTACTGATTCGCTCAACGGTGCGGGGTTGGGGCCATGGATCAGCATCTTGAAGTTCAGGTTGCTTCATTTTCAGACTATATTGCTGCGCTTGGGCAGGCAATGGGGCATCTGGACCGGGTTGGTCCGATGCGTGATTACTGCACCGGGCTTTTGATGCCGGGCGAGCGCAAGAGCGTCGAGCCGATGGCTGCGGTGGTGGCCCCGGCGCAGGTTTCGGCGCGCCACCAGTCGCTGCTGCATCTTGTCGGTCAGGCACCGTGGTCGGACGAGGCGGTGTTGGCCAAAGTCCGGGAGCTGGTCTTGCCAGCCATCGAACGCAGCGGTCCAATCGAGACCTGGATTGTCGATGATACCGGTTTTGGCAAGAAAGGCGTGCATTCCGTCGGCGTCACACGACAATATTGCGGGCGGCTGGGCAAAACCGACAATTGCCAGCTTGCAGTGACGTTGTCGGTAGCCAACCACAGCGCCAGCCTGCCGATTGCCTACCGGCTGTATTTGCCGGAAATCTGGGCCCATGATGCTGTGCGGCGGGCAAAAGCCCATATTCCCGAGGAGATCGCGTTCAAGACCAAGCCGCAGATTGCGCTGGAGCAGATTGCAGCGGCAAAGGCAGCGGGTGTTGCGGGAACCATTGTGCTGGCGGATGCCGGCTACGGCTGTGATGGCGAATTCCGCGCCGGACTGACGGCCATGGGCTTCACTTATGCGGTGGGCGTACAATCGACACTCAGCGTTTGGCCACCGGGCATGGAGCCTTTGCCGCCAAAACCCTGGAGCGGGCGCGGGCGAAAATCCTCGCGAATGCAACGCGACGCGGATCATGCGCCGGTATCGGCCAAGGACCTGGCATTGGGCCTGCCTGCGCAGGTATGGCGCGAGGTAGAATGGCGCGAGGGCTCGAATGACCCCTTGTCTTCGCGTTTTGCGGCTGTCCGGGTGCGCCCGGCCTCGCGCGACTGGAAGCGGCACGAGCCGCATCCTTTCGAATGGCTGCTGGTCGAATGGCCGGAGGGCGAGAAAGAACCAACCAAATACTTTCTTTCGACCCTGCCGGAAGATGTTTCCCTTGAGGTTCTGGTCGATACCGCCAAAATGCGCTGGCGGATCGAGCGCGATTATGAGGAGTTGAAGAGCGAACTCGGCCTCGCCCATTTCGAGGGCCGAAGCTGGCGCGGCTTCCACCACCACGCCACCCTGTGCATTGCCGCTTATGGATTCCTGATCCGCCAGAGAGCGGATTTTTTCCCCTCAGCCACCTCCGACAAAGCAAGTGCCTTGCGGGGGAAAAGCGGGCAATCTCGCCTTTCCCCCTATCGCCGACCCGTCAAACCCGCCGGTCAGGCCCGAACGGCACGTCCAAAATTCCATAGCGACCGTGCGGAAAATCCTGACCGTCGCCCTGGCCAAAACCCTGACCCGATGCCCGTGCTGCCAGATAATGCAGGACAAACAGCAAAAACAGAACACTTCGTGACGCAGTAGAACTAAGCTATTCCCGAACTGCAAAGGACGGGACCATGGGCAAGGTTACACGCAAGCGGCATACGGCCGAGTTCAAGGCGAAAGTGGCTTTGGAGGCGATGCGGGGCGAGCAGACGCTGGCCGAGCTGGGGGCCAAATTTGGCATCCATCAGGCGATGATTGCGGCCTGGAAGCGTCAGGCGATTGACGGGCTGACGGCGACGTTTGCTGGCA
>JANLPP010000075.1:0-4040 GCA_031367295.1 Hyphomicrobiales bacterium | reverse complement strand
CGACAAGCTCGTCGTCGGAAAGCGCATTGAGGTCGAGATCATCATCAGCCATAGGCCCGCAATCCATCTGTGTTGGCGCTCCATCCTAAAGGATGCGCTTAAAACGCAAAGGAGAAAAATTGAATGCGGTTGACGAGATTTCGGGTCTGCCGCGCCGCGCCAAAGCCGGCAGCACTTATTGCAATGCAGCAAAAATGCCGCATTGTGGCCGATCCTTGTCTTGGGAAAGATCGGAATCAGGCGGGGGGTTCGTTCAATTTGCAATAAATCGATCATAAATCATATTATCAAATTGTTAACTATCGTATATATAGGCTTATGTTGAATATATCTCTCAGTTGTATTTCAATAGTAATTTAATTGTTTCCATCAATCCGTATTATTTAAACTTATTGTTGTTATAATTTTACGCGTAAAATTCGACACATTGCTGACAATTTTGGCGAGCTTGCTGTTGCTGCGTCGCAACAGACATTCACCGGCGATTGCCCTAACCCTACGTTCAGCCGGGCCGACGCCAGCCGCCAGCCCGCAATTAAATTGAGTGAGAGGTCCCCATGAAACATATTTCGTCCATCGCCATCGCGCTCGCCGCGATCCTCCCGGCTTCCGTTGCGCTGGCAGCGGACATTCCGGGCCGTCGCCCGGCACTTGCTCCCGCGCCGGTCTATGTCGCCGCGCCGCCCGTATTCACCTGGACAGGTTTTTACCTCGGCCTCAACGCCGGCTATGGCTTCAGCGGCAAGAACCGCGCCACCTACACCGGCGATGCCGCCTATCTGGCTGAAGGCCCGAATGCGCCGCAGTCTTATAATGGCAAACGCAATGGCTTTCTTGGCGGCGTGCAGGCAGGGTACAATATCCAGAGCGGCAGCTTTGTCGGCGGCATCGAGGCTGACGCCAATTTTGCCGGCGGGTCCAGAAAGTCCACCACTGTTGTTGCGCCGGACGCGACAGGCGTCACCAAAAACCAGCTTGGCGCATTCGGCACAGTGCGCGCCCGCGCCGGCTTTCTGCTCACCGACCGCTGGCTGGCCTATGGCACGGGCGGTCTGATGATCGGCCAGACCAGGTTCTCCAACACGCTGACGGGGGTCGGCGGCCCGCTGGCCGGCGGCACATGGGCTGGCAGCAGCGACAAGACCAAGGCAGGCTATGTGGTCGGCGCGGGCACTGAATATGCCCTCACCAACAATATCACCGCCAAGCTGGAATATCTCTATTACGACCTTGGCAAGTCCAGCCTGCGGGCAGCCCCGGTCAACGCCGCCGCAATCGCAAGCGGCATCACCCCGTCCCTGCGCGAGAGCAACAATGGCTCGCTGCTGCGCACCGGCATCAACTTTAAGTTCTGACCGGTCCCGCACCCGTCACAGGACGCCCGGCGGATATTTCCGCCGGGCGTTTTTTGTAGGGGCGGGGATTGTTTGGCCGATAGCGCCAATTGTCTTTGTGGTGCCCTCACCCCCGCGCGATCGCGTGAAAAAAACTGCCGGTGACATTGCCCCGGCGGCTGCCCGCTTCCTCCTGCTGCCCGCCATAGGCATCGGCACAAGCCGCGAATGGCGCATCGTCGCCGCGCGCCACCACGGTCGCGTAGTGAAACTCGTGGCCGCGCAGCACTGTGCCCGCCGGTCCCAGCGCGCCGTCCGCCGCCAGCCGCGCCTGCCGGTAGCCGAGGCTCATTTTGCGGCGGGCAAAACTGGTCTGCACGCCCAGCAGCCCCGCCATCGTGTGCGCCACACCCGCCGCGTCCGTCAGTGTCTCGCCCAGAACCATATAGCCGCCGCACTCGCCATGCACGGCGCGCCTTTCCGCAAACGCCCGCAACCCGTCGAAAAACCGCGTTTGGGCCGCCAGCGCCCCCGCGTGCAGCTCGGGATAGCCGCCGGGCAGCCAGCACATGTCGCAGTCTGGCGGCGGCGGCTGCCCGGCCAGCGGTGAGAAGGGCACAATTTCCGCGCCTGCCGCGCGCCACCCCGCCAGCAGATGCGGATAGATGAAGGAGAACGCAGCATCCTGCGCTAGCGCGATGCGCTGGCCCGGCGGCGGCAGCGCGGCTTGCGCCGCTGCGAGGCCCGCCGCGCCGCAGCCAGCCAGCCGGCGGATCGCGGCCAGATCGCAGCAGCGCTCGACCAGCGCCGCCATGCGGTCCAGCACTGCGTCCAGCCCCGCCGTCTCGCCTGCCTGCACCAGGCCGAGGTGGCGTTCCGGCAGTGACACGCCGCCGTCTTTGGGCAGCGCGCCCACCACTGGCAGGCCAGCGGCCGCCATCGCCTCTGACACCAGCCGCAGGTGCCGCGCGCTGCCCACCCGGTTCAGCACCACCCCCGCCACTTTTATGCGGGAATCGTAATCAGCCATGCCGCGCGCCTGCGCCGCCGCGCTTTGTGCCTGCCCGCTGACATCCACCACCAGCAGCACCGGCCAGCCCAGCGCCGCCGCCACGTCGGCTGACGAGCCGCTGCGCCCCGGCTCCCCTGGCACGCCGTCAAACAGGCCCATCAGCCCCTCGCACAGCACCAGTTCGGTGCCGGCCCCGGCCTCGCGCGCCAGCCCTTGCAGCAGGGCGGGTGGCATAGCCCAGGCGTCAAGGTTGAGGCTGGCGCGCCCGCAGGCAGCGGCATGGAAAGCCGGGTCGATATAATCGGGCCCGCATTTGGCCCCCGCCACGCGCACCCCGGCCCGCGCAAAGGCCCGCAGCAGGCCAAGCGTCAGCGTGGTTTTGCCGGACCCGGAGCGCGGCGCGGCGATAACAAGTCCGGGTGTGGGTGGAAGCAGCACGCTTGGCCTCTATGCAGGGACAGGCCCCCGCGATACCACAGGCCGCAATGCCTGACGACATCGACATATCGGCTTTGAGACGCGGCTGGACCACCGGTGCCTGCGCCACGGCGGCGGCGCGCGCCGCGTTTGAGGCGCTGCTGACCGGCACATTTCCCGACCCGGTGACGATAACGCTGCCGCGCGGCGCGCGCGTCGCCTTTGCCCTGGCGCTCTGCCGGCTGGCGGGGCAGAGCGCCAGCGCGGGAATCATCAAGGACGCGGGCGACGATCCGGATGTCACCCATGGCGCGCTGGTCATCGCGCAGGTGACGCGCGCCGCGCCGGGCGCCGGCATCACATTCAGGGCGGGCGAGGGGGTCGGCACGGTGACGCTGCCCGGCCTGCCGTTGCCGCCAGGCGAGCCTGCGATCAACCCGGTGCCGCGCGCCATGATCATTGCCGCTTTGCACGAGGTGGCGGGCGAACATGCCACCCACCCGGACGCCGTGGTGGAAATCTCCATCCCGGGCGGCGCAAAAATCGCCGAACGCACCATGAATGGCCGCCTTGGCATCATCGGCGGCCTGTCGATTCTGGGCACCACCGGCATCGTCGTGCCCTATTCCTGCGCCGCCTGGATCCACTCCATCCACCGCGGCATTGATGTGGCGCGCGCCGCCGGTCTCATCCATGTGGCGGGCGCAACCGGCGCGGTGTCAGAGGCGGCGGTACAGGCGCTGCACAGCCTGCCGCAAACTGCGCTGATCGACATGGGCGATTTTGCCGGCGGCATGCTCAAATACCTGCGCGCGCACCCGGTGGCGCGCGTCACCATTGCCGGCGGCCTCGCCAAAATGAGCAAGCTGGGGCAGGGCATGCTTGACCTGCATTCGCGCCGTGGCGGCGTCGACCTGACCTGGCTGGCGGATCAGGCGCTGGCGGCTGGCGGCACGGCGGCGCTGGCGGCAGGCATTGGCAGTGCCAACACGGCAATGCAGGCGTTTGACCTCGCGCGCGCCGCAGGCGTGGACCTTGCGGGCGCGGTGGCGCAGGCGGCATGGCTGACGGCGCGCCGCGCGCTGGGCACGGCGGCGGTGACGCTGGAGATCGCGGTGTTTGACCGGGAAGGCGGGCTGCTGGGGCAATGGCCGCTCAATCCGGCCAGAAATCCGCATCCATGAATTGCGCAAACGCCCACGGGCAGGTTTGCGGGAAGGTTTTGCGCCGCAATCCGGTTTGCCCGGACGCCTCGATGATCGCGATGCGATAGGCAT
>JANLPP010000053.1:0-2792 GCA_031367295.1 Hyphomicrobiales bacterium | reverse complement strand
GAATAGCGGCCGGTCAGCGTCAGCTCATCCGTGAAGGGGATGCCAAGGCGCAGCGTGCCGCCGGAAATCCAGTTCTGGTAGAGCGAAAATTTCGAGTTGTCCGTCGCCTTGTGGAACAGGTCGAAGCCGGCTGCGATATGGCGGTCGAGGAAATACGGCTCGGTAAACGAGAAGTCGAAGCCCGAAGATTTCTGGCCATAGCTAGCCGCAGCGCGCACATACTGGCCACGGCCAAGGAAATTGCTCTCGGTGATCGACACCTCGCTGATAAAGCCGTCGGACGTCGAATAACCGCCCGAGATCGAGAACGAGCCGGTCGGCTGGTCCTCAACCTCCACCTCGATCACCACGCGGTCGGCGGCTGAGCCGGGCTGGTTGGTGATTTTCACCTTCTTGAAATAGCCAAGCCCGTTGAGGCGGCGCTCGGCCTGGTCAATCAGCACGCGGTTATAGGGGTCGCCTTCACCAATGCGGAATTCGCGGCGGATGACATAATCGCGCGTGCGGGTGTTGCCGCGGATGTTGATGCGCTCAACGTAGACGCGCGGGCCTTCCTCAACCGTGAAGCGCACCGAAATCGTGCCGCCCGCCGTATTGCGGTCACCGGCGGGGCGCACCTGCGAAAACGCGTAGCCCTTGCGGGCAACGTCGCGGCTGATCGCCTCAACCGACTTTTCCACCTGGGTGCCGTCATAAACATCGCCAGCCGACAGGCTGAGGTTGCGGGCGAGGCTGTCACTGTCAATATCCGGAATGCGCGAATCGATCCGCACGTCGCTGACGCGATACTGCGGCCCCTCCTCGACAACCATGCTGATGATCCAGCCCTCTTTCTCATTGTCGAAATGCGCGTCCGTCGATGCGATGCGGAAATCAGCATAGCCATTGCGCAGATAGTAGCGGCGGATCAGCTCCTGGTCCGCCGTGATGCGGTCCGGATCATAGACGTCGGAAGACTTGAGCCAGGACAGGAAATTCGATTCCGTCGTCTGCATCAGGCCGCGGATTTTGCCGGATGAATAGACATTATTGCCGGAAATATTGATTTCCTTGACGCCGGTCTTGCCGCCCTCAACCACTGTGAAAACCAGATCGATGCGGCCATTCGGCAGATCGACCGTGCGCGAGGTGATGCGCGCCGCACCGCGTCCGCCGCGCTTGTATACTTCTAACAGGCGGGTGATGTCGGACTGGACCAGCGAGGGATCATAGGGACCGCGTGATTTTGACTGGACTTCAGCCGCCAGCTGCTCACTCTTGAGCTTGCTGTTGCCCTCAAAGGCGACGCGGTTGATCGACAGCTTTTCGTTGACGGTCACAACAATCTTGTCGCCGACCTTGCGTGCGCGCACGCTGCCATACTGGCCGGTCGCCAGCAGCGCCTTGACCGCCTCGTCAATGCTTTTCTGGTCTGTGCCGGAAAAATACGAGCGGATGGTCTCAACATCGACGCGGCGATTGCCTTCCACCACAACGGTTTGGGCGGCGGCAGGCTGGATCGACAGCGACAGGCCCGAGCACAGCCCGATGGCGAGAAACGTCAGCAGCAGGACACGGGACAGAAGCGCCTTGAAGACAGTCATTGCAATAGTGTTCCCGTTTTTTGACCCGCTCATCCCACCGCCCGCCGCCCTCGATCCGATTGAGGCAACGAATACGGAACGACGGGTAAATCACACATCTACAATCTTAAGCTTCTACAAGTTTTGCCTGTGTGTGCAAACCATGAATCAAAGCCACGGCCCCTTTTTGGGGGGCCGTGGCAGCAACGACACGCATTGTGGCTAAGAGATGGTAAACTGACGTCGCGGCAGGCAGGCCATCAGCCCGCGTGGCCCATCCATTTTGACGCAATGTTGATCAGGTCGTTCGACGTGGCGAGCAGCATGAGGGTCCCAACAACTGCCAAACCGACACGAAAGCCCATTTCCTGGGCTTTTTCGCTCAGCGGCTTGCCACGCAGGGCCTCAATGGCAAAATACATCAGGTGGCCGCCGTCCAGCAGCGGGATTGGCACAAGGTTGATCAGGCCGACGGAGATCGAGAGGATGGCGGCCAGCAGCATCAGGGCGCCAATGCCAACCTTGGCCATTTCGCCGGACACCGCCGCAATTCCGATGGGGCCGGAGACCTGCCCCGCCGATTCGCGCCCGGAGACGAGGCCTGTGACAAATGTTCCGGTGCGCTCGACCCAGGACCAGGTCTCGCTGGCGCCAAGGCCGACTGATTCGATCAGGCCGGGATGCTCCATGCGCAGGTCATTGGGGTTTGAGGTGGCGCGCACACCCAGCGCGCCGACCTGGTAGCTGCGCCAGGGTGTCTTGATCTCGCGGGTTGCCGGGGTAACGGCAAGGCTGACCAGCGCGCCGCCGCGCTCCACTTCCAGCGTCATCGGCACGCCTGCCGCGCCCATGATGGCGCGCTGCAGCTGCTCAAACGAATCAATTGCGCGTCCGTCAATCGACATGACCAGATCGCCCGCCTTCAGGCCGCCAGCCTCGGCAGCGCTGGCCAGCTCCACTTTTTCGATGCGCGGCAGCAGCACCGCACGGCCATTGATGTAGAAAGACCCGGCAAAAATCACGATGGCCAGCAGGAAGTTGGCCACCGGACCCGCGCCAACCGTGGCTGCGCGCTTCCACACCGGGGCTGCGGCGAAGGTCTGCTTGTAAAATTCCCCCGGCATGGCGGCGATGGCCGCAGTGTCCGGCTGGCTCGCGCCATTGATGTCGCCATGGAACTTGACATAGCCGCCGAGCGGCAGCAGCGCGAAGCGCCAGCGCGTGCCCTTG
>JANLPP010000093.1:0-2682 GCA_031367295.1 Hyphomicrobiales bacterium | reverse complement strand
GTTGTAAAGTGGGCGGGCACGTTTCAGCGCCCCGACAAGGAGGGCGCGGAAGACGCCGCCCCACAGAAGCTGGTCGAAGCCGTGTTCGCGGGAGGGCTGGGCAATCTGGCGAAGCTGGCGGGGAAGTAAGGCTGATCCGGTCAGGCGGCGCATTGATGCGCCGCCGGACCGGCATCCACATCACGCCGCGCGCGGCGCAATTGCGGCCAGCGCGGGGCCGAGTTCCCGCCGCTTTTGCATCAAGTCGTGATCCGCCTGCAAGCCGAGAAAGAAGCCGTCCGACAGCCCGAAATAGCGGGCGAGCCGCAAATCCGTGTCGGCTGTGACGGCGCGCTTGCCGAGCACAATCTCGTTGACGCGGCGCGGCGGCACGCCAAGTGCGCGGGCGAGCGCGTTCTGCGACAGGCCCATGGGCTTGATGAAGTCCTCGTGCAGAATTTCGCCCGGCGTCGGGTTGGGCAGAAGTTCAGCTTCAGTCATGATAGTCGACGATTTCAACATGCGATGCTCCTCCTTCGCTCCAATGAAAACAAATCCGCCATTGATCATTGATGCGGATCGAATGCTGGCCATCGCGATCCCCCCGCAGCGCCTCCAGACGATTGCCCGGCGGAATGCGCAGGTCATTCAGGACGCGGGCCTGATTGAGCAGACGCAGCTTTCGCAGGGCTGAAGTTTGAATGTCAGACGGCAGTTTGCGGCTTCGCCGCCCGGACCAGATGCACTCGGTTTCCGGGTCGGCGAAATTTCGGATCATGCATTTTTATAACGCATAACGTTATGCATCGTCAAATTGCGACCTCACTGGCGTGAGCCCAACCCCCAAAAACAGTTGTTGCGCAGGATAGCATATATCCTGCGCAACAAAAAATCACATCGAAGGCGACGGACCCCGCTGCCTCAATCTGCGGCGTAAATATCCCGGTCCTTGGTCTCCGGCACAAAGATCAGGCCGATCACAAAGGTCATCACCGCGAATACAATCGGGTACCACAGGCCATAATAAATATCGCCGGTCTGGGCCACCATGGCGAAGGCGGTTGCCGGAAGCAGGCCGCCGAACCAGCCGTTGCCGATATGGTAGGGCAGCGACATCGAAGTGTAGCGGATGCGGGTCGGGAACAGTTCCACCAGCGCCGCCGCAATCGGCCCGTAGACCATCGTCACGAAAATGACGAGCACCAGCAGCAGGCCGATAAGCGTGGACACCTGCGGGCTGCCGATGTCAAACAGACCCGTCATCTTTACAATGCTCGGATCACCCGCCTTCGGGTAACCTGCCGTCACCAGGGCACCGACAAGCTCCTTGTCAAACGCGGCGGCAGCAGCAGCCACAGCCTTGCTGCCAGCCTGCGCCTTTTTGGTTTCGTCCGCTTCGGCCGCCATCGCATCGGCCTTGATCTTGCCCGCGTCATAGAACGCGATTTCCGTAGCCCCCACCTTGATCTTCGCAGGCTGGCCGGCGGGGCCTGCCTCAACCGTGTAGCGCGCCGACTTGCCGGACACCGCGCGGCGCACCACATCACAGGATGTGGTGAACTTGGCGATGCCGAAGGGGTCGAACAGCGAGCCGCAATCCGCCGGGTCGGCAACGACCGAGACTTTGACATTCTCCACCGCATTGCTCAGAGCCGGATTGGCTACTGCCGTGATCTGCTTGAAGATCGGGAAGAAGCTCAGCGCGGCGATGAGGCAGCCCGCCAGAATGATCGGCTTGCGGCCAATCTTGTCCGACAGCCAGCCGAACAGGATGAAGCCAGCCGTGCCAAGCGCCAGCGACCAGGCGATCAGGTAGTTGGCAGTCGGACCGTCAACCTTGAGCAGGTTGGTCAGGAAGAACAGAGCGTAAAACTGGCCGGTATACCAGACCACGCCCTGGCCGGCCGTCAGGCCAAGCAGCGCAATCAGCGCGATCTTGGCATTGCCCCATTCACCGAACGATTCTTTCAGCGGCGCCTTCGAGCCGGTGCCATCTTCCTTCATCTTCAAAAAGGCCGGCGATTCATTCAGTTGCAGGCGGATCCAGACGGAAATGCCCAGCAGCACAACCGACACCAGGAACGGCACGCGCCAGCCGTACTGGCCAAACGCCGCCTCGCGCAATTTGCCAAAGTCGGGGCCGAGCGCCGCCATCATGCCCGGCACATCGGTGATGCCGGTGAGCTTGGGGTCCCTGGCGAAGGCGTCCGGAATCCAGCCCCAGCCCAGCGCCATGTCCATGCCCTTGGTGCGGGTGAACAAGATAACGAGCAGCGACAGGAACAGGCCGAGTGTTGCGGTCGTCTGGATCCACGAGGTGTAGAAGCCGCGCCGCCCCTGCGGCGCATGCTCGGCGACATAGGTCGCCGCACCGCCATATTCGCCGCCAAGCGCCAGGCCCTGCAGCAGGCGGAAGGAAATCAGGATGATCGGCGCCCAGATACCCCAGTCCTTGGCGCCGGGCAGCAGGCCAACGACGAAGGTCGACAGACCCATGATAAGGATAGTGACGAGGAAGGTGTATTTGCGGCCGACAAGATCGCCGAGGCGGCCAAAGAACAGCGCGCCAAACGGGCGCACCAGAAAGCCTGCGGCGAAAGCCAGCAGCGCGAAAATATTCTGGGTGGCCTCACTGAAATACGGCACGCCTGCCGCGTCCGTCACCTTGAAAAATTGTGCGCCAATGACGGTGGCCAGGGTGCC
>JANLPP010000077.1:0-1644 GCA_031367295.1 Hyphomicrobiales bacterium | reverse complement strand
TGGATGCGCCGCGCTGCCTCCAGCTCACCGTCGAGCTGAGCCGCTTTGATTCGCTGGATCTGTAGCCCGCGCACAGCGCCTTTGCGCTGATGCTCGTACTCAATCGCGGCACTGAAAAACAAGCTGCGCAACACCGCCGCCAGCGCAGTGGACAGGTTGACTCCATCGAGCAGCAGTCCGCCCCAATGAAAGAGCGCGAGCCCCGAACCAAATACGAGCGTCACCAGCCAAAGCAGGATCAGCGGAAAGGCTCCGGGTTTGATTCCTCCGTCGCGGCGGGCGCGTCTGCGTTCGTCGGAGGCTCCGGGCGTCCAGACGGCGGGGCTTTGCGCTCTCCGGACATCTGAACCCCTGCGCGCCACGGCCCGCAATTCAGCATTGGGTATAACCCAAATAAATAGCAGACCAACGCCCAACAGCAGGAATAGTTCTACCCATTGCAGCCACCACGGCCGTAACAGGAAGTCGCCATCCTCAAAGCTTTCAATCAGTTGGGCATGGACTTCGACTCCGGCCCGGCGATCGCCAAGCGGCGTACTGATCATGTCCTGCAAACCCAGGCCAGTCAGTCCGATGAGGACCATTTTGCCGGCGACGCGTTCTGCTGCCACTTCGTTTTTGAAGACGCTGAGCGCGGAGATGTACCGCTGCCGGGAAGGTTTATCGAAATGCACCCAGCTTTCCCCATCGCTTTGCAGGGGAATGCGCATGCCGCCAACCCTGGCCGCCTCTATGCCGTGCGGCCCGCTGTCTACAACGATGTTCTGCGCGCCGTGGGCGATGCGCATCATCTCCAGTGAAAGTCCAGGGATGACGGCGCTATTGATTGCCGCAAGCGCTGCCACGCGCCGCACCACGCCGCGCTCCGGGTCGGCCGTCAGCAGTGCCTGTCCTCGCGCAGCCATCTGAAATTCGGGCAGGCTCGCCAGCACGTAGGGGTAGGCACGCAGCCACTGCTGGGGATTGCCCTGTGACGAAAGCACCGGGCTTGTGCGCAAACCGGCCAGCGTAATCGAGGTGCGGAAGGAAAAGGCCGCAGCGCCCAATACCGTGGGTGCTTTGGCGAGACTGGCCGCCAGCAGCGTGTCGTTTGACGCGGCCTTTGCCAACGCCTTGCGCACATCCTCGGGCAAGTCCGGTCGCGATTCCGCGACGGCTTGAGGCGATGAATGGTCGGCTTCGGGCATCAGGATGTCAAGCCCGATGGCAGATGGTTTGAGATCCGCGATGGAGTCGATCAGGCTGGCCAAATAGTTGCGCGGCCACGGCCATTGGCCAACTACCGCCAGCGTGGCTTCATCAATTTCCACGATGACCACTGGCTGCGACCTGGCTTGGCGCGGTGACAGTGACTGGTACTGGTCAAACAGGGCCAATCGACTGATCTTGAACGGGGCCAGGTCGGGCAGGTTCATCACCAGCGCAAAACTGGCAAGGAGGGCCATGGCGGCATAGCGCCCCCTGCCTGCACGCCCAAACTGCATTAGCCATGCGAACACGCGCTTGAAATTGAGTGACAAACTGATTCTTCCAGCCGGAAAAGCCTGTCCCGGATTTGTTGAACTGGGGCAAATGGCAAGTCTAGGACATCTTGCGCCATGGCGCATCCGTGTGGATTGCCGACTGGAGGCTTGCCGGGTGGAG
>JANLPP010000461.1:0-10013 GCA_031367295.1 Hyphomicrobiales bacterium | reverse complement strand
TCCGAGGCGGGCAGGCCCTTGCCGCGCAGGCGCAGCACCCGGCCGCTGTTGCTGCCGGGCGGAATGTTCAGCTCCACCGCGCCGTTCAGGGTCGGGGCGGTCACCTTTGCCCCAAACGCGCATTCGTAGGGCGTCAGGGCAAGGTCATGCCGTAAATCGCGGCCATCCACCCTGAACTGTGGATGCGGCGTGATTTTCAGCGTCACCATGGCGTCGCCCGGCTCGCCGCCAGAGGCGGAAGGCTCGCCTTGGCCGCGCAGGCGAATCTGCATGCCGTCCTCCATGCCGGCCGGGGCCTTGATCTCCACCGCCCGGCCGCCGCCAAGGTGCACCCGCACCGATCCGCCTGAGGCGGCGGCTTCAAGGCTGACCTGCGCGCTGACGCTGATGTCGGCACCGCGTGCCGGGCCGCGCCTCGCCCCGCGCCCGCCGCCGAAAAATTGCGACAGGATATCGGCGGCATCGTCACCGCCGCCGCCGGGCCGGCCCGCGCCGCCGCCGTCGCCGAAATTGAACTCGAAATGCTCGGTATTGAGGCCGCCGGGCCGCCCGCCGCCGCGCCTTGGGTCAAAGCCGCTGAAATCGGGGGCGCGCGGCTTGCCTTCGGCGTCAATCTCGCCGCGGTCAAACGCGCCGCGCTTCTTGTCATCGCCAAGGATCTCATAGGCCTGATTGGCCTCGGAGAAGCGCTCTTTGGCCTTGGGATCCTTGCTCTGGTCCGGGTGGTATTTCTTGGCGAGTTTGCGGAACGCCGTCTTGATTTCGGGTGCCGCCGCAGTTTTGGCAAGGCCAAGCACAGTATATGGATTTCGCATGCGTCAGCCCACAATCAGCCGCCCCGCCTGACTGGCGCTGGCGCAAAAACATCCTCGTAATGTGGGCACGCGCGCGCCCGGGCGCAATAGGCAGCGCGCTTTGGCCTCAGCCCTTTGCGCGGTCCCGGGCGTCCTTGATGGTCCATTGGCCGCTCTTGTCGCGGCAGGCAAGGCCCTCGCGCTCGGCGGGTTCAGCCGCGCCGGCAATCGAGGCGACAAAATACTGGCAGGCTGTGCCCTCTTTCGGGCCGCCTTCTGCCAGCCACTGCGCCTTGGTGTCAGGGTCGCGCGCGAATGTACCGTGCAGGCCACTGTTGGGATTGCCCCAGGCGGCAGGTGTGGCGGGCAGGCCGACGCTGGCAGGCGTCTCCAGCGCCTTTTTCAGCGCAGTCCGGGCCAGCATCCAGTCTTCCGTCGTGAGGGCGGAAGACAGGCGCGAGGCGTCCGTGTCGATGGCGGCAATTGTGTTCTGCGCCGAAAACCCCGGTATCGGAATATCAACCGAGCAGGCGGCGAGCATGAGTGCCAGGACAAAAGCGCTGCCCATGTGTATTGGGCTTATCGCCAAGGCTCCTGTATAAGCTCCTTGCGTGAGCGGCATGTGCTTGTCTCCATTCCCAGCTGGCATCTGTCATAGCACCGGAGCGGTTAATGCCCAATGACTTTACACAAATCTGTGAACCACAGGCACTCTTCGCGCAATGGCTGGAAGATGCAATAAAATCAGAGATTAACGACCCTAACGCGATGACGCTTGCGACGGTTGATTCGCATGGCCTGCCGGACGCGCGGATGGTTTTGCTGAAGGGGACGGACGCGCGCGGCTTTGTGTTCTACACGAATCTGGACAGTGCCAAGGGCCGCGAGCTCGCCGCAACAATGAAAGCCGCGCTGGTGTTCCACTGGAAAAGCCTGCGCCGCCAGGTGCGGGTGCGGGGCGTGGTGGAGTCCGTGACGGCAGCCGAAGCGGACGCGTACTTTCAGTCCCGCGCGCGCGCCAGCCGCATCGGGGCATGGGCCAGCCAGCAGTCGCGCCCGCTCGACAGCCGCGCGGTGCTTGAACAGGCCGTTGCGGACTACGGGCAGAAATATCCGTCTGATCAGGTCCCGCGCCCGCCGCATTGGTCCGGATTCCGGGTGCTGCCGCTGCAGCTGGAATTCTGGAGTGACGGCGAATTCCGCCTGCATGACCGGATTGTGTTCTGCCGCGACACGCTTGAGGACAAATGGCGCAAGCAGCGGCTCTATCCATGACAGTTGCCGCCACCAGCGCGCCACGCGGCGCTATTTATTTGCTGTGCGCCGAACGCGCATCCTGTGCGCATGGCACCGGATTGCATATTGATGGCGGGCAGCGCGTGTGAGCGCGGACCAAGCCTCCCGCCTCTACCCGGCGCGCCCGATACTGGCGGCCAGCATTGCGGTTTTCCGGGATGGCAAAGTCCTGCTCGCCTCGCGCACCAAACCGCCGGGGGACGCGCTGTTTTCGCTGCCCGGCGGCCTCGTCGAAACCGGCGAGACGCTGGAGGCGGCGGCCCTGCGCGAATTGCAGGAAGAAGTGCAGGTCGAGGCGCGCATCGTCGCGTTCAACCGGCATGTCGAGGTGATTGACCGGGATGATGCGGGAACCGTGCGCCGCCATTTTGTGGTGGCGACATTCGTGGGCGAGTGGCTGCGGGGCGAGCCGCAGACCGGGCCGGAGGCGGGGGCAGTGGTCTGGGCTGATCCCCAGCGGCTGGGTGGCCTGCCCCTGACGCGCGGCCTTGCGATTGTGCTGCGGGCGGCCAGACGCCTTCTGGATACGGCGTGAGCCGCCACCGCGCCCGGCGCATTGCGATTGCCGCGCTGGCGGCAGGCCTCGTGTTTGCCGCAGGCGGGCAGACGGCGGTTCAGGCGCAAAACGCGGCCAAGGGCAAAGCCGCCGTGCCCGAGCCTGCGCCGCCGCCGGCCCCGCCCGAGCCGCTGCCGCCGCCCTATGAGCCGCAGCTGATGCGGCTTGCCGAGATATTGGGGACACTGGCCTATCTGCGTGATTTGTGCGGCGAGGCGGACAGCGCCGAATGGAACGGCAAAATGAAGGCGCTGCTGGATGCCGAAGCCAAGACCGACGCGCGCCGCGAGCGGCTGGCAGGTGCCTATAACCGCGGCTTTCGCGGCTATGAGGTCATCTACCGCAGCTGCACGCCCGCCGCACAGACGATCATTGCGCGGTTCCTCGATGAGGGGGGACGCATAGCCCGCGAAATATCCAGCCGCTACAGTGGTTAAGTGCCCGCGCGGCAGGGCGCTCAGGCATTAACCTTTTCGAAAGAGCCTTGTCGCGCGCAATCAGCGGGCACGCTATGGTGATTCACCATGCAGATGAAACTTCCCTATCCGTTCACAGAGCTGTCGCTTGCCGATGAAAAACGCGCGGCGCTGGCCTATGTGACCGAGGCTTTCGCCGAGGCCATCATGGACGGCATTGAGGCGGACTGCTTTGCCCAGGCCGCGCTGTTTGCGGCGTTTCAGGAATTGACCGACACCTATGGCGAGGAGGCGACAGCGGTGTTTGCCGAAAAACTGCCCGAGCGCATCCGGCACGGCGAGTTTACGGTGCGGGTGAAGAATTAGGGGGCCAACTGATACCAGCGGCTCCAGACCGTGGCGGATTTGCCAACTCCTCGTCTTTGCGAGCGCAGCGAAGCAATCCAGGAGTCGCTTGTGGCCTCTGGATTGCTTCGCTACGCTCGGAAAGACGCGAGGTGAGCAAACAGGTCTGAGTTAACGGCCTTTGGTATAACAGGGTGTCGGCTACTTGACATAGGCCCGCAGTCCGTCCGCCAGCATAGCTGCCGATGTGCCATGCGGAAAGAGCGTGACAAACCTGCCCTCGGGGTCCATCAAAAACGCCAGCGAGCCGTGGTCGATGAAAAAATCGGCTTTGCCCAGCACCGGCTTTTGCGCGACCTTGTGCACGCGCACGTGCCAGGCTTTTGCGGCGCCATCAACCTCAGCCTGCGTGCCGGTGAGGCCGGTCAGGCGCGGGTGAAAATTCTGCACATAGGCGGCCAGCACTTCAGGCGTGTCGAAGGCCGGATCGACTGTGATGAACAGCGGCTGCACCGTGTCCGCTGCCGCGCCTGCCTGATTGAGGGCGAGGCCGATGGTCAGCAGGTCCGCCGGACAGAGATCGCCGCAGCGCGAATAGCCGAAATAGACCAGCGTGTAGCGGCCGCGGCAGGTGGCCTCGGTGACGCGCTTGCCGGTGTGGTCAGTCAGGCTGAAGGCACCGCCAAAGCGGGTGGCAAGCGGGTCAGGGGCCTCGCTCCGGGTTGCGTGGACCTCGTCATGCGCGCGCGCGCCGCCGCACAGGCATGCGGCCAGCACGCCAAGCGCCAGCGCAGCGGCTGGCCTCACTTGCTGATCTCCAGCCCCTTGACGCCAAGCACGCCGCTATCGGCAATCTCCGCCGCCACGCGACGATCCTGGCGGAACCATTCGTCGGTCCTGCCATTTTTTGCCTGAAACAGGGTGTCGAAATCATCGGTCATGCGCCACTTGTCCCCGGCATTTTCCCGGATGCGCTGGGCCTGATAAATCCGCATTTGCGGATTGTCGATCAGCAGGCCGTCAAGGATCAGCGTCTTGCCGCAGTAGGGCAGGATGCTGTCAATCGCGTTGGCAAAAATCGTGATCCCCTTGGCGATTGGCAGCAGACTGCCATCCGGCAGGCGCACGCCCAGCTGGCGCTTGCCGGCGCCGCAATCTGCCGGGCAGGCACCGGTCAGCTCGCAGACGAGATCGACAATCGTGCCGCTGGTCTCCAGCGGCTTTTCATAGGGCGTGCCCATGCCATCAGCCGCGCGGGCGGGCATGCTGGCAAGGCCAAGGGCGAAAAGCGTGGCGAAAGACGTGGCGGCGAAGACAAAACGCATGACGAGGCCTTTCATTCGCCGAAGGGAACTATGCCGCGGCGCTCGCCATCGACAAGGTTTTCATGGGTCATGTTGACCAGTCCCTTGTCGTCGGCGATCTGGCTGACAAGCAGATAGTTGACGCCGTTGCGGGCTATCAGCTCGCCGTCCACCCTGACGCTGTGGCTTTGCAGCCTGAAGATTTTCGGCGGCGCGACGTCGCTGTCTTCGTCGTCTATACGCAGCACCATGTAAAATTTGCCGGCCTTGTCCTTGATACTGACAGGCACGCCACCGGCAAGGCACCAGAGAGCGCATTGATGATGCGCCGTGCCATAGGCGAACATGATTTCCGACACGGCGCAAAACGTGTCGACCAGCTCGCCCTCGACGCTGACGCGCTCGCCGGCCGCCTGCGCGGGTGGCGCGGCGGCGCAGAACAGGGCGAGCGCCACTGGAGCAAGACATTTGTGCATCGCATGCAATCCTTTCACCGCATAAGCCCGCCGCCGTCAAAGTATGACTCCGCTTGTGGCCTGTGCGGCAGCGCGCGGCAAATCACAGGGCGGTGAGCCGCGCGTGCGTTAATTGCACCGCCCCGTGCAAGGCAAGTGGCAAAGGACTGGACGTAAGGCGCGCGCTGCGGCAGTCTGGACGCCATGTACACCGCCGTGACCCGCAACATCCAGGTGACTGTGCTGCCCGAGTTTCTGCGCGAGCGCTCAAACCCGGAGCAGAACCAGTTTTTCTGGGCCTATACGATCGAGATCTCCAATCATGGCGACCGCGACGTGCAGCTGACGCACCGGCACTGGAAAATCACTGACGGCAACGGCCAGCTTGAGGAAATCCGGGGGCCGGGTGTTGTGGGCGAACAGCCGGTGCTGAAGCCGGGCGAAAGTTTCCGTTATACGTCTGGTTGCCCGCTGCGGACACCGGGGGGCATAATGAGCGGCTACTATCGCATGGTGGATGCCAATGGCGCCGAATTCCAGGTTGAGATTCCGGCTTTCTCCCTCGACAGTCCGTATTCCCGCCGCGTGCTCAATTAGCGGCGTCAGCTGCGTCCGGATCAGGTCCGCCCGACATGCCTTTGAACACCGACCCGATTTTAGAGCGCGCGCTGGCCCTGCTGGCGCAGCTGGTGGCCTTTGACACGGACAGTTCCAAATCCAACCTGGCGCTGATTGCATTCGTCGAGACATGGCTGAAGGCCTGCGGTGTGCCCTATGTCATCGCCCCCGGCAAGGCGGGCGACAAGGCCGCGCTGATGGCCACCATCGGCCCGATGTGCGACGGCGGCATCGTACTGTCCGGCCACACGGATGTCGTTCCTGTGGCGGGGCAAAGCTGGAGCAGTGACCCTTTCATCCTGCGGCGCGAGGGCGGGCGGCTGTATGGCCGGGGCACCTGCGATATGAAAGGCTTTGGCGCGCTGGCGCTGGCAATGATCCCGGAGTTTCAGCGCGCCCCGCTGCGCGCCCCGGTGCATATCCTGCTGTCCTATGACGAGGAGCTGACCTGCCTTGGCTCGCTTGACCTCATCCGCCGGTTCGGCAAGGATTTTCCGGTGCCCCGCGCGGTCATCGTCGGCGAGCCGACAATGATGCAGGTGGCCGATTCGCATAAATGCATCTCGACCTATTATACAACCGTGCACGGTGTTGAGGCGCATTCCTCGAAGCCCGCGCTGGGCGCCAATGCCATTGCCACAGCCTGCGAGCTGGTGCATGCGCTGACCGGCATTGCGGATGCCTATGAGCTTGCCGGCGACCCCGGCGGGCGTTTTGACCCCGGCTGTTCAACGGTCAGCACCGGCACTATTCATGGTGGCACTGCGCGCAATATTCTGGCGAAGCAATGCACGTTTCACTGGGAGTTCCGCGGGCTGCCGGGGGTGCCCGCCGACGACGCGCTGCGGCAGTTCCAGCAGTATGCCGACACGGTGGCCCTGCCCAAACTGACGCGCTTCACCAATGCCGCCAGGATTGAGACGCTGACGGAAGTTGAGGTGCCGGGCCTCGCCGCGGACCCCGGCTCAGCCGCCGAGACGCTGGCGCTGCGCCTGACCCGGTCCAACCGCACCATCGCCGTGTCCTACGCGACCGAGGCCGGGCATTTTCAGGCGGCGCGGCTGCCAACTGTGGTGTGCGGGCCCGGTTCCATCGAGCAGGCGCATCAGCCCGACGAGTTTGTTGATATTGCGCAGCTTGAAAGCTGCATTGGCTTTTTGCACGGTGTGGCACAGGAGCTGGCGTGAGCGGGGGCTGGCCTGACCGCCCGCCGGTATGGCGTTGAAGCTGAACGCTGGAAATGGCGCCGGGCGCGTGGTAGGGGCGATAATGGAGCCGCTTGACCTATATCTGATAAAGCCCACCCGCTATGACGAGGATGGTTATCCCGTGCAATGGTGGCGCTCGCTTATTCCGTCAAACTCGCTCGCCTGTGTCGCCGCCCTCGTCCATGAGGCGCTGGGGCGCGGCGTGCTGGCGGAGCGCGCTGAGGTAAAGCTGCATGTCGCCGACGAAACCAACACCAAAATAGACGTGGCGGACATTATCCGCGCCGCCAGGACGCGGCGCGCGCTGGTGTTTCTGGTCGGCGTGCAATCGAATCAGTTTCCGCGCGCCATGGACATGGCACGGCCGCTGCGGGCGGCGGGAATTCCGGTCTGCATCGGCGGCTTTCACGTGTCGGGCTGCCTGTCGATGCTCAAGACGCTGCCGCCGGACCTTGTGGAGGCGCAGGCTCTGGGCATCAGTTTCTTTGCCGGCGAGGCGGAGGACCATCGCATAGATGCGGTGATTGCCGACGGTTATGCCAATGTTCTGAAGCCGGTCTACAACCACCTTGCGCATACGCCCAATCTGGCGGGAACGCCGATACCGCTGCTGGACGCGAGCGAGATTGCCAAGAATCTTGGCAAGCTCTCCAGCTTTGACCTTGGCCGCGGCTGCCCGTTTGAATGCTCCTTCTGCACCATCATCAATGTGCAGGGGCGCAAAAGCCGCTTCCGCACGCCGGACGATCTTGAGGCGATCATCCGCGCCAATGCGAAGATCGGGATTTCGCGCTTCTTCCTCACCGACGACAATTTCGCCCGCAACAAGCATTGGGAAATTCTGGTCGACCGCTTGCTGGAGCTGAAGAAAGAAGGTCTCGGCATCAAGATGCACGTGCAGGTGGACACCATGGCGCACAAGATTCCGCGCTTCATCGAGAAATGTTTTGCCGCAGGCGGCGACGAGATTTTCATCGGCCTTGAAAACATCAACTCCGACAATCTTGAGGCCAGCAAGAAGCGGCAGAATCGCATCGAGGACTACCGCGAGATGATCCTCGCATGGAAAAAATATCCGGTCATCATCACCTGCGGCTACATCATCGGCTTCCCGCATGACACCAAAGCGTCGCTGGCCCATGACGTGGAGGTACTGAAGCGCGATCTGGCCATCGACAACATCTACCTGAATTATCTGACGCCGCTGCCTGGCAGCGAGGACCACAAAAAACTCTATGAGGCGGGCGTCTGGATGGACCCCGACATGAACCGCTATCACCTGTCGCACCGCGTCAGCCACCACCCTGTGATGAGTGACGCGGACTGGGAGAGCGCCTACCGCGACTTCCATGCGAGCTATTACAGTTTCGCCCACATGGAGACTATCCTGCGGCGCATGACGGCGCTGCGCGTGACGCGCCGTATCGCGACCGTCAACCGGCTTGCCGCCTACCGCGAGAGCGTGCGCAGCGAGGGCGTGTCCTTCGTGGAGTCCGGCTATATCCGCATGCGGCGGCGCAAGCAGCGCAGGTCCGGGCTGCCGCTAGAGAATCCGCTGGTGTTCTATCCAAAACACTGGTTCCGGAGTTTTGCCGCGCTGGCGATGATGGGCGCGACCAACCTGCGCCTGCGCCGCATCATGCGCCGCATCAAGGCTGACCCCGGCCGTTTCGCCGATATGGATGCCGCGATCGCGCCCGTCGATGCGGATGTGACGCAGGAGGACCTGATCGTCTCGACGCGCGTCACCGACTATGCGCGCAAACGCATGGCAAAGGGCCAGGCGCAAAGCGCCGCGTAGCGCTGCGCCTCACAAATTCAGTGTCACCGTCACCGGCACATGGTCGGACGGCCGGTCCCAGCCGCGCGCCTCACGCTCAATTTTCAGCGTGCCGATGCTGGCGCGCAGCGCCTCGCTCACCCACACATGGTCCAGCCTGCGGCCCTTGTCGGCGGCGTTCCAGTCTGCGGCGCGATAGCTCCACCATGTGTAGAGTTTTTCGGTTTCTGGCACCAGCGCGCGCATCGCGTCCACCCAAGGTCCCGCGCCCTGCACACGGGCAAAACGCTCCACCTCAACCGGGGTGTGGCTGACGATTTTCAGCAGCGCCTTGTGGCTCCACACGTCGTGCTCCAGCGGCGCGATATTGAGATCGCCGACCAGCACGGCACGGCCTTCAGCGATTTTGTCAGCCAGGAACCACGCCTGCATTTCGTCGAGGAATTGCAGCTTGTGGGCGAATTTTTCGTTGAGGACCGGGTCCGGCTCGTCGCCGCCCGCCGGGATATAAAAATTGTGGATGCTCAGCCCGTCGGCGGCTGTCTCGCGCAGCACAATCGACGTATGCCGCGCATCGCCTTTGGCGCAGAATTCTTTCTTGAAGTGCGTGTCAAACGGAATGCGGGCCAGCGTGGCAACGCCGTGATAGCCCTTCTGGCCATTGATCGCGATGTGCCGGTAGCCCGCGTCCCTGAACGCGGCGAGCGGAAACTCGGCGTCCCGGCATTTGGTTTCCTGCAGGCACAGGACATGCGGTTTCTCCGTGGCCAGAAACTGCAAGACGATCGGCAGGCGCAGGCGGACGGAATTAATATTCCAGGTCGAGATCTTGAGTTTCATTTCAAATGAATTTCCAGGAATCAACACGCGCAAAAAATGCGCCGCGGGCAGGCAGGCTGACTGTGCCCTTTTGCAGGCGCGCGGTAAAGCCGTGGCCGGTAAGCGGGGTCAGCGCGGCATCGGCGGGCAGCGCAAAGCGGGCGGATTTTGCGCCGGTGTTGAACAGGCAGAGCACCGCCTCATTGCCCAGCGTCCGCGTAAAAGCCAGCACCGGCTCTGGCGCGTCATGAAACAGGATCGCCCCGGTGATGAGCGCGGGCTGCGTCTTGCGCCAATGCAGGAAGGCGCGGGTGCGTGACAGCGCAGACGCGGCATCCTTTTCCTGCACGCCCACCGCCCGGTCGCGGTGCGTCTGCGGAATTGGCAGCCAGGGTTTTTTGCCGGACGAAAAGCCGGCGCTG
>JANLPP010000457.1:0-1631 GCA_031367295.1 Hyphomicrobiales bacterium | reverse complement strand
GCGCCAGATCGGCGCGCGCGGCGCCTATGCCAATGCCGAGCTGCCGGATTTCATGGTGTTCCTCAACTGGACGCAGCTGCCGCTGGCCTGGCAGGGCTTCCAGCATTTTCCCTATGCGGCGCTGATGGTTGTGCTTGCGCCCGGCCTGCTGGCTTTCGTGTTCGGCTGGTTCGCCTTCCGCTCGCGCGTCACCGGCGTTTATCTGTCGATCATCACGCAGGCGATGACCTACGCATTGCAGCTGGCATTCTTTCGCAACGACATGGGCTTTGGCGGCAACAATGGCCTGACCGATTTCAAGGAGATCATCGGCTATCCGGTCGCCGCGCAATCGACGCGCGCGTGGCTGTTTGCGGCCAGCGTCATCGCGCTGGCGCTCGCCTATCTCATCGCCCGCGCGCTCACCACATCGGCCTTTGGCAAGGTGCTGATCGCTATCCGCGACGCCGAAAGCCGCACGCGGTTTCTCGGCTACCGGGTCGAGCATTTCAAGCTCGCCGCCTTCACCATTTCCGCCATGATGGCGGGGGTGGCGGGCGCGCTCTATGTGCCGCAGGTCGGCATCATCAACCCCTCGGAATTTGCGCCGGCGAGTTCGATTGAAGCTGTCATCTGGGTGGCGGTGGGCGGGCGCGGCACTTTGGTCGGCGCGGCGCTGGGCGCGGTGGTCGTCTCCTACGCCAAGACCTGGCTCACCGGGGCTTTCCCGGAAGTGTGGCTTTATGCGCTCGGCGCGCTGTTTGTGTTCGTCACGCTGCTGCTGCCCAAGGGCATTGTCGGCACCTTGATGAACCTCAAGCGCCAGCCCGCCGCGCCGCGAGCGGAGGCCGCGCATGAAGCCTGAACTTACCGGCGCGCTGCTGTATCTCGACGGCGTCAGCGTCTCCTTTGACGGCTTTCGCGCCATCAATGACCTGTCGCTGGTCATTTCGCCGGGCGAGCTGCGCGCCATCATCGGCCCTAACGGCGCGGGCAAAACCACGATGATGGACATTGTCACCGGCAAGACGCGGCCCGACAAGGGCGACGTGTTTTTTGACGGCGCGATTGACCTGACAAAGCTTGACGAAACCGCCATTGCCAATATCGGCATCGGGCGCAAATTCCAGCGCCCGACGGTTTTCGAAACCCATACGCTGGCCGACAATATCCGGTTGGCGCTGAAGGACAGGCGCACGCCGCTGTCCGCCCTGTGGGGCGCGCGCAACCGCATCGCGCGCGGGCGCATTGACGCCATACTGGAGCGTGTGCGCCTCTCCGCCAAGGCGGAAATGCTGGCGGGTTCATTGTCGCACGGGCAAAAACAATGGCTCGAAATCGGCATGCTGCTGGCGCAGGATCCGAAACTGTTGCTGATCGATGAGCCAGTGGCGGGCATGACGGATGCGGAGACCGAGGACACGGCCCGCCTGCTGCGCGAAATCGCGCAGACGCATTCGGTCATCGTGGTCGAACACGACATGCATTTTGTTCGCGCCCTCAACTGCAAGGTCACCTGCCTGCATGAGGGCAGCGTATTGGCGGAGGGCAATATCGACGCCGTCTCCGCCAATCCGCGCGTCGTTGAAGTCTATCTGGGGCGCTGACATGCTGAGCGTAAACGCTATCGATCTGCATTACGGCCAGGCGCA
>JANLPP010000040.1:0-6181 GCA_031367295.1 Hyphomicrobiales bacterium | reverse complement strand
CGGCGATCTTGACTTTTGACGCGCCGGTGTCGCGCAGCCAGACTCCGCTGGCATCGGCGGCGATGGCGGCGACGCTGGCAAGCGACAGCGCGGCGGCCAGGACGGTTGCAAGACCAATGCGGTTCAATTTGCGGCTCATGTGCGGACTCCCTCAAAATCGGCAAAAAAATGGCCGTTTCAGTTGCCAGACGCCATCCTTTCCCGGCAGGAAAGGATGGCGCACCGCCGCTACGCCCCGTTCTCCGTATCCAGCACAGTGACAACCCGCCGGTTCTGCGCCTTGCAGCCGACGTCATCGCACTTGCGCACCTGGCGTTCCTCAGAATTACCAAAAGTCTTGGCGCGCATGCGGCCGGCGGCAAGGCCCTTGCTGCCAAAATAGGCCATGACATTGGTGGCGCGCCTCATGCCGAGCGCCTTGTTGGCGTCCGGCGATCCGGGATCATCGGAAAATCCCTCAATCTTGACTTTATACTTGGTATAGGTGGTCAGCCACTGCAATTGCTTGTCGAGTGTCGCCTTCGCGGTGTCATCAAGATCAGCGGAGCCGGGGGCAAAATAGGTGCGACGCCCCACATTGACGATAAAGTCCTCGTTGCTGCCGCCCGGGACGTCCGGGCCGGTGATGGCCTGGTCGGTGGGCACCGAAGCCGCCTCGGGCACAAGACTGGCGATGGGTGCGACCGTCGCGCAGGCACCCAGTGCCAGCGCGGCAAGCAGTGCCAGCGTGCCGCGCGTGTTTGCCGCAAGTCCGTGTTGAAAAATCATGGAAAATCCTCCTCCCGCAGTGTTCTTGTTGCTTGTCACGAGGTGAAATGTTTCAGCACCACCACGTCCGTGCCCACCGGCGTGCGCTGGAACAGGTCCACCACATCCTCGTTCAGCAGGCGGATGCAGCCGCTGGACACATCACCACCGATGCTCCACGGTTCGGTTGTGCCATGCATGCGATATTGCAGGTCCTTGCCATCGCGGAAGAGATACATGGCGCGGGGGCCGAGCGGATTGTCGGGGCCGGGGTCCATGTGCTTGGGGAGCTCCGGGCGGCGCAGCAGCATGGCGGCGGGCGGCGTCCAGTCCGGCCAGACTTTCTTGTTGCCGACGCGGGCGCGGCCATACCACTGAAAACCTTCGCGTCCGACGCCGCAGCCGTAGCGCAGCGCCGTATTGTTTTCAAAAGTCACGTAGACAAAATGGTTGTGGCTGTCGACATAAATGACGCCCGGCGGCTCATTGTGCTTGAACTTGACCAGCTGGCGGCGAAACTTATCGTTTATTTTCTGCATATTAGTGCCACGGTAGGCATAGTCGCCGTCGGTCACGTCCGGACTGTAATACTGGTCCGCATTGGCGGGGGCCGCGCCCGTCGCCTGCGCTGCGTCAGGCAGGCCTGCGGTGACTGCCGCCAGACCAAAGCCAACAAAATTTCTGCGGTTCATGCTCATGCGTTTAGCCTCGTTGCGTGAACAGCGTCCCCAACGCCTTTTGAACTCCGGCGCACCCCACTCCCGCTCCGGACAGTATGATGCTAACTGAACAGCCTGGGTTTGAAAAGTTGCCGCCACGGCTTAAATCATGCAACCCAATGTATTTTTTCAGCGTGACGCAATCAGGCAGATTGCCAATACAGAAAGACAGGCCATGCATTTTTCCTTCTCGGAAGAAGAGACCATGATCCGTGACACGGCGCGTCGGCTGGCGCGCGAACGCCTTGCGCCACTGGCGGCAACGCTTGACCGGGGCGGCGGGCAGGCCGAAATGTTGTCTAATCTCAAGACGATAGCTGAGGCTGGCTTCATGGCGCTGAACGTGTCGGCCAGCCACGGCGGCGCGGAGGCGGGCGTTGTCGCCTTTGCGCTGGCGATCATGGAATTTGGCGCAGCCTGCGCGGCGACCACTGCGGCCATAACCATCACCAACATGGTGGCGGAGGTTATCGAGGCGGTCGGCACGCCAGAGCAGAAGGCGCAGCATCTGCCGAGGCTTGCCGACGGCACTTATGCGGCTGGCTCATTCTGCCTGACCGAGGCGGGGGCCGGTTCGGACCCGGCCGCCATGGTGATGCGGGCGGCGCGGGACGGCGACAGCTATGTGCTGAACGGTGAAAAACTCTATATCTCCAGCGCTGATATTGCAGGGGTTTTTGTGGTCTGGGCCGTCAGCGACCCGCAAAAGCCCAAGGGTAAAGGCATTTCGTGTTTTCTGGTGGAGGCGGGCACTCCGGGCCTGATTATCGGCAAGCGCGAGGAAAAAATGGGCCAGACCGGCTCGCCTACCAGCGCGGTGCGTTTTGACGACTGCCGGGTGCCTGCCAGCGCGCTGATGGGGCGCGAGCATGATGGTTTTCGCATTGCGGTGGGGGAGCTGGCGGGCGGACGCATCGGCGTGGCCGCGCTGTCCTGGGGCATTGCGCGCGCCGCGATGGATGCGGCCATCGCCCATGTGAAGGAGCGTCGCCAGTTTGGCACGCGTCTGGCCGATTTCCAGGGCCTGCAATGGATGATTGCCGACCGCGAAACCGAGCTTGAGGCGGCGCGCCTGCTTATTTTGAGCGCGGCGGCGGCCAAAGACCGCAAGGAGCCTTATGCCCGCCAGGCGTCGATGGCCAAGCTCTATGCCTCGGAGGCGGCGCACCGGGCGACGGACACCGCGATCCAGCTGTTTGGCGGGGCAGGATACCTGAAGGACTATCCGGTCGAACGCTATGCCCGCGATGCGCGCATCACCCGGCTGTATGAGGGAACCTCGGAAATTCAAAGGCTTGTCATTGCCCGCGAGGTGCTGCGGCAATAGCAGCGGCGCCTGGAATTTGATCCCATGCAAACACTGACCGCCCGCGCTCCCGCAAAAATCAACCTGACGCTGCATGTGCTGCGGCGCCGGGCTGACGGACTGCATGCGCTTGAAAGTCTTGTGGTTTTTGGCGGGCATGGCGACACTCTGGCGCTTGCGCCCGGGCCAGAGCTGACCCTGCGCGTTGAGGGCCCGGGTGCAGAGGCCATCGGGGCGGACGAGGACAACCTGGTGCTGCGGGCGGCGCGCCAACTGGCGGAGCGGGTCAGCGGGTTGAAACAAGGCGCTTTTCATCTGGTAAAACGCCTGCCGGTGGCGGCGGGCCTCGGCGGCGGATCGTCCGACGCGGCAGCGGCGCTGCGCCTGCTGGCGCAGGCCAATGCGTTGCGCCTTGATGATCCGCGCCTCGCCGGCGCGGCGCGTGCCACGGGGGCCGACGTGCCGGTGTGCCTGTCACCGCAGGCCCGCATGATGCGCGGCGCAGGCGAGGAAACCGGGCCGAAGCTCAGCTTGCCGCCCCTGTTCGCCCTGCTGGTCAACCCCCGCATCGCATTGAATACACGCGATGTTTTTGGACGCATGGGCATTACTCCGGGAGCGCAAACGCAGTTTGGCGCGCACCCGGAAATCCGGTCTGGCATGGATTTTGCCACGCTGGTCCGCGCGCTTGGCAAGGGCCGCAACGACATGGAGGACGCCGCCATCACGCTTGCGCCGCGCATCAGCGACGTGCTGGCGGTGCTGGCGGCGGCACGCGGCTGCCGCCTGGTGCGCATGTCCGGGTCCGGCGCGACCTGCTTTGGCCTGTTTGCCGACTGCCGGGCGGCGGCGCGGGCGGGCAAGGTCATCGCCCGCGACAACCCCGGCTGGTGGGTCAGGGCGAGTGCCCTGCGTTGACCGGGGCAGGCCGCGCCCCTATGTTCGCGCCACGTTTCCGCAGCAGAGCAGCGCATGTCCACTGACCCATCACTTGATCCAGCCCGTTCTTTTCAGGGGCTTTTATTGACGCTCCAGACATTCTGGGCGGGCCAGGGCTGCGTTATCCTGCAACCCTATGACATGGAGGTGGGGGCAGGCACGTTCCACCCCGCCACCACCCTGCGTTCGCTGGGGCCGCGCCCGTGGAAGGCCGCCTATGTGCAGCCCTCGCGCCGCCCCAAGGACGGACGCTACGGCGAGAACCCCAACCGCCTGCAACACTATTACCAGTTTCAGGTGATCCTCAAACCGTCGCCGCCAGACTTGCAGGATTTGTACCTTAAATCGCTGCAAGCCATTGGAATCGATACAAAACTGCACGACATCCGGTTTGTTGAGGACGACTGGGAAAGCCCGACGCTGGGGGCCTGGGGCCTTGGCTGGGAATGCTGGTGCGACGGGATGGAGGTGAGCCAGTTCACCTATTTCCAGCAGGTGGCGGGGGTGGAATGCGCGCCGGTTTCGGGCGAGCTGACCTATGGGCTGGAGCGCCTCGCCATGTATGTGCAAGGCGTTGAAAATGTTTACGATTTGAACTTTAACGGGGGCCTGGGGGCGGACAAGGTCAGCTATGGCGAAGTGTTCAGGCAGGCCGAGCAGGAATACTCCCGCCATAATTTTGAATATGCGGATACAGCGTTGTTATTCCAGCATTTCAAGGACGCCGAGGCCGAGTGCAAGGCGCTGCTGGCGGCGGGCGACAAGGGCGAAAAGCACGAAATGGCCCTGCCCGCCTATGACCAGTGCATCAAGGCCTCGCACCGCTTCAACCTGCTCGATGCGCGCGGCGTCATTTCGGTGACGGAACGGCAGAGCTACATCCTGCGCGTGCGCGAGCTGGCCAAAGCCTGCGGCCAGGCCTGGCTGAAGACAGCGGGCGGCGGAGCGGCGGTTTAGGCGCCTGAATCGGCGCGCATTTGCGTTTCGGAATCGTGGCCGATATTGGGGTGACGCATTGCGTGGTTGTCTGCCGCGTGCAAAAAATGGATTTTGTCATTCAATTGCATTACACTGCGCCCGTTAAGTCGGAGCAGCCGCCATGCCAGCCAGCGCCCTCGTGCAGACCCGCATCGACCCGGAGGTGCGGGACCGCGCCGCCGCCGTTCTCGGTGCGATGGGCCTGACAGTGTCGGACGCGGTGCGCATTCTGCTGACCCGCACCGCCAACGAAGGCGCGCCGCCCTTCGGCTTTGCCGACGCGGACGCGCATGACGCCTGGTTCCGGGCGAAGGTGCATGAAGCGCTGGATGATCGGCGGCCAGACAGTGCGCATGACAAGGTGAAGGCGCATTTTGCCGGGCGGCGGAAGGCGGCGCTGCGCGCGGCGGACGAGACGAAGGCGTGAGACCGGAATGGACAGTCCCCGATTTGGGCCCGTGTGGCTGGATGGCCGGAACCGGTCCGGCCAGGACGGCTGGAATTGCGTCCTGCAAAAACCCTCTCTGCCAGGACGGCCCGCAAGCTATGACCCTGTGTCGAAGAGCGGTGAGACTGCAAAGCTACAGCATGCCGGCAGAGCGCGCCCACTCCTGCCAATTGACTTCTTCGGTTTCTTTTACGCGGATGTCGATATCCATCGCGAGATTGTCTGTAAACAGGACAAGATTATCGCAAGCCCGCCGCGCCGATGGGACGATGAGGCCATCGCAGCCGACAAATGCCACGGCTGCGCCGATTTCTTGCGTCCGCAGATAATTTGGCTCTTCAAAACGCTTGGTGTCGATGCCAAAGCCATCGAGGGACGATCTGATCAACCGGAGCGTCCGGTTGCTGCGCACGCCGAGGCGGTGAATCAGCGCCGGTTTGGCAGGGCGCGGTTCAAACTGCGCCCAATGGAACGAAATTTCTGCAAGCGCTCCCTCACGCTGAAAACTTGTGTAGAGGACAGCGGGACCGTCGGCCGGGGACCATCGGCCCCCGGCTGTTGACGGCGTTGCGGGATCAAGGTTGCGGCGGGTCGCCCGATAGACGTCCCCTTCAAATGTTTCTGTCTGGAGCGCGCTCAGGCGGTCAATAAGATTTCTGTCGTGGATCAAGCGGGGCCGCCCTTAAACGTAAACGCCGTCGCGCAGCTGATTGACCACGGCCACCACCTCCTGAGAGCGTCCGTCTTGAATCAGGGCGGCTGGCGACATGTTCTTCAACAGCCGTTGGGGCGCATAGAGCCACAGCCGCGCCTCCTGCGGTTCATAAATATCGGATAGCTGGTCAATAATGAATTCCAGCGCCAGCAGCTGCTTTTCGGCGTCTGGCCGCGGGAAGGCCTTGCCCTGGTTCCAGCGCGATACCGTTTCAGGGCGGGCATTCAGCAGGTTGGCAACGTCGATAGAACGCATCGCCCCCTTTTCCTGAATGACGCTTAATTTCCGGGCGATGGCGTTGCTCATGGTCGTTCTCTCAATGAAATGGG
>JANLPP010000389.1:0-6011 GCA_031367295.1 Hyphomicrobiales bacterium | reverse complement strand
CCTCCAGCCCCTCCAGTTCGACAATCATCCCTTCAATCATGCGCAAGCCGATCTGCCAGAACGCCGGGTCGCTGGCGTCCAGCCCGAACGGCTTCAGCAGTTCGGAATGGTGTTTCGTGCCGCCCGCCGACAGCATGGCGAGATAGCGCCCGGCAAAGCCGTCGGTGGCGTTCTGGTAGACGCCATAGAGCGAGTTCACCAGGCAGTCGCCGAACGCATAGGCGTAGACATAGAACGGCGAATGGATGAAATGCGGGATATAGGCCCAGTAGGTCTCGTAGCCCGGCCCCAGTGCGATGGAGGGTCCAAGGCTTTCGGCCTGCACGCTCATCCACAATTCCGAAATCCCGGCGGCGGTCAGCTCGCCGTTCTTGCGCTCGGTATGCAGTTTGCGCTCGAACGCGTAGAAGGCGATCTGCCGCACCACCGTGTTGAGCATGTCCTCCACTTTGGACGCGAGCATGTTTTTGCGCTCGGCGGGCGTGCTGGTTTTGGCCAAAAGCGCACGGAAGGTCAGCATTTCGCCAAATACCGACGCGGTTTCGGCCAGTGTCAGCGGCGTCGGAGCCATCAGCGCGCCATTATGGCCCGCCAGCACCTGATGCACGCCATGGCCCAGCTCATGCGCCAGTGTCATTACATCGCGCGGCTTGCCCTGGTAATTGACCAGCACGTAAGGATGCGCCGAGGGCACGGTCGGATGCGCAAAAGCGCCCGGCGCCTTGCCGGGCCGCACCGGCGCGTCGATCCAGCCCTCGTCGAAAAACCGCCGCGCGATGCCGGCCATCTTCGGCGAAAAACCATTGTAGGCGTCAAGCACAGTGTCGCGCGCCTCACCCCAGCCGATGGCGCGGTTATCGACTTTGGGCAGCGGCGCATTGCGGTCCCAGTGATTGAGTTTTTCGAGGCCGAACCATTTGGCCTTGAGCTTGTAGTAGCGGTGCGACAGGCGCGGATAGGCGTCCTGCACGGCCGACACCAGCGCATCCACCACCGGGCGTTCAACCCGGTTTGAGAGATGACGCGAATCGGCCACGTCGTCAAAGCCGCGCCAGCGGTCACCGATTTCCTTGTCCTTGGAAAGCGTGTTGGTGATCAGCGCAAACGTGCGCAGATTGGCCTGCAAAGTCTTGGCGATGGCGGCGGAGGCCTCCTTTCGCACCGGCTCGGCGGGATCCTGCATCAGGTTCAGCACCGGCTCCAGGGTCAGCTCCTTGTTGCCCACGTCAAAACGCAGTGCGGCAATGGTTTCGTCAAACAGCCGGTTCCATGCGCCGCGCCCGGTTACGGATTTTTCGTGAAACAGCTGCTCAAGCCTGTCGTCGAGCTGGAACGGCTTTTCCTTGCGAATGTCTTCGAGCCAGGGCCGGTAATGCACCAGAGGGCCGCTGGCCATTGCCTTGTCCAGCGCAGCGTCGTCAATGCGGTTCAGCTCAAGCTGAAAGAACAGCAGGTCGGACGAGGCGGTGGTGATGCGCTCCTGCGTGTCGCCGTAGAATTTGGCGCGTGTCGCGTCGGTGGTGTCGCCAGAATAGATCAGTCCGGCATAGGACATCAGGCGGCCCATCAGGTCATCGAGTTTTTCGTAGCGCGCGACTGCGGCGGCAAGTACCGTGCTGGCATCCGGGGCGGCGGCCATGGCGTCGAGTTTGCCCCTGTAGGCAGCGGCGAAAGCCTTGCACTCCAGGTCGCAGTCGGCAAAATCCTTGAGGAAGGCGCCAGAGTCCATCGCCGGATAGAGATGCGTCAGGTTCCATTCCGGCAGCGGCTTTTCCGCAGCGGAATGCGTTACCCCGGCGGCTCCAGAAGGCGCGGACAAAGCAGCGGGACGAAGAAACAACTTGCTCATATGTGGTCAATCCAGTCCCGAAAAGGAATCGCGCCGATCATGCGCCGTCAATGCATATTGGCAATGACAGCGTGCGGTTCAACTGGCGATTTCGCATGGCCGCAATCCAGTGTCCCGTTTGTGTCTCACGCCGCGCCGAGCTTGAGCAGATCGTGGAAATGCAACACGCCAAGCGGCCGGCCGCTGTCGTCCACGACAAATAATGCGGCGATCTTGCGGCTTTCAAGAATTTCCAGCGCCTCGGCAGCCAGCGTGTCCGGCGGGACGGTTCTCGGGTTGTGTGTCATGATTTCCTCGACCCGCGCCGCCATCAGGTCAGCGCGCATCTTGCGGCGCAGGTCGCCGTCGGTGATGATGCCTGTCAGCCGTCCCTGCGCATCTGTCACGCCAACGCAGCCAACACCTTTGTTGGTCATTTGATACACGGCCTCGCCCATTGTGGAGCCGAGGAGCACACTGGGCATGTCATCACCCTTGCGCATGATGTCGCGCGCATATTTCAGCAGTGCGCCAAGCTTGCCGCCCGGATGCAGCGTTTTAAAATCATGTGCGGTAAAGCCGCGCGCCTCCAGCAGGGCGATGGCAAGCGCATCACCCAGCGCCATCTGCATCGTGGTGGAGGTGGTTGGCGCAAGGCCGTTCGGACAGGCTTCCTCCGCCACTGGCAGCTGCAGGCACACATCAGCCTCCCGGCCCAGCGCGCTGTCGCAGCGCGAGGTAAAGGCGACGAGGTTGATCTTGTGGCGGCGCGAGAAAACAATGAGGTCGGCGAGCTCCGCCGTTTCGCCGGACCAGGAAAGCGCCAGAATCGTGTCGCCTGGGACAATCATGCCCAGATCGCCATGGCTGGCCTCGCCGGGATGCACAAAAGAGGCGGGCTGCCCGGTGGACGCCATGGTTGAGGCGATCTTGCGCGCGACATGGCCGGATTTGCCCATGCCGGTGACGATAACGCGGCCCGTGGAGGCAACAATCAGGGCAACGGCGGCGGCAAAAGCGGGCGCGAGAGTGCCAGCCTCCTCGCTGGCGAGCGCCGCCTCAAGCGCGGCGATGCCATCGCGCTCGACACGCAGCGTGCGCAGGGCGGAGGAAAGCGGGGTGGCGGAAGGGATTTGGGTCATTGCGCGGCAAATAGCACCGTTACTGGCATTTTGCACGTCCGGCCTGACTGGCTGTGAGCTTAGTCTGGTTGCGCTTCAAGACGCGCGAAAACTCAGTTTGCGCGAATGGCACGCCGGGCAAAAGCAATCCTGTCTTCCCCGCCGGTGAACGAGGCCATGCAGGATGCCGCCGTCTGAATCAAATTTGGGGATCAGAGAATCGAAAAAACGTCCGTCGCTGTGTTCGTACTTTCGCCATGTCGCGTAAGCAACAAGGTCAGCAAGTTGAACAAGGCGGGATGCCTTTGAATCCACGAACAGCGGCACCTCCGCCAGATTTCTGAATTTGCCCCAACGCCCGCCATTGATTCTGAAATGCCGCGCCAGCGCTTGCAGCGGACGCTGGTGTTTTGACTCGTCCATGACAATCAAGCCGCGCTGGGCTTCTTTTGGGTTTCTGTTATTGAGCCTTTGGAGAAAAAGGTTGAACCTGTTGCACAATTCCTCGAATGCAAGCTGAACCGGATCTTCAGGGCTTGCTGCGCTTTTGTCGATCGCAACGGCAAACAACCGAAAACTTGAAGACGCTGTGCAAATCGCCAAAGCGTCTTTGATCATCTGTTCGCGTTGCGAACGGTCGCGCACAGTGCGCCAAACGCTATCCCGCCCGCTGTACATCGGGCTGCCATGAAGTTCTATGTCGGCTGGGTCACCAAGACCGAAGCCGGCAACGCAATTATCGGCGGCCACCATTCCATGATAGAGCCCGCGTTCAAAAACGGCTATGCCACCGAGCACAAAATGCTTTTCCGCCGGGTTCCCTACATCTCCGGAATCATCGACGTACAGTATGTGCATGGTGCTCTACGGGACAAAAAATGCAGCCGGGTGAGGCAAAACCTCGAACGACCCGCGAAAACGCAGCTCTCCCGACCGCAGCATTTAAGTACGTGATACTTGTCGAAAAATCAAGATATTGATTCAGTACATTTATTGCGATCAGGCAGCTGATTGCAATCTCTGCATAAATACGCGATCGAGGCAGGTCAGCGGGTTGGACCAAGGCAACTGCCATCACGCTATGCGAGCACCCTTTTGGACCGCCTCCACCAGTCTGTGCCGAAAAGGCGCAGGCGCTAACCAGGCATTAACCATCCGCGCTCTAACGTCCTGTGTTCCCGCGCCACTTATGGGCGCTACGGGCTTTTGGACAGCGCATTTGAGGTTTTCTCGCCCGGCTTCATGGACCAGACTGAGCGGCGACGCGGTGAGCTGCGCGGCGGGAATTATGCTCGCGCTGTGCGCATCGAACCCTGTGCTGGCGCAGCTTGCCACGCCCGGCACATTGCGCGGCACTTCGGGCGGGGCGGCTGACCTTGCCACACCTGCTGTCTCGCCGGAAGGCGAAGCATCGCGCGCCGTCCAGGGCACGCCCAATGGCTCGCAACTTGGCGTCAGCCCGTTCACCCGGCCGGCCAATTACGGCAAGGCCAGGAAAAAACCAAAATATCCGTTCCGTAATCCGCCGACGCAGAAGATCGCGCGTCCCCTGCCGCTGCTCGAAACCTATCCAACCGCGCCTTTGCCGCTCGGGCAAAAGCGCAGCACGCGCCCCCGCCTTGCTGCGCCAGACCAGCCCATACCGGGGCCAACGCTGGCAACGATCCCGGCGCTGGAACGCCGGACGCGCCCGAGGGCCGACGCCAATCCTTTCGCGCCAGTTGGCATCGGGGTTGGCGCGCTGCGGTTGTTTCCCTATGTTGACGGCCTGCTTGGCTATGACAGCAACCCAAACCGCGCCAATGCGGGGGTCAAGGGCAGCGCCTTCGCGCGCGCCGAGGCCGGGCTGGGCGTGCAGTCCGACTGGTCACGGCATGAGCTGAGGGGCACGCTAAAGGCGGGCTATTCCGACTTTTTCCATACTGCCAATGCCAGCCGCTTTGACGCCGCCGCAAGCCTCAGCGAGCGCGTTGATGTGACGCGCGACACGACGCTGAATTTTGAGCAGCGCTATACCTACGACACACTCAATGCAGGATCACCGGTGCTGCCCATAATGGGCGCTGGCGTGACGACAGTCGGGCGGCCGGTGGTGCAGACATTCGGCGCGGCAGCCGGCGCCACACAGAAATTCAACCGTCTGTCGCTCAGCCTGCGCGGCGCGGTGGACCGCACTGCCTATGGCGACTCAAATCTCTCGGACGGCACGGTTTCAAAACTTTCCGCTGACAGCTTCAATGACTATACGCTGCGCGCCCGAGCGTCATATGAGGTTACGCCGGGCGTCAGCCCGTTTGCTGAGGTCACCGGCAGCATCCGCAAACACGACCAGCGGCTCGACACTTCAGCCTCGCAGTTCGCCCGCAATTCGCGCGGACTGAGTGCTGTGGCGGGCACCAGCATCGAATTCTCGCGCCTGCTGACTGGCGAGGCCAGCGTCGGCTATGGCACGCGCCACTACGAGGATTCGCGCCTTGCCGACTTGCGCGGCCTCATTACCGACGCCGCCCTGGTCTGGACGCCGACCCCACTGACCACCATCAAGCTGAAGGCCGGGACAAGCCTTGCTGAAACCAACACCTCCGGCGCATCCGGCGCGCTGGTGCGCAGCCTTGGCGTGGAGCTGTCGCACGCGCTGTGGCGCAATCTGACGCTGGGCGCGACGCTGAATTACACCCACACGGATTATCAGGGCATAAAGCAGACCGACCAGACCCTGAGCGCCGGATTAAAAGCCGAATACAGCATTACCCGCTCCATCGTTTTGCGCTCGGGTTTCACGCATGAGCGCCTCAAAAGCACCGCGCCGGGCACCGACTATACCGCCAACGTATTTTTGCTGGGCCTGCGCTTTCAGCAATAGCGCGGGCGGCGGGAAGCCGGACCACAATCGGCAAGGCGCGATGGCCTCAGTTGCGCAGTTCGGCAAGGTCGCGGAAATACGCCAGCGCCTCGGGATTGGCGAGGGCCTCGCTGTTTTTGACCGCCCGTCCATGCACGACGTCACGCACCGCCAGTTCGGTGATTTTGCCTGACCGTGTGCGCGGAATATCAGCCACCGC
>JANLPP010000360.1:0-11493 GCA_031367295.1 Hyphomicrobiales bacterium | reverse complement strand
ACGGCGGCGGGGGCGTTGCGGCACAGATACTCGATGCAATCCTGGTCGCCGAGCCAGTCGGAACCCTTGACCGTGTCATACATGTGCCAGCGCCAGTCGTCCGGCCCCATGTTGCCGAGCGAGGCCGAGATGCCGCCCTGCGCGGCGACGGTGTGCGAGCGGGTGGGGAACACTTTGGAGATGCAGGCGGTGCGCAGGCCCGCCGCCGCGCAGCCCACCGCCGCACGCAGGCCCGCGCCGCCCGCGCCCACCACAATCACATCAAATGTGTGGTCGGTGATGGGGTAGGCCGCGCCGTTAAGGGCGGGATTTGCAACGCCATTGGCCATTATGCGCACCGGTTAGCTGGACAAAATTGGTTGTTTGCGGTCTCAGGCGAAACTGAGTTTCAGCACGGCATAGATGCAGGCAAGACCGGCCGCGATGCAGAAAAACAGGTTGCCTGCCAGCGCCACCGGGCGCGCGCCCTCGCCATGCACATAGTCCTCAATGATCGTCTGCATGCCAAGCTGCATGTGATAGACGCCTGCGCCGATGAACAGCAGCAGCAGCAGGGTTGGCAGCGGCGCGGCGAGCGCGGCGCGGACCTGGTTATAGTCCTTGCCCAGCAGCGACAGAACCAGCCAGACAAAGCCGATGGTCAGAGGAACCAGAGCCGCCGAGGTCAGGCGCATGTGCCACATGTGGTGCGTGCCCGAGCGGGCCGAGCCGAGATGGCGGATTTTGGCGGCGTCGGTGCGCAGGGATTGTGTGTCCATGCTCAGGCCCCGCGCGTGGTGAAGAAAACCGTCCAGACGAGCAGCGTCAGCGCAAGGCCGCCAATCAGCGTGCCCGCTGCCAGATATTCGCGCTCCGGGTCATCCATGCCGCGCCCCATGTCCCAGACGAAGTGCCGCAGGCCGCCCAGCATGTGGTGAAACAGCGCCCAGGTGAAGCCGAACAGCGCGAGGCGACCAATCCAGGAATTCATCAGGCTGGACACGCTGGCAAACGCCCCCGCGTCGCTGGAGGCGGCAATCAGCCATGAGGCCAGCAGCAATGTGCCCGCATAGAGCGCCATGCCGGTGATGCGGTGGGCGATCGACATTATCATCGTCAGCATCGGCCGGTAGACCGACAGATGCGGGGAGAGCGGGCGCGTGGCGGTTGTTGTGCGGGGCGTGGCCCGTATGTCGGCCATGGCTGCATCTCCGGCGTTGGGGTGATGGGACTGCCTAGAGGAAAGCCGGGTGCGGTGCAACAAAAGCCGCGCGCCTGCGTCAGCGTATCCCATGGCGGCGCAGGGCGGTGACAGCGCCGGTCTTGTCACTCACCTCGGCAACCCACCATGAACCAACTGAGGCTGTGCGCACTATCCATGTCAGTCCATCCGCATCTTGCCGAATATTCTCGACAAACAGCGAACCGTCGGCGCCAGGGTCACGCGCGGCAAGCGCCGCGCCGGCAAGACTGAGGGCCTCTTCTTGGGCCAAATACGTCGGCGGCCGTTGCCGTGCGGCGCCCAGCAGACGCTTCAAATGGTGCAAGAGTGGCAAACTGGTTTCCTTGCCGGCCCCAAGCCAGCGTCCTGTTATCGGGCCAAAGGCCTCAAAAGTCCGCTGGTTTTTGGGACGTAAAAAAAATTCTTCCTTGCAGGCCATTGACGAAGACTCCGCCAATAAACACCGCTCCGAGCTCTGGCAGCACAGGCATCATCTCGCCTGTCTTGAACAGAACCGTTACATAGCCATTCTGCACCGGGAAACTCAACCCTTTGAAAGCAGCCAGCAAGCCGTTGACGTTAACTTGAGCAATAGTCTCCGCCAATGCTTCCTCGATATATTGACGCAGCGCGGATTTGACGTAGCTGTTCATGCGGCTTTGCACCCGCAGGCGCCGGAACAGCGCGAATTTCGGCGTCAGGATCGAATGAACCATCTCGTGTATCTTGACAAGGCGCTGCTCGGTCAGCGGCCCCTGCGTTGAATAGCGCACATCGCCCCAGGCCGTGGTTCCGCCTTCGCCCGGCGGCAGGGAAGGGTCGCCTTTGATTTTCGGCCTGTAGAATGGCCCCTTGCCCGGCGGCGGAGCGCCAATCTTGATTGGCTCGCCCTCATAGGTCTTGGGGCGGCCCTTGAACAACAGCGCGAGAACCGCCTGGATGCCCAGAATGCTTATGCCTTTGGCCAGGTGTCCCGCCGCGCTTTCCATACTGGCCGTATCACGGCCATTGTAGGTTTCGCTGGCGAAATTGAAAATTTCGCCGATGCCTTCGAACACCGCCCAGCCAATCGAAAAAACGCCGACTACGCCAAGGACAATGTCAACGGCCTCGCCGACACCAAAGAAATGACTGGCGACCCATACCGCCAAAACGCCCGCCACAATGGCCAGCGCCTTTGGCTCGATCATCGCGGCGAGCTGCGCGCGCGCTTCCGGACCTACCTTCGGCAGGGTCCGGCTGAAAACCTCGCTTAATCTCTCGTCAAATGACATGCTCGCAATTGGCTTGGCCACGCGCTCGCTCCCAAAAAGTGCCATAACAGCAATAAATCTATATCATCGGACGCGGTATGGGCCGGGACGCAGCCGCGCCGCCGACGCAGGCTCAGGCGCAAAATGGCGCTTCAACGACAAACGCGTAAGTTGCAGGGACCGCAATGCGTAAAGGTGACGCAGTCTTGGACGGGCCGCACACGCTGAACACGCGCGTGCCTGAAACGGGCGCGCGCCACAGCGGATCGGGACCGGCTGCCTGCGCCCTCGATCCTTACGCGGGCAACGTCGCCGCCAACCCCTACCCGCATTACGCCGCGCTGCGTGACGCCGGGCCGGTGCTGTATCTTGAGGCGGTTGGCGTCTATGGCGTGGCGCGGCATGCCGAGACCCTGGCGGTGCTGAACGATCATGCCAGCTACATCTCTGGAGCGGGCGCGGGCATCCACAATCTCAAGCGCGAAAAGGCCTGGCGGCCGCGTGGTTGGTGACGCGGTGGGCGTGCCGGAAGCGGGGCGCGGCTGCCTGCTGCCCTTTGGCAACATGCTGTTCAATTCATTCGGGCCGGACAATGCGGTTTTCCGCGCCGCCGTGCAGCAGGGCCAGCCGGTTGTGCAGGCCATCAGCCAGCAGTGCAGCCGCGAGGCGCTGACGCCCGACGGGCTCGGCGCGATGTTTTACGCCGCCGCCGACGAGAGGCGGCTGGCCCCTGAGCTGGCCCCGCAGCTGGTGCGGGCGTTTCTGTCCGCCGGGTTTGACACGACAGTCAGCGGCCTTGGCAATGCGCTCTTTGCTTTCGCCGCGCATCCGCAGCAGTGGCATATCTTCTGCGATAATCCCGCGCTGCGGGCGCGCGCCTTCGACGAGGTGATCCGCCGGGAGACGCCCGCGCAGTTTTTCTACCGCACGACAGCGCAAGAGGTGGAACTGGCGGGGGTGCGCATTCCGGCGGATGAAAAAGTCATGATGTTCCTTGGTTCCGCCAGCCGCGATCCGCGCCGCTGGCACAATCCGGACGGCTTTGACATCACCCGCAGCAGCGGCGGCCATGTCGCCTTTGGCAGCGGCCTGCATATATGCATCGGCCAGATGCTGGCGCGGATGGAGGCGGAACTGATTTTCACCGCTTTCGCCCGCGCGGTGGCGCGCTTTGAGCTGGAGGGCACACCTGTGCCGCGGCCCAACAACACGCTGCGGGTGTTGCAGTCGCTGCCGCTGCGCGTGGTGGCGCGGTAACTGGCCGGGACTGATTGAAGCTGCCCGGGAACTGGGCTAAGCACTTCATGCGTCGCTTGCCTGTGCCTCTATGACTGAAGTTGAGTTGCCGGGCTGACCGGGGCCCGACCAGAATTGGCCTGCGACGACGATAGTGCGCCGGGCGGCGCTGGCCCTTGAGACCCATGCATGAGCGCGAACAAGGCCTTTGTTGAGGGATATGAAGCTGATGTTTTCATCAGCTACGCCCGCCTGGATGACAAGCCGGTGATGGGTGATCCGGTCGGCTGGGTATCCCAGCTGCATACCGAGCTGATCAATCAGCTGCCGGTCTATCTGGGGGCGGAGGCGCAAATCTGGCGCGACCAGGAGGAAATCCGCAACAACGAGGATTTTACCAAAAAAATCTCGCATCAGCTGGAAAACTCGGCAACCTTCATCGCAATCCTGAGCGAAAGTTTCATCAACCGCGAATGGTGCCTGCGCGAAGTGGAGGAGTTCACCGCCCATGCAGACAAGCGCTTTGGCGTTTATATTGACGGCGACAAAAAGCGGCTGTTTTCGGTCGAGCGCATGCCAGTCAGCCGGGATATGCTGCCGAGCCAGCTGACCGGCACCACAACCTACCGGTTTTTCGAGAATGGCCGCATTCTGCGCCCCAGCGTCAACGCCCAGCACCGGGCGAAATATCTCGCCAATGTCGAAGACCTGCTGATCGATATTTCCAAGGTACTGAAGCTGCTGGCAAAGTCGGCGCGCGACGGCGGGACTGTCCCGGTGGCCGCAGAACCCGTGCCAGTGGGGCAGACAGTCTATCTGGCGCAGACCACTTCGTCACTGGACGACCAGGCCGCCGAGATGCGGCGGGACCTGACCGAGCGCGGCTTTCGTGTGCTGCCGCAGGGCGACCTGCCGAACCGTGCCGGGCGGCTGCGCGAGGACGTGTCCGCCGCGCTGGAGCAATGCGCGCTGTCGATCCATCTGGTGGGCGAGGACTATGGCTTTGTGCCAGAGGGTGAGGCGTCAAAATCCAACCTGTGGATGCAGCACGATCTTGCGCTTGGCAAGGCCAAAGCAGGGGACCTCACCTGCCTTGTCTGGGTGGCCGGGGCAGGCGCGCCCAGGGACGAGCGGCAGCGCGCCTTCCTCGCCTATCTGGAAGAGGACGACACAGCCCAGCGCCACATGGACCTGCTGCGCAACTGCGGCCTCGAAGAACTGAAGGCCGAAGCCTATGAGATGCTGGCAAAGTTTGCCGCCGACAAGCTGAAGCGCGCGGCGGCGGCCAAAGCCGCAGCTGCCCGCCCCGCAGCGGCAATGCCAGCCGCCGCCGCCCCGGCCAGCGCGCCAGCCGCCGCCCCGGCCTTCGACGAGCCGCCGCTGGTCTACATCATGTGCGAGGCGGCGAGCCGCAAAGCCGCGGCGCTGGTGGCCCTGACGCGGCACCTGCTGGCCAAAGGCTATGATCCGGTGTTTCTGGAGGGCGCCGCCGGCGAAGCGGCCGTGCAGCAGCATGTCGAGAATCTCAACACCTGCGATGCCTGCCTGATCTATCACGACCAGGCCTCGGACGACTGGCTTGCCCAAAAGCTCGGCGATCTGCGCAAATACCTGCGCGGGCGGGCGCGGCCCGTGCTGGCGCGGGCGGTCTATCTCGCCGGCGGCGAACTGGTGGAGACCAATGCGGCCATGGTGCTGAATGGCTCTGGCGGCTTTGCGCCGGAACAGATGGAGCCGTTCACCCAGAAGATTGACGCAGCCACGCGGGGGCCGGGCGCGTGAGCGGCGGCGCAAACACCGCGTTCCATCCGTTTCCGGGCCTGCGCCCGTTCGAGATTGAAGAGGGCGACCTGTTTTTTGGCCGCGAGGGCCAGAGCGAGAAGCTGCTGAAACTGCTGGGCCAGAACCGCATGATTGCGGTGGTGGGCGTGTCAGGGTCAGGCAAGTCGTCGCTGGTGCTGGCCGGTCTCCTGCCCTATCTAGCCGGCGGTTTTCTCACCGGGGCCGGCACGCGCTGGCGCTCCACCACGATGCGGCCCGGCGCCGACCCCATTGGCAACCTGGCACGGGCGCTGAACCGGCCCGAGATTCTGGGCAAGGCGGCCACCGGTCCCGCCGAGGACGCCGACGACGCGATGCGGCTTGAGGTGCGGCTGCGGCGCAGCGGGCTTGGTCTGGTTGAAGCAACGCGCCTCGCCCGCCTGCCTGCGGGCGAAAACCTGCTGGTGGTGGTTGACCAGTTTGAGGAACTGTTCCGCTTTGCGGGCGCGGTTGAGCGCTCTGACGATGCGGCCGCCTTCGTCAAGCTGCTGCTGGAAGCGGCGGGACAGAGCGAGCTGCCAATCTACATCGTGTTGACGCTGCGCTCGGATTTTATCGGTGACAGCGCGCGCTTCCGTGATCTGCCCGAGGCGGTGACCAACAGCCTGTTCCTCATTCCGCGCATGACGCGCGACCAGCGCCGCGCCGTGATCGAGGAGCCGGTGCGGGTGGGCGAGGCCGAGATTTCGCGCCGTCTTGTCAACCGCCTGCTCAACGAGGCGGGCGACAGCCCGGACCAGCTGCCGATTTTGCAGCATGCGCTGATGCGCACCTGGGATCACTGGGTGGCGCGCGGGCGCAGCGGGCCGGTCGATATTGAGGACTATAGCGCAATCGGCGGCATGGAAAACGCGCTGTCGCAGCATGCCGAGGAGGCATTTGGCGAACTCGACGCCGCGCGCCAGGGCGTGGCGCAGCGGCTGTTCAAGAGCCTGACCGAGAAGGGTGCCGACAACCGCGAGGGCCGCCGCCCGACGAAGGTGGCTGCCATGGCCGAAGCCGCGCAGGCGAGTGTGGCGGACGTGACAAGCATCATCGAGGTGTTCCGCCGCCCCGGGCGCTCGTTCCTGACGCCGCCGGCGCGCCAGCCGCTGGGCGCGGATTCAACCATCGACATTTCGCACGAAAGCCTGATCCGCGGCTGGACGCGGCTGCGCGGCTGGGTGGACGAGGAGGCCGAGTCAGCCACCGCCTACCGCCGCCTCGCTGACACAGCCGCCCTGCATGGGCAGGGCAAGGCGGGGCTGTGGGATGATCCGGATCTCGCGGTGGCGCTGGCCTGGCGGGCGCGCGAAAACCCGACCGCCGCCTGGGCGCAGCGCCACCACCCGGGTTTTGACGCGGCGATGCGTTTTCTGGACGCCAGCCAGCGCAAGCATGACCAGACGCAGGCGCGGGAGGCCAGACACCGGGCGGGCGAGCTGCGCCGCGCGCGCTGGCTGGCCGCGGCCTCGATTGCGGGCATCGCCGTGGTGTCGGGGGTGGCGTATTATTCCTACCGCGAGAAGCAGCGGGCCGAGGTTGCGGAGGAACGGACCACTCAGGCCAATGCCGTCCTGAGCGTCGCCCAGGAGAGTCTGTCGAAATCGTTGCAGGTGGCCAAAGCGGCCGAAAGGCAAACAGCCCAGGCCAACAAAGTGTTGAGCGAGGCCAAGGAACAGCTTTCAAAAACTCTCGACGAGGCGCAGCGCCAGAAGAAAATTGCACAGGCGCAGCTCCGGCTGTCCGTCAGCGCTGATGCTGACCGGCTCAAAAATCCGCAGCGGGCGCTGGACTTTTACCAGAAAAACCTGCTTGCGGCCAAGAACATGGCCGCCGATGACCCGGACAATGCCGAGCTGCAGGAGACCCTGACCTACGCTTACGACAAGATCGCGGACGCCTATTCAGGACAAAACCGCTATGATGAGGCGCTTGAGGCCTATCGCAGTGACCTTGAAATACGCCGGGGCCTGTCAAAACGCGACATGGACAAAACCGGACCAAGACAGAATGAAGCCTGGACGCTGCGCAAGATCGGCGACATGCATGACCGGCTGGCAAAGCCCGCCGAGGCGATCGCCGCCTATGAGGAAAGCCGCACGATACTGCAAGCCTTGCTGGCACGCTGGCCCGATGAGGTCGATCTCCTGAACGACCTGTCCTACACGCATGAGAATATCGCCAGTGCTTTGCTCAAACAGGAGAAACTTGACGAGGCGACAGACTCCTACAAGGCGGACCTTGAGGTCAATCTGACGCTGGCGAGGCTTGAGCCGGATAAAGCCAGCCGCACGAAAGACATTGCCTGGACGCAGCGCAAGCTGGCCGGGATTCTGGAAAAGCAGAAAAAAACCGCTGAGGCCGCCAGCGCTTACCGCGCCAGCGCCGAGATTCTCGCCCGGCAGGCGCGCCTGACGCCCGATGATGTTGACGTGCAGAACGATCTGTCCGTCAGCCAACAGCAGCTGGGCGATCTTTTGTACGAATCAGCCGATTATGACGAGGCGCTTGACGCCTACCGCAGCTTTTTCGCCTCCAGCCAGAGGCTCGAGCAGCTTGCGCCGGACAAGGCGAAATGGAAACGGTTTGCGGCGGTGGCGCAGAACAGCCTGGGCGACACGCTGGGCAAACTGAAGCGGTTCGATGAGGCCGTGGCTGCCTATGACATCGCAATCGCGCTGGGCAAGGGCATCCTGCAGTCTGATCCTGGCAATATGGCGGTCAAGAACACACTTGGCATGAGCTACCAGAGCATCGGCGGCATCCGGCTGTTTCAGGATAATCTTGGGGCCGCTGCGGCATCCTATAAAGTGGCGCTTGTTCTCCAGTATGAACTTGTGGCGCAGGAGCCTGACAGGACGCTGTGGATCCGCAATGCGGCCTGGACATCACGCAAGATCGGCAGCATCCTCGTGGCGCAGGACGCCATTCTGGTGTCAAAAGAACTGGCCGAAACTGCCACTGCCCGGTTCATCGCCTCGCGTGACGCGCTGGCCGCGCTGGCGTTGCGCGAGCCGGGCAATATTGACGTGCAGAATGAGATTGCCGCGACGCATCAGATGCTGGGTGACATGTGGCTGAAGCTGGGCAAGCTGGATGACGCGCTGGGCGCCTACCGCGCGCAGCTCGACACCAACCTTGCGCTTGCGGCACGCGAGTCGGCGCAGCCAAAATGGAAGCGTCTTGCCGCCGGCAACCAGCGGACCATCGGGTCGGTTCTGGCGCAGCAAAAAAAGCCGGATGAGGCTGTTGCGCCCTACCGGGCAAGCATGGAGATATTGCAGGGGTTGGCAGAGCGTGACGCCAATGACTTTGACGCGCGCGGCGACCTGGCCGTGACCCATGCCGACATGGCCGCGCTGTTTGCGGCGCAGGGCAGGACCGATGACGCACTGCTTTCCTACAGCGAGGCAGAGGCGATCAACCGCATGCTGGCACAGGCAGCGCCCGCGAACACCCGGTGGGTGCGGGACATAGCGACAAACCTCGAGGAGAAAGCCAAGCTGCTGGCCGTCACGCAGCGCCACGACGAGGCGGCCATGCTGTACCGCGAGGGCATGGAGCTGTTGCGCGCGCAGGCCATGCGCACGCCCGCCGACACAGATGTGCTGAATGCGCTGGCCGCGCTGGCGGTGAGCTTTGGCGGCTCGCTCAAGGCCCGCGGCCTGCTTGACGAGGCGCTTGAGGCTTTCCGCACGCAGCTTACCGCCAACAAGACGCTGATCGGGATCGAACCCGATGTGTTGAAATGGCGGCGCTTCGGCAGCCGCGCGGCGCGCTCGGTCGGCGAAGCCTATGACGCGCTCCACAAGCCGGTTGAGGCGCTCGCCGCCTTTGAGCAGGCGCGCGACCTGATTCAGCCAGTTGTGGCAAAGCTGCCACTGGACACCGACAACCGCAACGCTCTGGCAAGCTGCCACGATGGAATCGGCAGCGCACTGGCGGCGGATGGCCAGTTTGATGCGGCGGCCAAAGCTTTTGCCGATGGCCTGCGCGAACGCGAGACTCTGGCGCGCCAGCAACCCGACAGCACCGACTGGCCGCAGGGCATTGCCTGGTCCCAATATCAGATCGCTGGCATGCGGGTGAAACTGCAGGACACGGACGGCGCGCTGCTTGCCTTCAGGGCTGCCCTTGATGAAGAACGCAAGCTGATCCGCCGTGCTGTGCAGCAGGGCCTGACCGATACGGCGCCTGCGCCCAATATCTCGGCGGTGAACGGCAGCGCCAGCATCAACGAGCGCATCGCCACCCTGCTGGCCGCGCGGCAGGATCATGCTGGCGCGAAACTGGCGCTGGAGGACGCGGCGCAGGCGCGCCGCAGCCTTGTGGTCATACAGCCGGACAATGCGGTGCGGCGCTACGACGTTGCCCTGACCCAGATGCAGCTGAGCCGCTCCCTCGACGCCCTTGGCAGCCTGAAGGAAGCGCTGGGTGCCTTGCGCGAGGCGCGCGACATTCTGCTGGCGCTGACCGCCAATGATCCAGCGCAAAAAAACTGGCAGGCCAGCCTGTGGACGGCACAAACCATGATTGCCTATCAGGCCCTGCTGGCGGGCGAGCCGCAGGCCGCGCTGGAGGCTGCGGAAGCGTGCATCGCGCATTCGGCGGACCAGTCGGAAGTCTTTGTTTCAACTGTCAACCGGGGCTTTGCGCTGATGCTGCTTGGCCGCAGCGAGGAGGCGCTGGCTGTCTTCAATGCGGGACGCGGCAAGACCATGGAGGGTTACGGAACATGGGACGCGATGGCGCTGAAAGGCTTTGCCAGGCTGCGCGCGGTTGGCATCACGCATCCGCAGATGGCGCAGATTGAGGCGCTGATTGCGGCCACGCCATGACGGAAAGTCAGACAGCAGGTGCGGCTGACATTCCAATCCCGTGGCGCGCCGAAACTGGTGCCGGCGAAGGCGGCGTAAGGCACCCGGAGCAATGCGTGCACGTGCGGTGCGCGCCAGGGCCGGCGTGGCGCGCCGCCGCTCACACCCCCTTCGCCCGCTCCCGCAGCACATATTTCTGAATCTTGCCCGTGGAGGTCTTCGGCAGCTCCGCGAACACCAGGTGTTTTGGCACCTTGTAGCGCGCCAGATGCTGGCGGCACCAGTCGAGCAGCTCTTCGGCTGTGGCGGCCTTGCCGGGCTTGAGTTCGACGAAAGCGCAGGGCGTCTCGCCCCATTTTTCGTCCGGGCGCGCCACCACGGCAGCGGCACCAACAGCCGGATGTTTGTAGAGCGCGTCCTCAACCTCGATGGACGAGATGTTTTCACCCCCGGAGATGATGATGTCCTTGGAGCGGTCCTTCAGCTGAATGTAGCCGTCGGGATGCCGCACGCCCAGATCGCCGGAATGGAACCAGCCACCATGGAAGGCGGCGTCGCTTGCGGCCTTGTTCTTGAGATAGCCCTTCATCACCACATTGCCGCGAAACATCGCCTCGCCCATGGTTTCACCATCGGCGGGCACGCTTTTCATGGTGTCCGGGTCAATGATGTCGAGGCCCTCCAGCGCTGTGTAGCGCACACCCTGGCGCGATTTTTTGGCTGCCTGCCCGGCAGGGTCCAGCGCGTCCCAGTCCGCATGCCATTCGTTGACAACGGCGGGGCCGTAGGTTTCGGTCAGCCCATAGAGATGCGTGACATTGAAGCCTGCGCCGCGCATTGCCGCCAGCACCGACTGCGGCGGCGGCGCGGCGGCGGTGAAAAATTCCACCACATGCGGCAGCGGCTTTTTCTCATCGTCAGGCGCGTTGACCAGCAGCGACATGACAATCGGCGCGCCGCACAGGTGCGTGACCCTGTGCTGCGCCATCAGCGCGTACATATGCGCCGCTCGCACCTGGCGCAGGCAGACATGCATGCCATTGGCGGCGACCACCGACCATGGGAAACACCAGCCGTTGCAGTGAAACATCGGCAATGTCCACAGATACACAGGGTGTCGGCCCATGTTGCCGGTCAGCACATTGCCGAGCGCAAGGAGATGCGCGCCGCGATGGTGGTAGAC
>JANLPP010000327.1:0-6873 GCA_031367295.1 Hyphomicrobiales bacterium | reverse complement strand
CTGGATGAAGCGTCAGCGTGACCGGACGGTTGCAATGAACGCCAATGCCCTGCATCTGGATGCGCTGGCGCAGAGTGGTTTGCCTGCCAAATCTCATACATTGTCCGATCTGCCTGCCATTAAGCCACGATACGAAAAACTCATTCGCGGCCAGCCCCATGGCACCCCATAGTCGAATCCGAACATAAATGCTCCGCAGCAGGCACCCAAGACCCGTGCCGACGGGACATAACTCGCCCCGGTTCAGTGATTCGGTTCCAGCGGACCGGAACAGGCTGGACCATAGCTGCGGCGTTCAGGCAGGCCAAATCACGCTTCTTAACCTTCTGTAACAACCGCCTGCGCCTTTGCAACGACCGGCACAAATCAGCAAACGTTTTTTCTAACAGTGCGTTAATACCAAAGGCATTGACCCTTGACCGATTTGTTACTTCCGCCGTCCTTGCGAGCGAAACAAAGTAATCCAGAGACGCCTGTGTGGCCTATGGATTGCTTCGCTGCGCTCGCAACGACGCCGAAAGCGCTGCCGTGTCATTTTCCCGTGCCTCTGGCGCAAGACAGGAAAAGCGCAGCCTTCCCTTGACCGGAAAGCTGCGCCATTGCAGCCGCTGTCAGTTTGCCTGACGCCGCAGAAACGCCGGGATGTCGAGTTCATCATCGCTCTGGCGCTGCGCGGCAGCACTGCGTCCGTGCGGATCAAGCGGCGCCTGCTGCGCGACCGGAGCGCCGGCCGGCGGCGCGCGGCGCGCATATTCGCTATGGGCGCGCGGCGGAGCGGACACAGGGCGCAATGCCTGGGCGGGCGGTGCCGAGCGCAGCTGCGCCAGGGGCTCGGCCTGCGGTTTGGAACCGAAAAGGCTGAGCTTTTCGAGCAGTGACTTGCGGCGTTGCTCGGGCACCGGCTCACTCGCAGGCTCGCCGCGCTGCGCACGGATCTGCGCCTGTCCGGGTACCGGGAAGTCCTCAATGCGCGGCATCACCTGCGCCCGGACGACCGGCTGATGTGCGGCTGGCGGAATATAATGCTGCTGGGGCGCCGCCTGTTCCGCCTCGGCTGCCTGCTCATCCGGCGCGTGATAGGGCGCAGCCCGCAGCTGTATCGGGCGCACTTCAACCTCGTTGAGCGTGGTGACAGGGGCAGGGGCAGGTGCCTGGTAGGCATGCTGGACCGCAGCCGGTTGCCAGTCGCGCTGGGCTTCCACCGGCTCGGGCGCTGGCGCTGCATAGGTATGAACCGGCGCAAGAATGCGCGGCTGTACCGGCTCGGGCTGGCGGGCGAGGGACTGGGCGCGCAAACGCTGGGCAACTTCCTGGATGCGCGACTCAACGGCGTTGGTCTCTGGCGCAACAGCGGCAATCGGCTGGTCAATGCCGGTGGCGACAACCGACACCCGCACGACGCCCTCAAGGCTCGAGTCGAAGGTGGCGCCAAGGATGATATTGGCGTCCTCATCGACTTCCTGGCGGATGCGGCTGGCCGCTTCGTCCACCTCATACAGCGTCAGGTCATTGCCGCCAGTGATGGAAATCAGCAGGCCCCGGGCCCCGCGCATGGAGGTTTCGTCGAGCAGCGGGTTGGCGATGGCGGCTTCGGCGGCATGCACGGCGCGCTTGTCGCCGGAGGCCTCGCCCGTGCCCATCATCGCCTTGCCCATCTCGCGCATGATGGCGCGCACGTCGGCGAAGTCGAGATTGATCAGGCCTTCCTTGACCATCAGGTCGGTGATGCAGGCGACGCCGGAATAGAGCACCTGGTCAGCCATCGCAAAAGCGTCGGCGAAAGTGGTCTTCTCGTTGGCGACCCGGAACAGGTTCTGGTTCGGGATGATGATCAGTGTGTCAACCGCCTTGTGCAGTTCGGTGATACCCTGCTCGGCGATGCGCATGCGGCGGGTGCCTTCAAACTGGAACGGCTTGGTCACCACGCCGACCGTGAGAATGCCCATGTCGCGGGCGGCGCGCGCGATGACCGGTGCTGCGCCTGTGCCGGTGCCGCCGCCCATGCCGGCGGTGACGAACACCATATGCGCGCCGGCCAGATGGTCGCGGATTTCTTCCATCGCCTCTTCTGCGGCGGCGCGGCCAACTTCCGGCTGCGATCCGGCGCCAAGGCCCTCCGTCACCTGCAGGCCCATCTGGATGATGCGCTCGGCGCGTGACGAGGTCAGGGCCTGGGCGTCTGTGTTGGCGACAATGAAATCAACGCCGACAAGGCCGGAGTTGATCATGTTGTTGACAGCGTTGCCGCCCGCGCCGCCAATGCCGCAAACCATGATGCGGGGCTTGAGTTCCCGGAGTTCCGGAGCTTTCAGATTGATCGTCATTGTCTGGCCTCTTGCCTTTTAGGGCTCTTCTTGCGCCCGGGTTCATGCTCTTTGTCTGCCGTCGTCCGGGGCAAGCTGCCGCACCTGCCCCACACGCCGGAATTCCTCAAAAACTGTCTTTCAGCCAGCGCCCGACGCGCGCGATATAGCCATCGGTTCCGGTGCCCTGCGCCGCCATATGGCGGCGCGGCTCAAAGTGCTCGACGCCTGCCACCTGGGGATAAATCAGCAGGCCGGCGGCGGCCGCAAAAGCCGGGCTTCTGGCCGACTCGGGCAGGCCCATCACCCCCATCGGACGCCCGATGCGCACATGGCTTGAAATCATCGCACGGGTGAGTTCCGGCAGGCCGGTCAGCTGTGACGCGCCGCCGGTCAGCACCAGCCGCCGCCCGGCGTGGCTGGCAAATCCCGCCGCTTTCAGCCGGTCGCGCACCAGTTCCAGAATCTCCTCGACGCGCGGACGGATAATCTTGTTGAGCTGGTTCTTGGGAATGTAATTGGGGTGCTCGCCCTCCTCGCCAACCATTGGCACGGTCACTGTCTCGCGCTCATCCGAGGTCGCGAGCAGGCAGGAGCCATGCATTGTCTTGAGCCGCTCGGCATCGCTGAGACGGGCAGTCAGGCCGCGCGCCAGATCAAGCGTCACATGATTGCCGCCGACCGCAAAAGCGTCGGAATGCACCAGATTGCCGCCGGAGAACACGCCGACCGACGTCGTGCCGCCCCCCATGTCAACCACGGCCGCGCCCATCTCGGCCTCATCATCAACAAGGATGGCAAGGCCCGCCGCATAGGGCGTGGAGACTACGGCGTCGATCACCAGATGCGCCTGCTCAATGGCCAGCATCAGGTTGCGCACAGCCGCGCCGTCGCTGCTGACGACATGCATCTGGGCGGATAACTCGTCGCCAATCATGCCCTTGGGATCCTGGATGCCGCTGGCATTGTCGAGGCAGAAGCCATTCGGCAATGCGTGCAGCACCGCGCGGCCCTGGCGCAGGCTGGCCGCCGCCGCCGCCTCCAGAACCCGCTGGATGTCAGACCCGGCAACCGCCCTGCCCCCGACACTGACCTTGGCGCTGTAAAGCTGCGAGGCAAGCCGCCCGCCGGTGACATTGACGATGACGCTCTCAACCTGAACCCCGGCCATGCGTTCGGCAGCGTCAACCGCCATGCGGATGGCGCTGTTGGCCTCCTGCATGTCAACCACAACACCGCCCTTGATGCCACGCGAGCGCTGATGCCCTATGCCGAGCACGGTGGCCGTGTGGGTGCGGCGCCCGGTTGCGGCGGCGCTGTCGGCGGGTGTCAGCCGCGCGATAAGGCAGGCAACCTTGGACGTGCCAATGTCGAGAACTGAAAGAATGACGCTCTTGCCAGGAGCGAGCGGACGCAGGCGCGGCGCGACGTTGCGGGCGCTCATACGGCACCTCCCCGGCCGGCGGACTTTGGCCGGCGCGCCTCGCTGCGCGCGTCAGCAGCCTCCATCGTCAGCCGCGCCACGATGCGGCCCGGCTGGCGCAGGTCAATTGAGTTGATGTCCTTGTCGAGGATGCGCGCCAGACGATTGAGTTCAATGATTTTCTGAACCGCCTTGAGCGGCTGCTCATTGGGCAGTTTTATGTCGAGACCCGAGGCCAGCCTGAGATTCCAGCGGCGTCCGGCAACGAACACCCCGGCTTTGACCTGGCCGCGCAAATCGCCGAACGAATCCACCAGCGCCGCATAGTCCTCGGCGTGCAGGTTGGCATCTTCGCCGACCACAAACGGCAGATTGCCGAACTGTTCCGGATCGGCCGGGTCAAGCACGGTTCCATCGCGGGCGATGACAACAATTTTGCCGTCCTTCTGCCACAGCGCAAACGGCTCGCGCTCGGTGATTTTCAGCTCCAGCTGGCTCGGAAACAGTTTGCGGACGCTGGCATCCTGAATGAAGGGCGACTGCATGAGACGGGCGCGCACGTCACGCACGCTGAGGAAAGCCAGCGAATTCTTCGGGCCGATGCCGGCGAGGTCCAGCACCTGGGTCTGCGACAGTTCCTTCAGCCCGCTGATGGACACGGCCTTGATGTCAAAACCGATGGTGCGCGCGGCAATATCGAGAGGCGCGCCATGCGCCGCCACCAGGGCGTCATACTGGCCACCCCGCACTGCACCCAAAACCCCTGCCGCGCCAATGACCGCGACAGTCAAAACCCAGGCAAGCACAGGATTGGGATGCGGCATGGGGATACGACCCAGCACGCCACTTTGGCCTATCGATCGCAGGAAGCGTCCGCCACCATCCATTTTACAAGCTCACCAAACGAATAGCCGGCGTATGCAGCCAGTTCCGGCACCAGGGATGTCTCAGTCATGCCCGGCTGGGTGTTGACTTCCAGCACGACGAGCTCGCCCGTACCTCCGGGGCGGTCGTCATACCGAAAGTCTGTGCGGCTTACGCCGCGGCAGCCGAGGGCCTTATGAGCCATCACCGCCAACTCTTGGACATGATGGTAAATATTTTGTTTAAGATTCGCCGGAAGCACATGGATTGATCCGCCTGCGGCATATTTAGCGTGATAATCGTACCAGCCGCCGTCCGCCGCCCGGATGTCGATGACATCCAGCGCCTTGCCGCCCATCACGGCGCAGGTCAGTTCGCGCCCGGCGACAAAGGCCTCGGCCAGCACCATCTCGCCAAACGCCCAGTCCGCCCGCCCCAGCTCCTGGGGCGGATGCGAGCGCCCGTCCTTGACGATGATGACGCCCACCGAGGAGCCTTCGTTGATGGGTTTTATGACATAAGGCGGCTCCAGCACATGGCACCTGGCCGCCTCGTGGCGGCTGACCGTTAACCCTCTGGCCACCGGCACGCCCGCTGCGGCAAGCACGATTTTGGCGGTGTCCTTCTGCATCGCCAGCGCCGAGGCGAGCACGCCCGAATGCGTATAGGGGATGCGCAGAATTTCCAGAATGCCCTGAATGGTCCCGTCCTCGCCCACCCGCCCGTGCAAGGCGTTGAAGGCGACGTCGGGTTTCAGCGCCGCCAGCACGCCGGCAATGTCGCGCGTGACGTCGATTTCGGTGACTTTGAAGCCTTCGGAGCGCAGGGCTTTGGCGCAGCCTGCCCCCGTGCGCAAGGAAACTTCGCGCTCGGCGGACCAGCCGCCCATCAGGACGGCGATGTGCTGGGTCATGTCAGAGGTCCAGATCGGTTTGATGTTCGGTTTTTTCGCGCCTGGCTTTTTTGAAGACGGAGGTGTCCTGCCAGGGCATGCGGATGGGGTTTGCGGGCTGGAAAAGCTGCCCGATGGTTACAATCTGGATTTTCGGAAACTCGCCATACTCGGTCTTGTAAATGCCGGCTGCGGCGGCCTGCGCAGTCATGCCTTTGGTCGGTACCTCAAGGGTCAGGAAAATGCCCATCTTGGCGCCCTCCTGGTCAACAGTGACGATCAGGTCTTTGACCATGGCAGGCGTCAGGCTTTGCCCGCCCTTGACCGAGACAATGGCTTTCTCTGTCTTTTTGCCATCTGGTTTAAAGTACAGCAGCCCGTCAACCCCGCCGTCGCCACCCTTTTTGCCGCCCCGGTAGGGCTGCGCTTTAACCATGGAGAGCGCCCATTTCTGGAATTCGTATTTGTCTTGCTTGGCAAGGGCGCGAGCTCCGTCAAAATCCTTGGGAACACCAACAGTGTTGAAGTTTATTTGCCCAAACGCTTCACTTAACCGGTTGCGGACCAGCCCAATCGCAAGATGAGTGATATCTATGCCAATCCAGCGCCGATTCAATTTTTGCGATGCGTGAATCGTTGTTCCGCAGCCACAAAATGGATCAAGAACAAGATCGCCTTCATTTGATGACGCGGCAACAATTCGCTCAAGAAGGGCAACAGGTTTCTGGGTGGGGTAACCCAAGCGCTCTTTGGCTTGAGCCGAAATCGGCGAAATGTCAGCCCACACGTCACCCAAACGCGCTCCATCTAAATCCGAAACAAACCATTTTAGCCGAGGAACCCCATCTTGTACCTTGGGCCAGTAAATACGGCCGGCTTTGTCCAAGGCATCAAGCTTATCGTGAGTGGAGTTTTTCTCTATTCCTTCCTTCTCCAAAATGTTGCGAGGCAAGGCCCAATGCCGACCTGAAATAGTTGGATCAACACCTCGCCAAGGCATGCCGCTTTCACCGCGCCGCTTCCCCGCACCAGTCAGAGAGATTGCTTGAAATTTCTCTTTTCGAATTTCATCAAAGGCACGAAAGTGTTTTTCGACATATACATCATCGTGACCAATTTTTAGATCACGCCAAGTATGATCTCCGTTTTTTGAGTACAAGAATAACACATCATGGACTGGTCCAAACCTTCTTGCAGAGCCATGCGCAAAAGTCCGTTTCCAGATTATTTCGCTCAAAAATTGATGTTTCCCAAACACCGCATCCAGCAATATTTTGAGATAGTGGCTCGCCGTCGGATCACAGTGCAAATACAGCGACCCCGTCGGCTTCAGCACCCGGTGCAGCTCAAGCAGCCGCACCGCCATCATGGCGAGATAGGCCATCATGTCA
>JANLPP010000300.1:0-4081 GCA_031367295.1 Hyphomicrobiales bacterium | reverse complement strand
CGACATGCGGGCGAGGGATTTTCTGCTCTTTGCCATGGTGTTACTCGGTTCGGGCAGCCTCGGTTACGCTTGCCCTGAGGTGACCTTGTCTCTTTTTTTCTGGCGTAGCAAGTCACCCTGTGCGTCGTCCGGCTCGCGAATGGCAGGCCTGGCCACGAAGGGAAAATCATCGAACAGGCTGGATACACTTTCTTCGCGGGCGATTCGGGCAATGGCCTCGCCGATCAGTGGCGCAATCGGCACCACGCGGATATTGCGCGCGACCTTGATCGCTTCAGTGGCCTGGATCGAATCGGTGATCACCAGTTCTTTGAGCTTTGATCCGGCAATGCGCGCCACAGCGCCGCCGGACAGCACGCCGTGGGTAATATAGGCGGAGACGTCGCGCGCGCCCTGCGCAATCAGCGCGTCCGCCGCGTTGCACAACGTGCCGCCCGAATCGACAATATCGTCAAACAGGATGCAGCTCTTGCCTCTTACGTCACCGATGATGTTCATCACTTCCGATTCGCCCGCCCGCTCGCGGCGCTTGTCGACGATGGCCAGCGGCGCGTCGATGCGCTTGGCGAGCGCCCGGGCGCGCACCACCCCGCCCACATCAGGTGACACCACCATGACGTTGCGCAGCTCCAGATGTTCCCGGATGTCACGCACCAGAATGGGAATGGCGAACAGATTATCCACCGGTATGTCAAAAAAGCCCTGAATCTGCCCGGCATGCAGGTCAACCGTCAAAACGCGGTCCACCCCGGCCCGGGTGATGATATTGGCGACGAGCTTGGCGGAGATGGGCGTGCGCGGGCCGGGCTTGCGGTCCTGCCGGGCATAGCCAAAATATGGCATCACCGCAGTTATGCGGCGCGCCGACGCCCGGCGCAGCGCATCCACCATGATCAGCAGCTCCATCAGGTTGTCATTGGTGGGATAGGATGTCGACTGGATGATGAATGCGTCCCGCCCGCGCACATTTTCCTGAATTTCAACAAAAATTTCGAGGTCCGCAAAGCGCTTGACCTGTGCCCTGGTCAAAGGATCACCAATGTACGCAGCGATCGCTTCGGCCAGCGGACGATTGGAATTGCCCGCAAGAAGCTTCATGTTTGCGTGCATTCCTTGAACTCCATCAACGCGGCGGCGGGCCTGCCTGACCGGCCGGTCAATAGCAGTCAGGGCGTGCAGGAACAACACACGAATTGGCGCAGCGTTCCCGCAGCGCCTGCATCAGGCGGCTAGTTGGCAGGCGCGTAGCCCAGCGGCTTCAGCGCGGCGCCGGCCGACGCGACCGTCGGCCGCCCGACCCTGGCCGCAGCGGCAGCCTCCGGTGTGTTGGACAGGAAAGCCGCCAGCTCATCGGCGCTTTTGGCGGCAAGACTGGCCAGAACCTGGTCTGTTGCAAGGCTCCACGCCTCGGCTCCGCCACTGCCCTTGACAACAACCGCGTCGTTCAGCCGCTGCGCCCTGGCTTTGCCGTTCTCAAACACGTCCCAGACATATTCAAAGGCAATGCCGCCCTCAACCGGATAGGTGGTCAGATAGCCGCGCGCCAGATACCGGGCCCTGGCTGCCTCGGCCAGCACAATTTCGCGCGGACCAGCGGCCGCTACAAGCGCCTGCACAAAACGGGCGCTCAAAGCCGGGGGCGGCCCCTCAAGACTGGCCAGCGCAAGCGCTGCGCCGCCCGGGCTGACATCCGCACGGCGCACAAGGGCCGCGCCGACAGGAACACCGGCAGGCGTGACGCTGGCGGCCTGAAGGTCGGAAGCCTGATCAATGCAGCCGCCAAGCGGAAAGGCCAGCAGCGCAACCGCGAGCGCGGCCCGCCCGGTCTGCTGCATTTTCCCTGCCGGTGTGGTTTTCCGCATGTGTCCGCCCCGCCGGGGTGGCCGGCCTTTGTCAAGATTTTGTTAAGCCTTTGGTAACGCCTAAAGCGCCGCTGGTCCAGCGTCGGCCTGCACGTATCCACAACAGGGCTTCCCCTTTCGTTCAGGATGCTTAAGTCTCACCGCCATGAGTCACCCGAAAACCGACCTGCCGCCAGACGACGCATTGCCCGATGATGGCGATGAAGCGGACCTGTTACCAATCGTGCAAGGGCCTGAGGAAGCGGCCGCCCCCGCCTCCGTGCGGCGCGGTGCCGAGGTTATCCGCGAGCACTGGAAAACCCTGCCGATGGGGCCGGGCGTCTACCGCATGCTGGGAACCGATGGCGAGGTGCTCTACGTCGGCAAGGCGCGCAGCCTCAAAAAGCGCGTTGCCAGCTATACCCGCGCCGCCGGTCATGTCAGCCGCATCGCCCGGATGATCGCGGCCACCGCCTCGATGGTGTTTGTCTCCACGGAAACCGAACCCGAGGCGCTGCTGCTGGAGGCCAATTATATCAAGCAGATGAAGCCGCGCTTCAATGTGCTGCTGCGCGACGACAAGAGTTTTCCCTATATCCTGCTGGCCGCCGACCATCCTTGCGTGCAGCTGACCAAACATCGCGGGGCGCGCAACCGCAAGGGCGATTATTTTGGTCCGTTCGCTTCGGTGTGGGCGGTCAACCGCACGCTCAATGCGCTGCAGCGCGCGTTTCTGCTGCGCACCTGCACGGACTCATATTTTTCCAACCGCACCCGGCCCTGCCTGCTGCATCAGATCAAACGCTGCGCCGCGCCCTGCACGAACGAAGTGTCGCCGCAAGACTACACGGAACTGGTGCGCGAGACGCGGGATTTTCTGTCGGGCAAAAGCATCGAGGTGCGCCAGCGGCTGGCCAGCGAGATGAACGAGGCCGCAGAGGCGCTGGAATTCGAGCGCGCCGCCCGGCTGCGTGACCGCATCGCGGCTTTCTCGGCCATTCAGGGCGAGCAGGGCATTAATCCGCAAGGCATCGAGGAGGCCGATGTTTTCGCCATCTGTGAGCAGGCGGGGCAGTTCTGCATTGAGGTGTTTTTCTTCCGCACTTTCCAGAACTGGGGCAACCGCGCCTATTTTCCGCGCGCCGACCGCACCCTGTCGCTGGGCGACGTGCTCGATGCGTTTCTGGCGCAATTCTATGAGGATAAACCTGCCCCGCGCCTGATTCTGCTGTCGCATGCGGTGGAGAACGCGGATCTGCTCGCCGAGGCGCTGTCATTGCGCGCCGGGCGCAGAATCGAGATCGCCGTGCCGCAGCGGGGCGAGAAAAAAGACCTGGTTGACCATGCCGCGCACAATGGCCGCGAGACGCTGGGCCGCAAGCATGCCGAGACAGCGGGGCAGCAAAAGCTGCTCGCCGCGCTGGCTCTGGCCTTTGACGTGAAGACGCCGCTGCGCCGCGTCGAGGTCTATGACAACTCGCATATCATGGGTGCCAACGCCGTGGGCGCGATGATTGTGGCGGGCGCGTCGGGCTTTATGAAAACACACTACCGCACCTTCAATTTCAAGAGCGGCGCGCTGACGCCGGGCGATGATTACGCCATGATGCGCGAGGTCTTGAGCCGAAGGTTTGCGCGGCTGATAAAGGAAGTGCCGCGGGCTGCGAGCGACTCGTCTCCCGCCGGGGAGGCGGACGCAGACACCGCGGAGGCAAAGCTTGAAGACGAGACGCCGGACGATCCCGCCGCCTTCCCGGCCTGGCCGGACCTGATCCTGATTGACGGCGGCCCCGGCCAGTTTGCGGCGGCGCGTGCCGCGCTTGCCGGGCTGGGTGTCACCGGCGTGAGAATCGCCAGCATCGCCAAGGGGCCGGACCGGGACGCCGGGCGCGAGACGTTTTATGTTGAGGGCAAAGCCCCCTTCAGGCTGCCGCCGCGCGACGCCGCGCTGTTTTTCATCCAGCGTCTGCGTGACGAGGCGCACCGCTTTGCCATCGGCACGCACCGGGCCAAGCGCTCCAGGGAATTTGTGAAGAGTCCGCTCGACGAGATTGCCGGGATAGGGCCTGCCCGCAAGCGGGCGCTGCTGCAGGCGTTCGGCACCGCCAAGGCGCTGTCGCATGCCGGCCTCGGCGATCTGGAGAAAACGCCGGGCATCAATGCGGCGACGGCAAAACTGGTGTATGATTTTTTTCATGACAAGTGAGGGGCGGATGCGCGTGCGTTGGACCGTCGGCCTC
>JANLPP010000014.1:0-5609 GCA_031367295.1 Hyphomicrobiales bacterium | reverse complement strand
CTCGCCACCTACGCGATGTGGTGGATCCGCGCCTCGATCCAGGAATATGTGCTGCGCTCGTGGTCGCTGGTCAAGATGGGCACGACGGCAAACCAGAAGAAACTGTTCTTCAACCTGCGCAAGGCCAAGAGCCAGATTTCGGCGCTGGAGGACGGCGACCTGCGGCCCGATCAGGTCAAGATCATCGCGACAAAACTCGGCGTGCACGAGAAGGAAGTGGTGGATATGAACCGCCGACTGTCGGGCGACGCTTCGCTCAACGCGCCGCTGCGCGAGGAGGGCGAGGGCGAATGGCAAGACTGGCTGGTGGATGAAACCGCGAGCCAGGAGACGCTGATCGTTGCGCGGGAAGAAAGCAGCAACCGCCATGTGGCGTTGACGCGGGCGCTGATGGTGCTGAACCCGCGCGAGCGCCGCATTTTTGAGGCGCGCCGCCTCGCCGAAGAGCCGGAGACGCTGGAGAATCTGTCGTCCGAGTTCAATATTTCGCGCGAACGGGTGCGGCAGATCGAGGTGCGCGCCTTTGAGAAGGTGCAGGAGGCGGTCAAGGACGGCATGACAAAAATCGAGGCGCTGCCGGCCCCGATGCGGGCGCTGCCCGGCGTGACGGTGGGTCGCGCCTGAGACGAAACAGGCGGGGCAGACAAAAAAACCGGGGCGCCTTCGCAGGCGCCCCGTTTTTTTGACCCCTGTCCTGAGCGCGCCGCTCAGCTTTGCAGGTGAATATTGGTGATGGCGCGGGCGATGTCGTCGAACACTCCCTGCATCTGCGCGGCATTCTGCACGTCGTAGTACATTTCCGGCGTGGTGGCGCAGCTCTTGAGCAGGGCAGCGTTGCCATCCATGACGCGGATGGTGAAGACCTTGACCTTGGCATCGCTTTTGGCCTGGGTGCAGGCGGCGGCGAGGCGCGAGTCAATGACCGGCGCGCCAATCAACGCGCTGTAGCGGTTGTCGCCATAGCGATTGGCGGTGTTGTCGCCGTCGGTCAGCAGGACGAGAAATTTGACCGTGTCGGCATTATCGACCGCGCCGGTGCCGAAAGGATGGTCGGAGCGCAGCGTGGACATGCCATTGACAAAGCCCACCGTCACATTGGTGTTGTTGAGCGGCTGCATCAGGTTCGACTCGGTGCGGATGGCCTCTAGGTCTGTGGTCAGAAATGCCATCGGCAGCAGGCCGTCGTTCTGGCATTTTGAAGCCGGGTATTTTGACTGGAGGCCATTGGCGGGCACACTCTGGGCATCATAGGTCTGGTCGCGGTCCGACAGGCAGCCGGTCCATGCGGCGGGCGTCGGCGGGGCGCGCTCCAGCAAGGAAAGGCCGGTGTTTTCCAGCGTCACGTCCCAGCGCAGCCAGGCGGCATTCTTCAGTGCCGTCGTAACCTTGACCTGCGTGGTGAAGGGAACCAGCGACACCTTGACGTCGCCGGGAACCTGCGAGGTTGCCTTCAGCTTGTCGATCAGGCCGCTGACCGAGGCCCGCAGCGCCTGAATCTTGCCGTTCTGCGCCATGGAGCCGGTGTTATCCAGCACCAGCGCCAGCTCGATGTTCTTGGTGCCGTAGGAGGCGACCGAACTTGCGCCGACAGTGATGGCATTCTGCCCGCCAAGCCTGATGAAGGAGGTCGGCAGGTCGCTCCTCGCGTTGCCGCTGATGGTCTTTGCCGTGACATTGATGTTGATGCTTGGGACCGCGCCGCCGCCCTCGGGCAAGAAATTCGCGGCGAAAAGTTTCTGCCCTTTGGTCTGCATGGTGGCGAGGGGGGTATTTTTGGGCTCATGCGCCAGGGCGAGGACCGCCGCGTCAACGGCTGACTGCAGCCGGGTGTGCTCGGCATTGGCGCGCGAATAATCGATGGCCGCGCCCATGAACAGCAGCATCGGCACCAGCGCCAGCCCGAAGGTGATGGCGACCCCGCCTTTTTCGTCGCGGGCGAAGGCGCTGTGCAAGGTGGGCTGGGTGGACTTGGCAGAAACAACTTTGGTCATCGTGGCTCTCCATCGGTTGAGACAGAGTGTTCAATTCCGGGACCAGCGCTTCTGTGGTTGCTTTAACCCAAAATTTACCGTGATACCTCCGGCACGGCAGGTTTTGCGGGGTTTCTGGACGGGCGGCTTCCCAAAACTGGATTTTGCATCCGGCCAGCTGTCCGGTCTGTGCCGTCCTGAAACAGGCGCGGCCATTGGCAGCTTCAAGGAAACCGGCAATCACTCGGTCCGGTCAACACGGCCCTTCCGCTGGCTGAATAGCGGAGCGAACGCCGCCGCAAGCCGCATCATGAACGGCTTGCTGAACCGCCCGGACGGCTCTGGTTGCGCTTCCAGATAGAATGAGTGTTCTGCAATGTCGTAATTGTATTCGTTGATGCTGACCCAGGCCCTTTTCAGGTCACTCAAGCCGGCGCGGCGGCATTCGATTTCGGGAACTTCAAGAGCCATACCCTCCGCCACAGGAGGGCTGCTGGAAATCGCCAGCATGGCAAGATGTGTCAGGCCGTCGCGCGGGTTGGCCACCGCAATGACAACGCACACAGGACGCGTCTTGCGGCCTTCAGTTTCGCCGCGCGCACTCTGCCATTTCCATAGGTAGGGATACGCGATGACATCGCCCGGACGAAACTCACGGGGCGTCGTCATAGCCTTCCCCCTGTGCCAGCCGCCCGATTTGGTCCGCAAACAGCGCGGCGATGTTGTCGGGCGTCTCGCCAGGGCCATAGACGCGGCGTGGATCATCTTTCGACTGGAGGTGCTGGTAATACTCGACGCTCATCAGCACAAAGCGTGGCTTGCGATGGCGGGTGATGACCACAGGCGCCCTGCCAGCGGCATTGGTGACTTCGCCAACCTGCTTGTTGAGATCGGCGGTTGTGAATGTGCGCATGGGCAGCTCCGGGCAAACATCCATACTATCCATATAATCAATATTCGCAAGACATTTGCCTGGTGAAGGCAGTGCGGCCACGCGCGCGACGGCTGCCGTCCTGAAACAGGCGCGGCCATTGCGCCCGCCAGCCTATGCCGTTAATCGGGGCGCAGTCTGGCACGCAGGGAGACACCGGTTGCACGCGCGCGAACCCGAGATTACAGCCGGGCTGGTTGCCAGCCACGGCCTCAAGCCTGATGAATACCAGCGCATCCTCAAGCTGATCGGCCGCGTGCCCAGCTTCACCGAGCTTGGCATTTTTTCCGCCATGTGGAACGAGCATTGCTCGTATAAATCCTCGCGGCTGCATTTGAAGACGCTGCCGACCAGCGCTCCATGGGTCATTCAGGGGCCGGGGGAAAACGCCGGCGTCATTGACATTGGCGATGGCGACGCCTGCATTTTCAAGATGGAGAGCCACAACCACCCCTCCTTTATCGAACCCTATCAGGGCGCGACAACCGGCGTCGGCGGCATATTGCGCGACGTGTTCACGATGGGCGCGCGGCCTGTCGCCTGCCTCAACCTGCTGCGTTTTGGCGCGCCCTCGCACCCCAGAACGCGGCATCTGGTCAGCGGCGTGGTGGCCGGCATCGGCGGCTATGGCAACAGTTTTGGCGTGCCGACGGTGGGCGGCTCGGTCGCCTTCCACCCGCGCTACGACGGCAATATCCTCGTCAATGCCATGGCGGTGGGCATTGCCCGCAAGGACGAGATTTTTTACGCCAAGGCGACGGGGGTGGGCAACCCGATTGTGTATCTGGGGTCGAAGACCGGGCGCGACGGCATCCATGGCGCGACCATGGCCTCCGCCGCTTTTGAGGCGGACGCCGACGAGAAGCGCCCCACTGTGCAGGTCGGCGACCCTTTCGCTGAAAAGCTTTTGCTGGAGGCCTGTCTGGAGCTGATGAAGACGGGGTCTGTCATCGCCATCCAGGACATGGGCGCGGCGGGGCTGACTTCCTCCGCTGTCGAGATGGGAGCTAAAGGCAATCTCGGCATTGAACTTGATCTCGACAAGGTGCCCTGCCGCGAGACCGGCATGACGGCCTATGAAATGATGCTGTCGGAGAGCCAGGAGCGCATGCTGATGGTGCTTGATCCGTTGAAGGAGGAGCAGGCCAAGGCGGTGTTTGTGAAATGGGGTCTGGATTTCGCAGTGATCGGCAAGACGACGGACACGCTGCGCTTTGTGGTGAAACATGGCGGGCGGGTCATGGCCGACCTGCCGATCAAGCAGCTGGGCGACGACGCGCCGCTGTATGACCGGCCCTGGGTGGAGACGCCGAAGCAGGCGGTGATCCGCGCCGCTGATGTGGCCGCTCCGATGCCTGCGCGCGACGCGCTCCTGAAACTGATCGGCTCGCCGGACCTGTGTTCAAAACGCTGGGTGTGGGAGCAGTATGACACCATCATCGGCGGCAACACGATTCAGCGCCCCGGCGGCGACAGCGCCGTGGTGCGCATCGGCGCGGGGCCAAAGGGGCTGGCGCTGACCACAGACGTGACGCCGCGCTATTGCGAGGCCGACCCGTTTGAGGGCGGCAAGCAGGCGGTGGCCGAGGCCTGGCGCAATCTGACGGCGGCGGGCGCCTGGCCGATGGCGCTGACCGACAACCTGAATTTCGGCAATCCGGAAAAACCCGAAACCATGGGCCAGCTTGTCGGCTGCATCAAGGGCATTGGCGCGGCGGCGAAGGCGCTGGATTTCCCCATCGTGTCCGGCAATGTCTCGCTCTACAACGAGACGCAGGGCAAGGGCATTTTGCCGACGCCCAGCATCGGCGGCGTCGGTTATGTCAAGGACGTGGCGCGCGTCGCCCGCGTCGGGTTTAACGCGCCCGATCAGGCAATTGTGCTCGTCGGTTCAACCCAGGGCTGGCTCGGGCAGTCGCTCTATCTGCGCGACATCTGCGGGCGGGAGGAGGGCGCGCCGCCCCCCGTCGATCTCGCCGCCGAAAAACGCAACGGCGACTATGTGCGCGGGCTGATCGAAGGCTCGACCACGAGCTGCGTGCATGACCTGTCGGACGGCGGCCTTGCGGTGGCGCTGGCCGAAATGTGCATGGCCGGCGGCATTGGCGCGACCCTGACCTTCTCGCCGTTTGACCTGACCGAGGCGGCGTTTCTGTTTGGCGAGGATCAGGGCCGTTACCTGCTCACCGTGTCAATGATCGCCGCGCCGCATATCATGCGGGATGCCGGCTCGGCCGGCGTTGCGGCGCTGATCATCGGCAGGACCGGGGGCGGCGCATTGACCCTGCCGGGCTGCCCGCCCATAAGCTTGACCGATCTTGAGGCCGCGCACGAATCATGGCTGCCAGACTATATGGCCGGCGCGGCGGGCTGATATACCGGAAGGCTTGGGACGCATGAGCGGCAGTATTTTTATTGAGGTGAAGTCCCTCGCCGGAAGCAACTTCATTGTTGCCAGCGGCATCATTGCGGTGCAGCAGATCGAGCCGACAAAGTGCAACATCATGCTGGCCGGCGGCGTGACCGTGCCGTGCAACGAGGCAGCGCGCGACATTGCCGCGCGCATCGACACCGTCATGAAACCCAAAAAGGACCACGCCCATGGCCATGCAGCCGCAGGAAATTGAAGCGCTGATCAAGCAAGCCCTGCCCGACGCCCGCGTCGAGATTCGTGATCTGGCAGGCGACGGCGACCACTACTCGGCAAC
>JANLPP010000279.1:0-7817 GCA_031367295.1 Hyphomicrobiales bacterium | reverse complement strand
GGCGTCCTTTTTTATTGCGCCTCGGGCGGCCTTGCGGCCTTCAGAAAAGCCAGCCGGTCGAGCGCGCCCTGCAGAATATGCGCTGCCGCCATCTTGTCGACCAGGGTGGCACGTCTGGCGCGCGAAAAATCCTGCTCGATCAGGGTGCGTGTGACGGCCACAGTTGACAGGCGCTCGTCCCAGAACACGATGGGCGGCGCGCCAAGGCCGCCAAGATTGCGGGCAAAGGCGCGCGTGGCCTGGGCCCGCGGCCCCTCGGTGCCATCCATGTTGAGCGGCAGGCCGAGCACCAGCGCCGCCGCCTGGTGTTTTGCCACCAGCGCCAGCAGACGCGCCGCGTCAGCGCTGAATTTGCTGCGCACGATTGTCTCCAGCGGCGAGGCGATGCGCCGCTCGACATCGCTGAGGGCAAGGCCGATGGTCCTGGTGCCCGGATCAATGCCGATCAGCCGCGCATGGCGCGCCAGCGTCGGCGCAAGGTCTTCAATCGTCAGGATGAGGCTCGCCATGATGGCCCGCGCTAGCACGGCTGGCCGGCCTGCGCCATTGGCGCGTGACGTGCTTTGGCAGCGACAGACTTGCTTTGGCAGAATTGCGCACGATGGCCGCGCCATGTATGAGGCGCGCCACAGCATCACCACCGGAGCTTCCATGTCCGTCGATCAGGCGACCGTCCGCCGCATTGCCCATCTGTCCCGCATTGCGGTCGAGCCCTCCGAGCTGCCGCATCTGCAAGGCGAGATCAATGCCATGCTGGCCTTTGTCGAGGCGCTGAACGCGGTCAATGTGGATGGCATCGAGCCGATGACATCGGTGATGCCGATGCGGCTGCGGCTGCGCGCCGATGTGGTGAGCGACGGCGGCATCGCGGCAAGCGTGCTGAAGAATGCGCCGGTGAGCGAGGATGGATTTTTTACGGTGCCGAAGGTGATTGAATAATGACTGACCTCACCCGCCTCACCCTTGCCGCCGCACGCGATGCGCTGAAGGCAAGGAAAATATCCGCGAGGGAAATCACACAGGCCCATATTGCCGCCATTGAAAAAGCCCGCGCCCTCAATGCGTTTGTGGCTGAAACACCAGAGCACGCCCTGCAGCAGGCCGACGCCAGCGATGCCAGACTGGGGCGTGGCGAGGGCGGTGCGCTGGAGGGCCTGCCGCTTGGCATCAAGGACCTTTACGCCACGCGGGGCGTTCATACGCAGGCCTGCAGCAACATACTCAAAGGCTTCAAGCCGGAATATGAGTCGACCGTCACCAGCCACCTGTGGCGCGATGGCGCGGTCATGCTGGGCAAGCTCAACATGGACGAGTTCGCCATGGGCTCGGCCAACGAAACATCGTGTTACGGTCCGGTCGCCTCGCCCTGGCTGCCGCCCAACTGGAGCGTCGCGCAGGCCCGCGCCGCGCTGGCCGATGGCCGGCGCGGCCTGCTGACACCGGGCGGATCCTCGGGCGGATCGGCAACGGCGGTGGCCGCGCATCTCTGCCTTGCTGCAACAGCCTCGGACACCGGCGGCTCGATCCGCCAGCCTGCCGCCTTTACCGGCACGGTCGGCATCAAGCCCACCTATGGCCGCTGCTCGCGCTGGGGCATGGTGGCGTTTGCCTCCTCGCTTGACCAGGCGGGCCCCATCGCCCGCACCACGCGTGACGCCGCCATCCTGCTCGCCTCCATGGCGGGCTTTGATGCAAAGGACTCGACCAGCGTTGACCGGCAGGTGCCCGATTATGAAAGCGCCATCGGGCGTTCGGTCAAAGGCATGACCATTGGCATTCCCAAAGAATACCGCCTTGACGGCATGCCCGCCGAAATCGAAAAACTGTGGAGCGAAGGCATCGCCTGGCTGAAGGCGGCAGGCGCGAAGATCGCTGAAATATCGCTGCCGCACACGAAGACCGCGCTGCCTGCATATTATATTGTCGCGCCCGCCGAGGCCTCGTCGAACCTCGCGCGCTATGATGGCGTGCGCTACGGGCTGCGCGTGCCGGGCAAGGATATTGCCAGCATGTATGAGAAGACGCGCGCCGCCGGTTTTGGCGCAGAGGTGCGCCGCCGCATCATGATTGGCACCTACGTGCTGTCAGCGGGCTATTATGACGCCTATTACGTGCGCGCGCAGAAAATCCGCACGCTGATCAAGCGCGATTTTGAGGACGCCTATGCGTCGGGCGTCGATGCGATCCTGACGCCCGCAACCCCCACTGCCGCTTTTGGCATTGGCGAGAAAGGCAGCGCTGATCCGGTGGAAATGTATCTCAATGACGTCTTCACCGTAACCGTGAACATGGCGGGGCTGCCCGGCATTGCGGTTCCCGGCGGCACGACAGCTGACGGGCTGCCACTTGGCCTTCAGCTGATCGGGCGCGCCTTTGACGAGGAGACTTTGTTCTCGCTGGCGCATGTCATTGAACAGGCCGCGCCGCGGATCACATTGCCCAGGCCATGGTGGGAATGATGGGGCCGCTTTCCACAGCCGTTGCGATTGGCTGCCTGAGCGCCTTGCGCTGGCTGTTCTGGCTGACTGCGGCGCTGATGGCGCTGCTTATCATCAAGCAGGCGTTTGGCAGTGACGGCATTGTCGGCGGCCTCGCCATCGGCACACCCGCCTTTGCGGCGCTGGGCTGGCTCAGCGGCTATGCCGCGCATAAAATCCAGAAGGCACAGGACACATGACACGCCATAACAAGACGACGAACTACGTGCATGGCGCAACCGGCGACTGGGAAATCATCGTCGGCCTCGAAGTGCATGCGCAGGTCAGCTCGCAGTCAAAACTGTTCTCCGGCGCATCGACGCTGTATGGTGCCGAGGCCAACAGCAATGTGTCGCTGGTGGACGCCGCCATGCCCGGCATGCTGCCGACCATCAATGCCGAATGCGTGGCGCAGGCGGTGCGCGCCGGGCTTGGCCTGAAGGCGCAGATCAACCGGCGCTCGGTGTTTGACCGCAAGAATTATTTTTACCCGGACCTGCCGCAGGGCTACCAGATTTCGCAATACAAGCACCCGATCGTCGGCGAGGGCGAGGTGATCGTTGATGTGACTGCCAGCGAGCAGATAACTGTAGGAATTGAACGCCTCCATCTGGAGCAGGATGCGGGAAAATCGCTGCACGACCAGTCGCCGACGATGAGCTTTGTCGATCTCAACCGCTCGGGCGTGGCGCTGATGGAGATCGTGTCGAAGCCGGACATGCGCAGCGCCGAGGAGGCGCGCGCCTATGTCGCCAAGCTGCGCAGCATCCTGCGCTATATCGGCGCCTGCGACGGCGACATGGAGAAGGGCAACCTGCGCGCCGACGTCAATGTGTCGGTGCGCAAGCCCGGCGCGGCGCTTGGCACGCGCTGCGAAATCAAGAACGTCAATTCGATCCGCTTCATCGGCCACGCCATTGATGTGGAGGCGCGCCGCCAGATTGGCGTGCTGGAGGATGGCGGCAGGATTGACCAGGAAACCCGGCTCTATGATCCGGGCAAGGGTGAGACGCGCGCCATGCGCTCCAAAGAAGAGGCGCATGACTACCGCTATTTTCCAGACCCTGATCTGCTGCCGCTGGAGTTTGACCAGGCCTTTGTTGATGCGCTGGCCGCGCAGCTGCCCGAATTGCCGGACGCAAAGAAGGCGCGCTTCATGCAGGACTATGGATTGGCATCCTACGACGCCGGCGTGCTGGTGATGGAACGCGAATGGGCCGGGTTTTACGAGACAGTTGCCAGGGGGCGCGACGGAAAACTGTCGGCCAACTGGGTGATCAATGAATTGTTCGGGCGGCTGAACAAGGAAGGCCTTGCCATCACCGCATCACCGGTATCGGCCGAGCAGCTCGGCGCAATCGTGGACATGATCGGCGAGGGCGTCATCTCCGGCAGGATTGCCAAGGACCTGTTCGAGATTGTCTGGAGCGAAGGCGGCGATCCGCGCGCGCTGGTTGAAGCGCGCGGCATGCGGCAGGTGACTGACACCGGCGCTATCGAGGGTGCGGTTGACGCGATCATCGCGGCCAATCCCGACAAGGCGCAGCAGGCCATTGCCAAGCCCACCATGCTCGGCTGGTTTGTCGGGCAGGTGATGAAACAGACCGGCGGCAAGGCCAATCCGCAAGCTGTCAATGACGTGCTGAAATCGCGTCTGGGCATTTGAGAATCGCAGGCTCCGGACAGCTGCCGCGCGGCGCGGATTTGCGCGCGCGGCACGCGAATCAGCGCGCGCTGATTCGGGCGCCACGCCGGAGATTTTCTGAAGTTTTGTGTCGCGGCGGGGATAATTCCCGCATTTTTTTTTGGCGGCGCGGATTATACGCAGATATTTTTTGCGCTGCGCACAGTGTGCAAAAGCCGGTCAAAGTTTTGCTCTGCAACACCGATAGTGTTCCGCCCGACAATGCTAGGCGTCAGCCCGCCGCGCAGCAATGCGCCTGCAAAATGGCGTCCCGGCGCGCGGCGGCATGCAATAGTTCCTGCCCGAAGACAAGGGGCTGCAATCCGTGAAGACAGCCGGAAAATAAGGCAACTCCAAGAGAAGGCAGGCCAGGTGCCGCGCCAGGCCGGCGCGTTTGGCTGCTGCACAGGCGCTGCCCTGGCGCCGCGCCGGATTGTTGCGCTGACTGCCCGGCGCTGCTGTGCTGCGGCTGCGCTGCCACTGGCGAACGATGGGTGCCGGGACCCGCAGAAGCCCTGTTTTCCTGCCACTTGCGGGCAGCGGGCGTCAAGCGCCAGCGCAGAAACACTTTGCACAAGTGGTTAACGAAGTTACGCTACCGATGTCTGTTACCGGCATGCCCGTTCATATAGCTCGCCGGCAGCAAAATTATAGGGGACCACAATGGCAAAGGCAGTAGCAAAAAAGACTGTGAAAAAGGCCGCCGCGAAAAAGACTGTGAAGAAGGCCGCCGCGAAGAAGACCGTCGTCAAGAAAGCCGCCGCGAAAAAGACTGTCGCGAAGAAGACCGCTGTCAAGGCGACCGCCGTGAAAACGGCCGCCGTCAAGAAGACCGCTGTCAAGAAGACCGCCCGCAAGGCAGTCGCCAAAAAGGCCGTTGTCAAGCGCGCCAAGAAGGCGCCCGCTGCGCCGAAGGCCGCCGCCGCCGCCGCCTGATGCGGACAGCCACCGGAAAGGCCAGCGGGCATAGCCGCTGGCCTTTCAGGATAGTCCAGCGGTCTCTCTGCGGTACAGCGGCCCGCGCCGGGATGCGCGCAAGGGTGCGGACAGCATGAGTGGCTGCGTGACGATTCGTCCGGCCACAGCCGGTGACATCGCGGCCGTTCGCGACATCGTCAGCCAGAGCTGGATGGCGAGCTACGGCCCGGCAGTCGGGGCCGGCGCTGTGACGGACATGGCCGCCATTCTGCTCAGCGAGATAACACTGCGCCAGCTGGTTGCCGACGCAAGTGTTGACACACCTGTCGCGCTGGTGGACGGGGCAGCTGCGGCAACCGCCATGGCGCGCCGCGAGGATGATTGCCTGCATGTGCAGCGGCTTTATGTGCTGCCGCAGTTTCAGCGCCGCGGCCTTGGCGTCGCGCTGCTCGCCTGGCTGGCGGCGCGCCAGCGCACCGGGATGACCATCAGGCTTGAGGCGGCTGACACGAATCACGGTGCGCTGCGGTTCTACCGGCGCGAGGGCTTTGCCGACATTGGCGGCGACCGCGAGATCATTGGCGGCGTGAGCTTCGACATCCGCCGCCTCGAGCGCCGCGCGCGCGGCTGAGGCCTGCGCTTTGCGGGTGCCTGTCCAGAATCAGCGGCGGCCGTGCCGCCAAAGCCAACTCGCAGCTTGCCAATCGCGCCCGCGCCGGTCTATGAACCACGCATTCGCCCGCCGCCACTGGCACGGGCGGCGCGGAGATGTGGCCGAGAGGCTGAAGGCACTCGTTTGCTAAATGAGCAGACCTGGAAACGGGTCTCGAGGGTTCGAATCCCTCCGTCTCCGCCAATTCCCCAGACTTCACCACTTTCGACGTGACGGCGGCTTTGCGGCCCATGGTGCTTTTCGCCGGGGTTTCATGCGTTGGCCTCAGAAATCCGCGACATTTTTGTCACATTGCACTCGCAATGCGTGCGGTAATGCAACTTTTAATTGTGCAACCTTAGGGTGTGCTGCATTGTATTGAGGCGAACGGGAGATTCCCGAACGCGGCAAAGGCGGCTGGCGTGAGCCGGGCCGCCCCAGCCGAACGACGGGAAACACAGGCAGGCAGCCGCAAGCCTGACCGGGCGAATCGCAAGCGCGCATTTGGTCCGTCAGCCTCGCAGCCGCCAAATCCATCATCTCCCTCACGGGTCCAACATTCTGGAGAACACATTATGACGCTCACCAAGAGCCTACTTCTCGGATCAGCGGCAGGCTTGCTTGCCACCTCCGGGGCCTCTGCCGCCGATTTGCCCTCACGTTCCAAAGGCCCGGCGGTCGAATATGTCCGCATCTGCGACACCTACGGCGCAGGCTATTTCTACATTCCCGGCACTGACACCTGCCTCAAAATTTCGGGCTATGCCCGCGCTGACTATGCCGTGCGCAATGTCCAGAACCGCTTTGGTTCCACGGGCGGCACGGGTCTTGGCGGCGTGTTTGTCGGGCCTTTGCCAGTTGCGCCGCCCGTACTCGGGCTGCTGGGCAATGCTGACAATGCGGCGCTGAGCGCCATTACCGGCGTTTCGGCGGCGGCGCGTGATTCGGTCGGCTTCGGCGGACTGGGCGGACTTGAACTGGACGCCCGCTCGCAGACGGCGTGGGGCACGCTGCGCGGCTTCATCCGCTACGAGCTGGCAACTGCCAGCGGCGTTCTGGGCAGCGGCGTTCTGGGCAACGGCGTTCTGGGCAACGGCATTCCGCTCGACAAGGCTTTTGTGCAGTTTGCGGGCATCACCGCAGGCCGGGCGCAGTCGTTCTTCACCTTCTACGGTGACGCTTATCCACTTGACTTCTCGCGCGGTGAAGATTCGACAACTCATCTTCTTGCTTATACCGCCAGCTTCGGTGGCGGCTTCTCGGGTACGGTTTCGATTGAAGATCCGACAGTGCGCCGCGGCGGCATTGGCAAGGGCAGCCTGTTCACCAATGCAGGCGTTGGCACACCCTGGGTCAGAAATGACCAGACCGCGACCTATGGCGGCGAGAAACTGCCCGACGTCGTGGCGCAGCTGCGTGTCGACCAGGCCTGGGGCAAGGCGCAGATTTCCGGCGCGGTGCACCAGATCAACACGATTGCCGGCCCGGCGATTGGCGCGTTCAAGGCCAGTGGCACTGGCTGGGCGGTGCAGGCAGGCATTGCCATCAATCTGCCCTCGCTTGCGGCCGGTGATGAAGTCTACCTGCAGGGTGGCTATGCGGTTGGGGCCAAATCCTATCTTGGCATTGGCGGCAATCTTGGCCAGACCACCAATGGCTTGCAGCGCAATGACGTCGATGCAGTTGCCATCGCCCGTCTCAATGGCGTCGGTGCGGTTGTCGGCTACGGCCTCGAAAAGGGCAGGGGCTGGAATGTGCAGGGCGGCATCAAGCACTACTGGGCACCCAACTTCGTGCAGAAACTCTGGGCCTCCTACACCCAGTGGAGCTACGGCGGCGCTTCAGGGGCGGACAACTGGGATCAGGGCGGTTTCAGCCGCGGGCGCGAGCTGCTGATCGGCACAGGCGTTACCTGGACCCCGGTCAAAAACCTCGATCTGACGCTTGACGCCCAATATGCGCATCTCAACAACGCGCTCACCACGGGCAACTTCCGCTTCAATCTGGCGGGCGCCAATCAGGTTGGTGTCGTGGCCCCGGTCGGCTTCAAGACCAGCGGCTCGTCCTTCACCGGGCGCCTGCGCAT
>JANLPP010000012.1:0-8374 GCA_031367295.1 Hyphomicrobiales bacterium | reverse complement strand
GTGTCAAACAGCGGGGCAGGGATGATCTTGGACAGGTTCCAGACAATCTCAAGGTCTTGCCGCGCCGCGTGAAACACCTTGGTGATGCCGGGGTCCGCCATCAGCGCGAAGAACGGACCAAGGTCCAGCGTCTCGGCCAGCGCATCGACCGCGACCGCCTCTTCCGGCGTTGCAAGCTGGATCACGCAGAGTTTAGGCCAGAACGTCGTCTCACGCAGGAACTCGGTGTCCACCGTCACGAAAGGGTGCCGCGCCATGCGGGCGCAGGCCTCGGCAAGGGCGGCAGATGTGGCGATGAGGCGAGCAGGCATGCCTGCGCTATAGCGGATTAAACCAGAGTCTGCGAGCGCGGTTTTCAGGGCTTTTTACCAGTAGCGCCTGCCGTTGCGATTGTGGCGGCTTTCTGTCATAGGGGCGCGCGGACGAGATTGCCGGGGCGGGAGATTCGCTCCCCGTTCGCTGGACTCTGTCCGCTGCTATTGCCGGGCGATGTACGGTCCTGGCCAGGTATTCAAGGGGAAACGACACGATGAATCCGATTTGGCTGATCATATTGGGCGGGCTGCTGGCGCTCGTCTATGGCGCGGTGACGACGAGAGAACTTCTGGCGGCAGACGCTGGCTCGAAGCGCATGCAGGAGATTTCCGGCGCTGTGGCCGAAGGCGCGCAGGCCTACCTGAAGCGCCAGTACCTTACCATCGGCATCGTCGGCGTCGTCATTTTCGCGGGCATCTGGTTTCTGCTTGGCGGCTTGGTGGCGGCAGGCTTTTTCATCGGCGCGTTTTTGTCCGGCCTCGCGGGCTTCATCGGCATGAATGTGTCGGTGCGCGCTAATGTGCGCACGGCGCAGGCCTCGTCAAAGTCGCTGGCCGCCGGCCTCGACATCGCCTTCAAGGCGGGCGCGATCACCGGCATGCTGGTGGCCGGCCTCGCGCTTCTGGGCGTTGCGGGATATTATGGCTATCTCACCGGATTCCGCGGCTTTGCGCCGTCCGACCGTTCGGTTGTGGATGCGCTCGTTGCGCTCGGTTTTGGCGCGTCGCTGATCTCGATTTTCGCCCGCCTCGGCGGCGGCATTTTCACCAAGGGCGCTGACGTCGGCGCCGACCTTGTCGGCAAGGTTGAGGCCGGCATTCCGGAGGATGATCCGCGCAACCCCGCCACCATCGCCGACAACGTCGGCGACAATGTCGGCGACTGCGCCGGCATGGCAGCTGACCTGTTCGAGACCTATGCGGTGACGGTTGTCGCCACCATGGTGCTGGCGGCGATTTTCTTCAGCGGCTCGGCCCTGCTTGGCTCGGTCATGCTCTATCCGCTCGCCATTTGCGCGGCCTGCATTGTCACCTCCATCGTCGGCACCTATTTCGTCAAGCTCGGCGCTGACAACAATATCATGAACGCGCTCTACAAGGGCCTGATCGTCACCGGCGTGCTGTCGATAGCAGGCCTGGCTCTGGCCACCCAGTTCATGACCGGCTGGGGTGAAATCGGCACAGTTGGCGGCAAAGTGATCACCGGGACAAACCTGTTCTACTGCGGGCTGCTTGGCCTCGTGGTGACGGGCCTCATCGTTTATATCACCGAATATTACACCGGCACCGGCAAACGCCCGGTGGTTTCCATCGCCCAGGCTTCGGTCACCGGGCATGGCACCAATGTCATCCAGGGTCTTGCGGTGTCGCTGGAATCGACCGCCCTGCCGGCCATGGTGATCGTGTTCGGCATCATCTCCACCTTCCAGCTGGCTGGCCTGTTCGGCACCGCCATTGCAGTGACGACCATGCTCGGCCTCGCGGGCATGATCGTGGCGCTCGACGCCTTTGGTCCGGTGACCGACAACGCCGGCGGCATCGCCGAAATGGCTGGCCTGCCGAAGGAAGTGCGGCATGTGACCGACGCGCTCGACGCGGTTGGCAACACGACGAAGGCCGTCACCAAGGGTTATGCCATCGGCTCTGCGGGCCTTGGCGCGCTGGTGCTGTTCGCCGCCTACAGCTACGACCTCAACCACTTCATTGAGGAGGCCAACAAGGCGGGCGCAACCGGCTACAGCTACTTCAAGGGCATGACGGCGATTTCGTTCGACCTGTCGAACCCCTATGTTGTGGCGGGCCTGATCTTCGGCGGCATGATTCCCTACCTGTTTGGCGGCATTGCCATGACAGCGGTGGGCCGCGCCGCCGGTTCGGTGGTGGAGGAAGTCCGCCGCCAGTTCAAGGAAAAGCCGGGCATCATGCTGGGCACCGAGCGGCCCGATTACGCCCGCGCCGTCGACCTGCTGACCAAGGCCGCGATCAAGGAAATGATCATCCCGTCGCTGCTGCCGGTGCTCGCGCCGCTGGTCGCGTACTACGGCGTGCTGGCGATTTCCGGCTCCAAGGCCTCGGCCTTCTCGGCGCTGGGCGCGTCGCTGCTGGGCGTCATCGTCAACGGCCTGTTCGTGGCAATTTCCATGACCTCGGGCGGCGGGGCGTGGGACAATGCCAAGAAGTCGTTTGAAGATGGTTTTATCGACAAGGACGGCGTCAAGCACCTGAAGGGCGGCGACGCCCACAAGGCCTCGGTCACCGGCGACACTGTCGGCGACCCCTACAAGGACACGGCCGGCCCGGCAGTCAATCCGGCCATCAAGATCACCAATATCGTGGCCCTGCTGCTGCTGGCGGTGCTGGCGCACGGGTGAGGGCGTTGGGTTTGGGTTTCTGGAATGCGGAAAGGCGGGGGCAACCCCGCCTTTTTTATCGCAGGATCGTCATCACCTGCATTGCGGGGCCAGACTTGAACTGCCGGTCAGACGTCACGAACACATCGCAGCCCTGCTCAAGCGCAGCGATGTAATGGATCGCATCAACCAGTTTCAGTCCCAGCTGTCCCCCGCTGACGGCTGCTCTTTTTGCAAGACCCCCGTCAAGCGGTGTAAGGGTCACCTCGCCACTGCCGAAAAGCTGCTCATAGGCGGCAACCGCTCTGGAGTTGCCGTCCCTTGATGGTTTATACAGGCATTCCGCAATGGTAATTTCATTGGTAAACAGCTTTGCTCCCACGGCCTCAACCCGGACAAAGACATCCCGCACCTTCTGAACAAAATCGGGGTTAGCCTCCAAATAATATATCCATACATTTGTGTCTATATATACGAGAGTGTCTGTTGTTATGCTATCCATTGTCGCGCAGCCAGCGGATATGCTTGTCAATCTCGTCCTGAGTGCGTGGTCCCGTATCGCCCACACCTGCACCGCCCAAAGAAAGGATCGTGGCAAGGCGGCGCTTGCCTGGTGCCTGCGCCTCCTCCCGCTCGATCTCGTCGAGATGCCTTTCCAGCGCCTTCTGCATCAGGAAGGACCTGGAGCGGCGGGTTCTGACCGTTGCGCTGTCGAGCCTGTTGCGTGCAGCAGGTGGCAGCCGGATAGAAATGGTTGATGATAGTGCCGACATCGCAGTGATCCAGTAAAAGCGCATGTGTTAGTATGCAACACATTGCAAGAATTCGGCGCAGTGTGTCAAGCCGGTTGCAAATTCGTCCAGCGCACTCCGTGATGCAGTCAGCTCTCGTCCATCGTGCGCTCCCATGCTACCCTTGCGCCCATGCCGCTCTCCGCCTCCGAACTTGAACGCTACGCCCGCCACATTGTGCTGCATGGCGTTGGCGGCCCCGGCCAGCACAAGCTGGGCAACGCCCGTGTGCTGGTGGTTGGCGCGGGGGGCCTCGGCTCGCCGCTGATCCAGTATCTGGCGGCGGGCGGGGTCGGGACTATCGGAGTTGCCGATGATGACCATGTGTCACTGTCCAACCTGCAGCGGCAGGTCATTCACGCCACCGGCGAGGTTGGCCAGCCCAAGGTGGCGAGCGCGGCTCGGGCGGTGGCGCGGCTTAATCCGCATGTGCGGCTTGTGGAACATGCGGTCCGCATCACGGAAGACAACGCGCAAAGCCTGATCGCGGACTATGATCTGGTCGCCGATGGCTCCGACAATTTTGCCACGCGCTACACGGTTTCCGACGCCTGTTTCCGCGCCCGCCGGCCCCTCGTCACGGGCGCGGTCGGCGAGTTTGACGCGACGCTCACCACATTACGCCCGCACGAGACCGGCGCGGACGGCAAACCCAATCCCACCTACCGCTGCCTGTTCCCCGAAGCGCCGCCGCCCGGCTCAATCCCGGCCTGCGCCGAGGCGGGTGTGCTCGGGGCGCTGACCGGAATCATCGGCTGCATGATGGCGCTGGAGGTGATGCGCGAGATTCTCGGCGGCTTTGGCGCGGGCAGCGAGTCGCTGGTGCGGCGTCTGCTGATGATCGACACGCGCGCCATGCGGTTTGAGACGGTGCGCTATGGCTGGGATCCGCAAAACAGCCTGAATGGCACAGCTGCCTGAGCGGGCAGTTCCTCCTGTCCAGCGCCGAATTACAAAAATTTCATCATTGGCTGATCTTTTCGCCGTCACATTTGCACACCATATACTCTGGGCGGAAAGCCGCCCCCGTGGGCGCATCCGTATTACAGGGAGATTTTCATGACCCCCGAAGAACGCCAGCTTCTGACCGGCCTGTTTGACCGCCTTCGCGCCAACTCCGGCGGGCAGCGCGATCCGCAGGCGGAAAATTTCATCGCCGAGGCGGTGCGGGCGCAGCCCTACGCGCCCTATATCATGGCGCAGAATGTCATCTTGATGGAGCAGACGCTGCAGGCGGCCAGCCAGCGCATTGAAGAGCTTGAGGGACAGCTGCAGGCCGCGCAGGCCGGCGCTGCACAGGGGCAGGGGGGCGGCAGTTTCCTTGGCAATGCGGCGCGTTCGATGTTTGGCGGCGCGGCACCCCTGCAGGGCTCTGCCCCGCAGCGCGGCGCTGTCCCGCCCTCCGGCGGTTATGCCCCGCCGCCGCAGTCCGGCCCCTGGGGCCAGCAGGCGCAGCCGCAATACGCGCCGCAGGCCTCCGGTGGCGGCGGATTTCTCAAGGGTGCGCTGGGAGCGGCGGCGGGCGTCGCGGGCGGTGTGCTGCTGGCCGATTCGCTGCGTGGCCTGTTCGGCGGGCATGGTGGCGGCGGTCTTGGAAGCATGTTTGGCGGCACGCCGGGCGGCGGCAGCGAGACCATCACCAACAATTACTATGGTGACAGTTCGGGCTCCAGCGACAGTGCCAGGCAGTTCGACCCGCGCGACGACGTGGGGACGGAGCAGGACCAGTTGCTCGACGCTGCGGATGACAGCAGTTTCGACAGCGGCGGTGACAGCGGAACCTATGACGCCTAACCTGCCGTTCGCCAACACATACTTGAGGCCGCCCGGTGTCCCCGCCGGGTGGCCTTGGCTTTTGCGCGCCGAGCCTGGCGCGTGTCCCTGCCCGGGATTGGTAACACGGCTCCGCTACATCACGATGACTTTCGCCCCGACACGCACGCGCTCATAAAGGTCGGTCACATCGTCATTGGTCAGACGGATGCAGCCGGATGAGACATTGGTGCCGATGGTTTGCGGCTCGTTAGTGCCATGGATGCGGTACAGCGACGAGCCGAGGTACATCGCGCGCGCTCCCAGCGGATTCTCCGGCCCTCCGTCCATGTGGCGCGGCAGGTCAGGGCGGCGCAGCAGCATTTCTGAGGGCGGCGTCCAGGCTGGCCACTCGGCCTTGCGGCTGATGCTTTTGACGCCAGACCATTCGAAGCCGGGCCGCCCGACGCCAATGCCATAGCGCAGCGCCCGCCCGCCGCCCTGCACGAGGTAGAGAAACTTGTTCGGCGTGTCGATGACCAGGGTGCCGGCCGCATGTCCGCCGCTGTAGTCAACCTCCTGCCGCTCAAAGCGCGGGTCCAGCGCGCGCCTCGGCGCGGCGGCGGGCGCATAGGCGACAAGATCTGGCTGCGCGGCGGGTGGGCGGGGATAGGCGCGGGGTGCCGCCAGCGGGCGCAGGGCAGAAGGCTGGCCAATGCCGCTTGCGGCGCTGAAGGCAGTGCCCCGGCCCGGCGCGCGCCCGGTCATCAGCAGTTCAATAAAGCCGCCGCCATACTGCCCGGATTGCATGGCGACCGCCACCTGCACAGGGCGGGGCGCGACGGCGCGCGGGGCAAATGGCTGTGCTTTCTTGCTGGCGGCGGGGAGCTGCAATTCGTCCGCCTGCCCGATGCCGGGAATAACCAGAGGATCGGTCCCGGCGCGTGCCGTTGCCAGCCCGTTGGCAAAGACGCCAAAAAGCGCGGTCGCGAGTGTCAGTCGCTGTTTCAGAGTCATTATAGATCTGCCCCATGCTGGCCTCTACCGGTGCAATGCATCCGGCAAAAGGGATTGAACACAAGCAGAGTATATGAAAACCGTCGCTTGTTAAGCACAACATGGTTACTGGGTGAATTGTGTATTAAGTTGAATGGAGCGTATATTTTCAGGATACGTTAATGATTAATACGCGGATTGATTTCGTTGTTAACACCAGGTTTCCGCCGATGGTAAACTGTTTGCCAACCGGCCAGAGTCTGGGGCTTAATGGGCGAACCGCAGAACCCGGAATTCTCGAAGGACCGCCCGCTTTGCCACCCGCCGCCATTGCTGTTGACCACCTGAGCAAAACCTACCGCGAGGTGAAGGCGGTGGATGGCATCAGTTTTGACATAGCCACAGGCTCGGTCACCGGCCTGCTGGGCGGCAATGGCGCGGGCAAGACCACGACAATCGGCATGATCATGGGGCTGATCCTGCCGACCTCCGGGATAGCGCGGGTGCTGGGGGCGGACATGGCGTTTGACCGCCACCGCGTGCTGGCGCGGGTGAATTTTGAAAGCCCCTATGTCGACCTGCCGCACCGCCTGACCGTGCGCCAGAACCTGCGGATTTTTGGCATGCTGTACGGGGTGGCCGATGTTGAGGCGCGCATCAAGGCGGTGAGCGAAAGCCTCGCGCTCGGCGAGTTTCTCGACCGCGCCGCCGGCAAACTCTCCGCCGGGCAAAAAACCCGCGTTGCGCTGGCCAAAGCGCTGCTCAACACGCCGGAGGTGCTGCTGCTCGATGAGCCGACCGCTTCGCTTGACCCGGACACGGCGGACTGGGTGCGTTCGCGGCTGGAGGATTTCCGCGCGAGGCACAATGCCACGATCCTGCTCGCCTCCCACAATATGCGCGAGGTCGAGCGCCTGTGCGACCGGGTGATCATGATGAAGCAGGGGAGCATCGTGGACGATGGCTCGCCGGCCCAGCTGCTGGCGCGCTATGGCCGCGATGATCTGGAAGAAGTGTTTCTCGATGTGGCGCGCGGGCGGGGCGCGGCCGCAGCATGAGCGCGCGCGCCTCCATGACCCGCATCGGCGCGCTGGTGCTGCGCCACATGTACCTGTTGCGCTCGTCGTGGCCGCGCCTGCTGGAGCTGGCCTACTGGCCAATGGTGCAGCTGTTGACCTGGGGATTTCTGCAGAACTTCATCGGCCAGTCGATTGCGGGCCAGTCCGCCGCCGGCGCGCCGGGCAGGGGGCTGCTGATCGCGGGCGGCACGCTGATTGGCTCCATGTTGCTGTGGGACACGATGTTCCGCGCCCAGATCGGTTTCTCCGCCTCGTTTCTTGAGGAGATGTGGTCGCGCAACATGGCCAACCTGTTCATGTCGCCGCTGCGCTCAATGGAGTTCGCCGGCGCGCTGATGCTGGTCAGCCTGGTGCGGCTGAGCGCCGGGCTGATTCCGGTGACGATCTGCGCCTTCGCCTTCTTCGGCTTCAACATCTGGGGGCTTGGCTTTGCGCTGGTGGCGTTTTTCATCAATCTCGTCATGACCAGCTGGGCCATCGGCCTCGTGGTCTCCGGCCTGATCCTGCGCTTTGGCATGGGCGCGGAGGGGCTGGCCTGGTCGATTCTATTCCTGCTGATGCCGTTCGCCTGCGTTTATTACCCGGTGTCGGTCATGCCCGAGTGGCTGCAATATGCCGCCTGGACCTTGCCGCCAACCTATGTGTTCGAGGGTATGCGTGCGGCGCTGATCGACCATGTGTTCCGCGCTGACTTGATGCTGTGGTCGTTTGCCATCAACATCGCCCTGCTGGGCGCGGGTCTGTGGCTGTTCGTGGCGCTGTTTGACAATGCGCGGCGGGCCGGGTCGCTGATGCAGATGGGGGAGTGAGGTCAATAACAAAGCTGCGCCGGGAGGCAATCCCGGCGCAGCGCTTTCTTTTTCAGGAGGCGAGACTGAAAGCCCCCGCCTTCAGCGTGTAAGCACGGGCGGTGACACATACTGCGTCACGGCAAGATTGCTGCAGGCGGTTGTCGTCTGGCTGTATTTGAAATCAATATTGCCATTGCTGGTCAGCTGGTTGACGACAATCTTGGTGCATTGGCTTTCGCTGGAGCTGGCATTGCCGTTCATTGTCAGCGATGCGTTGCCGAAATACACGATGCCGTCGGC
>JANLPP010000145.1:0-14795 GCA_031367295.1 Hyphomicrobiales bacterium | reverse complement strand
CCATAGTACCCGGCGTATGACTTCTCACGCGGGGCCGTACCCGCGAGCGCGCGCAGTTCCGGGACCTGCGCAGCGGAGCACAGGGCGCAGACGCCGCCTCCCCGCCCGCCTCGAAAACCGCTTCGCGAAACGCCCTTGGTGGCGGGGAGTTCTGCGTATATACCTATGTTCGGAAAAATGTCAAGTCGAGTATACGGACGCCAGACCGTCGGCCGGTGGCCCACAGGGCGCTAACTTAAGGGTTTCAGGGCCGCGTGGAAGAATGCCGTTAGCCTCCCCCTCCTCCCTTGGGGAGGGGACAGGGGTGGGGGATTCGGCGTTAGCCGAAGCGGCGACACGCGAAATGATCGAATTTTGCTTCTGTTCCCGCGCTCGCTCCCCCACCCCTGACCAGTCGGCTTACGCCTCTACCCCACAAGGGGGAGGGGGACGCTAATGCCTGACATTCATGCTGCAATCCCGTTTAAGTCAGCGCCTTTGGGCGGGAGGTCGACGGTCCAAAACCCGCACCGTCGGCCAGCGTTTCGATGCGCCTGCGCGGCAAGTCGGCCAGCGGACGCCACGACAGTTTTTTCAGCCGCCAAACAGGCGCTTCTGCCGGTCTGAGATTTCGTACTGAATATTCGAAAAGCGGATTCTGTGCATCATCGTCCAGCCGGTTTTCAGCGACGTCTGCCTGCGGATGCGCATCAGCCAGGGCGCCGCCTCGTGCGCGGTGGCCTCGCTTCCCGCGCCCATCAGCGCCGCCCGGTTGCCAACTGTTTTGCCGTACTGCAATTTGGCCTGCGTTAGATTGGCGCGCTGCGGATTGGGCTTGGCTGGCGGAGTGTTTGCATCGATGTGGCTGAACAGCGTTTTGCCCATGTCGCGGAGCCAGTGGCCGACCTCGTGGACCACCGTTATCTGCCCGGTCTTCGCCTCGGGAAAATCCTGGAACGGCGAGGCATGATGCGCGAACTGCACGCTCTCGTTGGTGATGCGGTTCATCCAGACCCGGAATTTGGCCCCCGGCTGCTCAAGACAGGCGACTTCAATCACGGCGTGGCCCGCCGTGTTGTCTGGCATCAGCGCAATATCGAGCGCGCCCTCAACATGCGCCGCAACTTTCGGATTGCCCACCAGCTGGCGGAAATCCTGATCGTTCAATGCATCATCCGGCAATCCGCTTTCCATCGGCAGAAGAATGATCTGGTTGTTCCAGCCCTGCTCGACCGCCCGTTTGAAGCGAATCTTGAAGGCGTTCCAGTCCGCCGTCAGCCAGCTCTTGCAGGGGAACTGCCGGTTGTTCAGAAAGTCCCACACCAGACCGTGCCGGGTATCGGCTGCGCCCCTGGCGAGGTGGGCTGGCGGCAGCGGTCCTTGCGGTGTGCCCGGAATTGTTGAGTTTGGCGCTGTCCAGTTGGCGGATGGATCGAGGGGGATCAGGGTGACCTTGAGCCGGATCGTCAGTTTCGCCGCACGTCCGGGCGCTGCCGGTTCAAACACCGAGTCGTAATTGCGCTGCATGATGGTATGGCGTATTGTCATGTACGGATGCTCCTGTATTGGCTGTGCGCCGCCGAGGAAACCAGTTCAACACTCGACTATAGCGAGGCACGGCGCACGCGCAGTGCGCGAAAGCACGCGCTGACCGGGGCGATGCGCATTTTTCGCAGACACACGGACACCAGTACAAACAAACATTTGAGATTTGCCAGCCGCGCAATAGAAACTGCTGTTGCGGTGACATGACAGGCATTGCGTAATTTCGTCGCGTCGAATATCTGGCAAAGTCCGACGCGCCGACGCTGCGGATTCTGTGTCCCGAATTTTGAAGAATGCAAGCCGGCGGGTTTGTCGGTGCGGTTGCGCACGCTCCCGCACCGGCGATTATGGTATTTATCCTGCTGGCGTCGCGTGGGGCCGCGAACCGGAGGCGGCCATGGCGAAAACAATGCTGATCCTGCGCGGCAATCACGGCGCGTTCCCCGACGAGGCCGGCAAGACGCATGATTACAAATGGGGCGCGCTGCACGAGAAGGCGGCGAAGGACTACGCCACACTGCGTGGCTATGACGGCGTCGTGCTCGATATTTCGGGCGACCCGGCGGCGAAGAAAAAAGGCGACGACAAGCGGCCCAACCGCTCGCAGAGCCCGCAGACCATCCTCGCCCTGAAACGCTTCCGGGAAGACAGCGACATCGTCGCCCTCTATGGCTTTTCCGGCGGCGGCTACAACGTGTGGTGGATGCTGCAGGCGCTGAAGAGCGACAAGGCCGCGCTCACGCGCCTGGAGCGCATCGTTGTGCTCGGGGCACCCGAACAGCCTGAGGCAGAATACAAGGCCGCGAAATATGGCGACGCGGCGCATTGGGACCTGGACTACAAGACCAACCCGCCCGGCTCTGACAAGGTGGTGCCGAAAGGCCTTGATTCGCACATGTTCGGGCCAGAGTGGCTGCTGGAAGAGTCGCAGAAGAAAATTTAGGCAGTGGCGGTGCGCAAATCCAGCCCGTGCCGGACATGTATCATTCCTGTGTGCCCCTGAACCGCCTCTGATACGCCGCGCCGTTGGCGAGGCGGGCGGGCGGCAGCGGCCCATACGATGTACCCCGAATTGTCGAGATTGGCGCTGTCCGGTTTGCCGATGGATCGTGGGGGATCAGGGTAACCTTGAGCCGGACCGTCAGTTTCGCCGCACGTCCTGGCGCCGCCTGCTCAAACATCGGGCCGTTATTGGGCTGCTTGATGGTCTGGCGGATTGTTATGGTTCTGAGCCTGTTTTCGCCGGCGCGGGAACGGCAAGCGGTAAACTGGCTGTTGTAGTTGACCGCAATTGCCGCGCAGTGCGCGGATGCAAATGCGTTTGATGCGAAGGGTGAACTGCATCAACCGGCATGGTTGACGCATGTAGCATAAGTACTTATTTACGTACGCATAGAAATTGGAGGCAACTCATGGTCCACGCAACCCTCACGGATTTTCGCAAAAATATCGCGAGTTATTTCGACCAGATCGAAGCTGACCGAACGGAACTGGTCGTTACACGGCAGAATCATGAGCCTTGTGTCGTGCTGCCGCTGGCGGAACTGGAAGGGATGCGCGAGACGCTCTATTTGTTGAGTTCGCGGCCAAATGCGGACCATCTGTTCAAATCCATTGCGGAACTTGATGCGGGTTTAGGCACAGAGCGGCAATTGATTGAGCCGTGAGACTCGTTTTTTCTCCAAAAGGCTGGTCGGACTATCAATATTTGCTAGAGACCGACAAAGTGGCCCTCAGCCGCGTCAATAGAGTTATCAAGGATACGTTGCGCTCGCCGTTTGATGGCATCGGCAAGCCGGAGCCTCTGCGCGGCAATTTGAAGGGCTTTTGGTCCCGGCGAATAACACTGGAGCACCGCTTTGTTTACCAGGTTTCTGGTGAAGGTGACGTGCAGGCGCTGGAAATCGTCTCCTGCCGGTTCCATTATGAATAACGCGCGCATTGGCTAACGCATACCCCGGTAGCGTCGCCGGTAGTCCGTGCCATACAGCGCGCTGTCGGCAAAATCCTCCGCCGCCAGCACGCGGCCCACCAGTATCAGCGCGGTGCGCTCCATCGGCGCTGCGGCGGCGGCCTCGACGATTGTCGCCAGCGTTCCGCGCACAATCCGCTCATCGGGCCAGCTGGCGCGGCAGACCAGCGCCACCGGGCAGTCTGCGCCGTAGAAGGGGGCCAGCTCGCCGACGATTCCGGCCAATGCGTGGATCGACAGATGCAGCGCCAGTGTCGCGCCGGTGGCGGCGAAGGCGGCCAGATTTTCCCGCGCCGGCATGGCGGAGGCGCGGCCCGGCGTGCGGGTCAGGACAAGGGACTGCGCCAGCTCCGGCAGGGTCAGCTCGCAGCCGAGCGCGGCGGCGGCGGCGGCAAACGATGGCACGCCCGGCGTGATGGTGTAAGCGATGCCCATTGCCCGCAGGCGGCGCAGCTGCTCGCCCATGGCGCTCCAGACGGAGACATCGCCCGAGTGCAAACGGGCGACATCCTCGCCAGCCGTGCGCGCGCGGGCGAACTCGGCGCAAATATCGTCCAGCGACAGCGGCGCGGTGTCGACAATGCGCGCGCCGGGCGGGCAATGCACCAGCAGCGCGGCTGGGACCAGCGAACCGGCGTAGAGGCATACTGGCGAGCGGGCGATCAGGCCCTGCCCGCGCAGGGTGATGAGGTCCGGCGCGCCCGGCCCTGCGCCGATGAAGTGGACCTGCATGGCAGCGGGTGCCCCGGTTGCGGCACCTACCTTGGCGCGAGAACCATGGTCATCTGGCGGCCTTCCATCATCGCGTCCGACTCGACTTTGGCGATCGGCGCGATCTCGGCCTTGACGCGTTCGAGCAGGCGGTAGCCGAGATCCTGATGCGCCATTTCGCGGCCGCGGAAGCGCAGCGTCACCTTGACCTTGTCGCCCTCTTCAAAGAAGCGCTTGCACGAGCGCATCTTGACCTCATAATCATGGTCGTCAATGCCGGGACGCAGCTTGATTTCCTTGATTTCCACGATCTTCTGCCGTTTGCGCGCCTCGGCGGCTTTCTTCTGCTCCAGAAAGCGGAACTTGCCGAAATCGAGAATCTTGCAGACCGGCGGAACCGCGTTGGGCACGATCTCGACCAGGTCGAGGCTGGCGGCTTCCGCAAGCTGCATCGCCTCGGCGATGGGCGTCACGCCCCGGTTCAGACCCTCTGCATCGATCAGCTGAACCTCTCGAACCAGAATCAGCTCGTTGATTCTCGGTCCATCTTTTTGCGGGACCGGGGCAGCTTTGTGTGGGCGGCGAATGGCGGTGTCTCCATGGCAGTTTCGGGCAGGGCGGCGGGCGATGCTCGCGGCGCATGCTTCCCTATCGCATGGTTTCCCATGCAAAAGCAAAGCCCGCACCGCTCAATGCAAACCGGATGATCTGGCAGATTCTCCGGCGCTGTCAACCATGGGCCGCTTATGCCCGGCAATACCGTATTATTGTGCGTCTTCCCAGTCTTCGGCGCCAACCGGCTCGGTCGGCCTGTCGAAGGCGAGCACTGTGCCGCGCAGCCTGTCGAGAAGCTCCTGGCTCGAATGCAGGCGACGCAGCACTTTCAGCGCGGGCTGGCCATGACCGGTGACGGGCAACCGCTCCCCACTTGTCTCGGCCTCGACCTTCGGTTGAGGAACAGTTTTTGGCATAGACAAGACCCAACGCCTTTCTTGATACACTTCAGCTAGAATGAATCGTGGCAGCGCGCCAACAGCTTTGTCCCCTCCCCCGCGCCCTAATGCCGGAAATGCCGGACACCGGTAAACACCATGGCCAGCCCCGCCGCGTCAGCTGCCGCGATCACTTCGTCGTCGCGCACGGAGCCGCCAGGCTGGATGACGGCGGTGACGCCCGCCTCGGCGGCGGCGATCAGGCCGTCGGCAAAGGGGAAAAACGCGTCCGAGGCGACCACGGCTCCCCTGGCGAGCGAGTGCGGCAGGCCCAGCCGCAGCGCCGCCTCCAGCGCCTTGGCTGCGGCGATGCGCGAGGAATCGACGCGGCTCATCTGGCCCGCGCCAATGCCGACGCTCGCGCCGTCGCGCGCGTAAACGATGGCGTTGGATTTGACGTGCTTGGCGACGCGGAAGGCGAATTTGAGATCCGCCAGCTCCGCCAGGGAGGGCGCGCGGCGCGTCACGACGCGCAGGTCCATGTCATCGACATTGGCATTATCGCGGCTCTGCGCCAGAAAGCCGCCCGCGACTGTTTTTAGCGTCAGGCCCGGCGCGCGCGGGTCCGGCAGGCCGCCGGTGAGCAGCAGGCGCAGGTTTTTCTTCGCGCCAATCAGCGCAATCGCCTCCTCGTCGGCCTCGGGCGCGATGATCACTTCGGTAAAAATCCGGACCAAAGCGCGCGCGGCTTCCGCGTCAAGCCGCCGGTTGACAGCGATGATGCCGCCAAACGCCGACACCGGATCGCAGGCCAGCGCCTTGTCATAGGCCTGCGCCAGACTCAGCCCCTGCCCGACACCGCAGGGGTTGGCGTGCTTGATAATGGCGACCGCCGCGCCCAGCGCGGGATCAAACTCGGCCACCAGTTCAAAGGCGGCGTCCGTGTCGTTGATGTTGTTGTAGGACAGGTGCTTGCCCTGCACCTGCCGGGCCGTGGCGACCCCGGCGCGCTGCTCGGGCGTGCGGTAGAAGGCGGCGCTCTGGTGCGGGTTTTCACCATAGCGCAGGATTTCGGCCCGCACGCCGCCCAGCGCGCGGTATTTTGGCGCGGGATCGCCAATCTCGACGGCCAGCCAGCTGGAGATGGCCGCATCATAGGCACCAGTACGGGCAAACGCCTTCTGCGCCAGCTTCCGCCGCAAGGCGAGCGTGGTTGCGCCGCCATGCGCGGCCATCTCGCGCAGAACTTCGGCGTAGTCCTCGGGGTCAACGATGACGACAACATCATTGTGGTTCTTGGCCGCCGAACGGATCATGGCCGGGCCGCCAATGTCGATATTTTCGATGCACTCATCAAACGCCGCGCCGCGCGCCAGCGTCTGCTCAAACGGATAGAGATTGATGGCGACAAGATCGATGGGCGCAATGCGGTGCGCCAGCATCGCCGCCTCATGTTCCGGATTCTCGCGGATGGCGAGCAGGCCGCCATGGATCGCCGGATGCAGGGTCTTGACCCGCCCGTCCATCATCTCGGGAAAGCCGGTGACATCAGCGGCCTCGCTCACCGCAAGCCCGGCCTGCGCCAGCGCCCTGGCGGTGCCGCCGGTCGAGACAAGCGCGGCACCGTGCTGCGCCAGCGCTGTCGCAAAGCTGACCAGCCCGGTTTTGTCCGACACTGAAAGCAAGGCGCGCCCGATGCGCCGGAGTCCCTCTGGCATATGTATCCCCTTGCCGGAAAAAAGCGGCGATACCACGCCAGGCCTCGCAACGGTATGGCCCTCGCGTCGGATTTTCAGTCCGCAGTCAGCCCAGCCTCTGCCTCGCCCTCGCCTTCCGCCTCGCTGGCGTAGCGCTGGAAAGCCCAGCTTGTCTCCAGGCGCTCGCCGGTGCTGGCGCGCAGCACGATCTGCTGGCTGCGCTGCGCACCCGGCAGCGCACCCAGAAAAATGCTTTCCTCCAGCGCGATTTCCACCCCGCCGCCGGAAAAATACCAGCTTTCGTCGCCCGGAAGATCAAGGAAGACGCCGGTTTTGTCCTCTGCCAGGGCGGCTGCAACACTGGGATGCAGATGAAAACGCAGGGCATAGTCCAGACGTGCGCCCGCTGCCTTGCGGCCAGCTGCCACCAGCTGATCAACCCCCTGCAGCAGTGCGCCGCCCGGATCGAGCGCCAGAAAACGCCGGTGCCTGAAACCAAACCGCGGCACATAACCATCATGCCAGGCCAGCAGCGCCTTGTCGCCCTCTGCCAGCGCGGGTTCAATGACCACGTGTTTTGGCCCGCCAAGCATGCGGCGCTGCCAGCTGGGGCCTTCGGGCTTTTGCACTATGAAGCGCGCCGAGGACTGGTCTTCGATGGTCAGCGTGGAATGGGCTGCCGTGCTGCGGGTCGCCTGCCGCATCGGCGTGCCTTCCTGCGCGGGCGCACCGCAATTGACGACAATGCGGTTGAGCAATGACGAAAACTCAAAGGCTAGCGCGCCGGCATGGGCCTCCTGCGAATAGGCGCCGGAGGCATGCCGGCCCGCATCCAGGATTATCAGGCAGTCCCCGGCCTGCCGCCGCAGATAGCCTGAGTGCGGCGCGTTAGCTGGCATCAGGCCGCGCCCGTCATCATAGGCGAGCACCGTCGCCAGCAGGTCAGGCGCGGTCGCGCCCATACCGTTGAACAGGGCCAGCTCGCCATTGCCATGCCGCAGCATGCGCAGCATGGGCATCATCGCCGCCACTGCGCGGGCAAGCTGCTGCGGCAGCGCAATATTGCGGGCGGAATAGGCCTGGCGCAGCGGCAGCAGGTCCACCAGCAGCTCGGCCAGCAAGCGGGGATTGCGTGAGACATGCCCGCCATCCGGCAGAATCTGGCGCGCCAGCTCAAGGTTGAGCTGGCGGCCGGTTCTGCCATGCAGGCGTTCAAAACCCTCGACGCACAGCGCCACCTGCGCCAGCGCAATCGCCGCCAGAATGCGCGCGTCACCTTCCAGTCCCTCGGCCAGAGCGGCCTGCAGGCTGTTGGCCTCGCGCGCGATACGCGTCATGAACTGCCGGTAAAACGGCAATGTCGCATCATCAAGGATGATCGGCGAATGGCTGAGCCACGATATGAGGCGGCGCGCCACCACGCGCGGCTCATGCACTGTGCTCCTGACGCTGAGCGGAAAGCCGCGCTGCGCAAAATTGAGCCAGTCGGTCACCAGCGCCTTGGCGTTGGCGCGGGTGAGGGCAGTGTCGGCGGCGCGCAGATGGCGCAGCCAGCCAAAGCCCATCAGGTTGCGGCTCCAGGCGGGCGAGGGCGGGTCAATCTCGAACGGCGACTGGCCACGCAGCTGCACCGCCTTGCCGCCCAGCGCAAAATAACCGCCGTAGATGTCACTGGCGATGGTGGGATCGGCGGTGCGGATGTCCTGCGGGGCGATCAGCAGCCGGGTTGGCCGGCGCGTCGAGGCATAGGCCGCAAGGCGCAGCGGCATGGCCACCCCGCGCGCCAGCCGCTTTGCGCCCTGCTGGGCAGTCAACCGGGCCAGCCGCATCCGGTCTGTCAGCGACCAATCCATCAAATTCTCTGGCCTCCCGCCAGGTCAAGACCCCGCCGTTGCGCCGCCATGCCAATCACTCCTGAATTGTTACCGCATTGGCGCGGGGTTCAGCCTCTGCGCCGCAGCCGGGCGGCGAAAAAGCCGTCCATCCCCGACAGGCGATGATCATCATTGGGCAGATGATTTGGCAAAGTGCGCAGATCGCCTTCCTCTGTCACACATTCGGCCAGACCGCCAATCTCGTCCGCGTCAATCGGGACTCGGGAAACATCAGGATTGCGCCGCAGCAGCGCCGCAATCTGGGCCTGCCCCTCCTCCGGCTCCAGCGAGCAGGTGCAATAGACCAGCCGGCCCCCCGGCTTGAGCAGCGAGGCGGCCCGGTCAATCAGCTGGCTCTGCAACGCGCCGAGCGTGGCAAGGTCCGAGGCCCGCTTGATCCAGGCAACGTCCGGATGACGCCGGATAGTGCCGGTGGCGGTGCAGGCGGCGTCCAGCAGAATGGCGTCAAACGGCGGCGCGCTGAAGCTGAGGGCATCAGCGACGCGAATTTCCGCCGACAGGTTGAGCCGCGCGAAATTGGCGCTGAGCCGCTTCAGCCGCTCGGCCGACCGGTCTACCGCGACCACCTCCGCGCCAGCATTCACCAGCTGCGCCGTCTTGCCGCCCGGCGCGGCGCAAAAATCCGCGATGCGCTCGCCGGGGCGCGCGCCAATCAGGCGCGCGGGCAGCGAGGCGGCAGCATCCTGCACCCACCACTCGCCCTCGGCAAAGCCTGCAAGTTCGGGAATCTGCGCATGCCCGCGCAGCCGCACCGAACCGGTCGGCAACAGCAGGCCGTCAAGTCGCTCCGCCCAGCCTGCCGCATCGGACTTGACGCTCAGGTCCAGCGTCGGCTCCTGCCGGTGCGCGCTGGCAATCTGCGCTGCTGCGGCATCGCCATAGGTCTTGCGCCAGCGTGCCGCCAGCCACGGCGGCGTGTCATCGTTGAGCGCGTCGCTGGCACCCAGAATTTCGTCTTTGGCCCGCGCGATATTGCGCAGCACGGCGTTGACCAGCGCCGCAAAGCCGCCAAGGCCCGGGTCGAGCCGCGCGGCGCGCACTGCAAGATCCACCGCGGCATGATCAGGCACGTCAAGGAACAGCACCTGCGCCGCGCCGCAGACCAGAATCCACTCCAGCTGCCCAGATTTCTTTGGCAGGCCCTTTTCGACAAAGCGCGCAATGGCCTTGCGCAGCGTGCCAAGCCGCCGCATCGCCGCAGTCGAGATTGAGCGCACCAGCGCCCTGTCACGCGGATCCAGCCCGGCAAGCTTGGCATTGGCGGGCTCAGAGTTGAAAATATCGTCCATCGGATGCCCGCTGGCGACATCGGCCAGCACGGCAGCGGCGGCGACACGCGCGGCAAGGCCGGGATGCGCGAGGGCCAGTGCCGGGTCGGGCTTGGCCGAGGCGCGCGCCCAGGTGCCGCCGGGGCGGGGCTTGTGGCCGGGTGCAGGCGGGCGCGGCGGCGTCAAGCGCGCCGACCTGTGAAGCGGGTTGCATCCGGCGCGCGGTCCGGAGTTTCAGAAATAGTCAAGTCCATAACCTGTCTGTGAACTGAGTCGCCCAGCCCTTTGTTCACCTGTAACACGCTTCGATTCACGGCAACAACCATGCTGATCGGGCCGGATTCCTGCGGCGGGCGCCGGCAGCCGACGGGAGCGGTCCCATGCGCGGTTGCAGGCACACAGGGGCGGCACGCTATCGCGCCTGCATGGATGATTCATTTTCAAGCCCCTTGGTGGAATCGCCACTCTGCGCAATGATGGCTGCGGAGATTTCAGGCTTGCGCGACAGGACAGAGACATGACAGGGGCAGTCAGCAGCGTTGCAATTGTTGGAACCGGCGTCATCGGCCAGGGCTGGGCGGCACGCTGCCTTGCCCATGGACTGGATGTGACGGCATGGGACCCCGCGCCGGATGCGCAGGCCAAACTGCGCGCGGGCATCGCGCATGCCTGGAGCGCGCTGGAGCGGGTGGGGCTGAAGCCCGGCGCAAGCCAGGCGCGGCTGCGCTTTGCGCCGACAGTGGCGGACTGCGTGCGCGACGCGGATTTCATCCAGGAGAACGCGCCCGAGCGCGAGGATTTGAAACAGGACCTGCTGGCGCGGATCGACACGGCGTCCCGCGCGGATGTTGTGATCGCCACCTCGACCTCGGGCCTGCTGCCGACGCAGCTGGCCGCGCGCATGGCGCGGCCGCAGCGGCTGGTGGTCGGGCACCCGTTCAACCCGGTGTATCTGCTGCCGCTGGTGGAAATTGTCGGCGGGCAAAAGACTGCGCCAGCGATGATTGAGGCGGCGAAGCGTTTTTACACCGGCATTGGCATGCGGCCGCTGCATCTGAAAAAAGAGATCGACGGTTTTGTCGCGGACCGCCTGATGGAAGCGCTGTGGCGCGAGGCGCTGTGGCTGGTGAACGATGGCGTTGCGACGACCGAGGAAATTGACGCCGCTGTCGTCTACGGCTGCGGGCTGCGCTGGTCGCTGATGGGCACGTTCCTGACCTTCCACCTTGCGGGCGGCGACGCAGGCATGCGCCATATGCTGCACCAGTTTGGCCCGGCGCTGAAACTGCCGTGGACCAAACTGGTTGCGCCCGAACTCACGGATGAGCTGATCGAAAAAGTGGTGGCAGGCTGCGAACATCAGGCGGCGGGGCGCAGCGTCAAACAGCTGGAGGCGCGGCGCAATGATTTTCTCATCGACCTCCTCGGACTCGTGAAGAAATACTGGCCGGAGAACGAAGGGTTGGAAGGGCGCATATGAGCGGGACCTTGCCGTCCTTGCGAGCGAAGCGAAGCAACCCAGAGGCCCCACGCGCGGCTCTGGATTGCTTCGCTTTGCTCGCAAAGACGGGCAAGGCTGCGACTGCCTCAAAGGAAATTTTGCATGGATAGCTCTGCGCTGCTGCACCTGTCCGACAGCGTGGTTGAGGCCGGATGGTGCGACTATAACGGCCACATGAACGACGCCTGGTATGCGGTGGCTTTCAGCCGCGCCACCGACGCGCTGATGGACCGCATCGGCCTTGACATGGCGGGCCGCGCGGCGAGCGGGCGCACCATCTACACGCTGGCGCTCGTCATCCGCTATCTGCGCGAGGTGAAGGCGGGCGAGGCCTTCCGCGTGTTTGTGCAGATACTGGAGCTGGACGCCAGGCGCGTGCGCTTCTGGCTGGAGATGCGGCACGGCGCTGAAGGCCACGCGCTGGCGACAAGCGAGCAGCTGATCGCCTGCGTCGACCAGAGCGGGGCAGCGCCGCGCATCGCCAGTTTCATGCCGGAGATGAAGGCGGCGCTGGACGCGATTGTTGCAAGCCAGGCGGGGTTGGATGTGCCCGAGCAGGCGGGCAAGGGGATTTCGCTGCGGCGGTGAGAGGGGGCGCAAACCCTTTCCCGGCGGGAGAGGGTTGGCAACCCAATCTAAAACCGCAGCGCCTTGGCGGCCTTCACGCCGGGCAGCGCCTGTATCTTTGCCAGCACGCCTTCGGGCACCTTGCCATCCACTTCAACCAGCGCGATGGCCGAGCCGCCTTGCTTGTCGCGGCCTAGCGCGAAAGTGGCGATGTTGACGCCCGCCTCGCCCAGCAGGCCCGCGAAACGGCCAATGAATCCGGGCTTGTCCTCGTTGGTCACATAAATCATCGAGGGGCCGAACTCGGCGTCCAGTTTTATCCCCTTGATGTCAACAATGCGCGGCTGGCCGTCGTGGAAGACCGTGCCTGCGACAGAGCGCGTCTGCTTTTCCGTCACGACTGTCAGCGTGATCAGCGACTCGTAATCGCCATCAGCGGCGCGCGTCACCTCGTCAATCGCAATGCCGCGCTCCTTGGCCACCACGGGCGCGGAGACAACATTCACGTCGCTGAGCAAGGGCCGCAGCAGGCCCGCCAATGCAGAGGCAGTGAGCGCCTTGGTCTTGAGTTTTGCCACCGCGCCCTCAAAGGTGATGGTGACTTTGAGAATGCTGGTTTCCGTCAGCTGCCCGGCGAAAGAACCCAGCCGTTCGGCGAGCGCGATGAAGGGTTTTAAGCGCGGCGCTTCCTCTGCGGTGATCGACGGAAAATTCACCGCGTTGGAAATCGCGCCGCGCATCAGATAGTCGGACATCTGCTCGGCGACCTGCAGCGCGACATTCTCCTGCGCCTCGGTTGTGGACGCGCCAAGATGCGGTGTGCAGACGACATTGGGGTGGCCGAACAGCGGGTTTTCGGTAGCCGGCTCCGTGATGAACACGTCAAACGCCGCGCCCGCGACATGACCGCTGTCAAGCAGCTTGCGCAGCGCCGCCTCATCAACCAATCCGCCGCGCGCGCAGTTGATGATGCGCACACCCTTTTTGGTTTTCGCCAGCGCTTCGGCGGAGAGAATGTTCTTGGTCTGCGCGGTCATCGGCGTATGCAGCGTGATGACATCCGCGCGGTGCAGCAGCGTGTCGAGATCAACCTTCTCGACGCCGATATCCTTCGCCCGCTCCGGGCTGAGGAAAGGATCGTAGGCAATGACGCGCATTTTCAGCCCGACGCCGCGCTCGGCGACAATCGAGCCGATGTTGCCGCAGCCGATGATGCCCAGCGTCTTGGCGGTCAGCTCGACGCCCATGAAACGGTTCTTCTCCCACTTGCCCGCCTGCGTCGAAATGTCTGCGGCGGGAATTTGCCGGGCGAGCGCGAACATCATCGCGATGGCGTGCTCGGCGGTGGTGATGGAATTGCCGAAAGGCGTGTTCATGACAATAACGCCGCGCGCCGTGGCGGCGGGAATATCGACATTGTCAACGCCTATGCCGGCGCGGCCGATGACTTTCAATTTTGCCGCCTGCTCCAGAATCTTCGACGTGACCTTGGTGGCGGAGCGGATGGCGAGGCCGTCATAATTGCCGATGATGGCGGCCAGCCTGTCCTTGTCCTTGCCAAGGTCCGGCTGAAAATCAACCTCGACGCCGCGCTCCTTGAAGATGGCGATGGCGGCGGGCGAGAGGGCGTCGGAGATGAGAACGCGGGGGGCGGGCATGGGGGAGCCTTCTGAAAGAAATGTTAGTAGGCCGCGCGCCCACCCTCTCCCATTGGGAGAGGGTCGCTGCGCAGCAGCGAGGTGAGGGGTTACAACGCTGATCGTTTGCGCCCGCCGGACCGCGTGAGACGACAGAGATTGTAACCCCTCACCCCGGCCTTCGGCCGACCCTCTCCCATTGGGAGAGGGTTGCGGTTGCGAAAACCTAGGCCGCCTTCGCCGCCAGCCCGGTGCTCGCCAATGCAAAGGCCCAGTCGAGCCACAGCGTCAGCGCAGCGACGTCGCTGGCCTCAATCGTCGCGCCGCACCAGATGCGCAGGCCGGGGGGGGCGTCGCGGTACGAACCGAAGTCGAACGCGACCTTCTCTTTCTCGATCATCGCGACGATGGATTTAGCGAAATCGGCCTGCATGGCGGCAGGCAGCGCGGCGACTGCCGGATCAACAATCTTCAGACAGACGCCGGTGTTGGAGCGGTTCGCCGGATCCTTGCACAGATAGTCAATCCACGGCGTGCGCGCGACCCAGTCGCTCACGGCCTTGGCGCTGGCGTCCGAGCGGGCCATCAGCGCATCCAGCCCGCCAATCGATTTGGCCCAGGTCAGCGTGTCGATATAATCCTCGACGCAGAGCATCGAGGGCGTGTTGATCGTCTCGCCCTCAAACAGGTTTTCGGTCAGCTTGCCCTTGGTGGTCATGCGGAATATTTTCGGCAGCGGCCAGGCCGGCGTGTAGGTTTCCAGCCGCTCGACGGCGCGGGGTGACAGGATCAGCATGCCATGCGCCGCCTCGCCGCCCATCACCTTCTGCCAGGAATAGGTGGTGACATCGAGTTTGGCGAAATCGAGATTTTGCGCGAAAGCCGCCGAGGTGGCGTCACAGATGGTCAGGCCCTTGCGGTCCGCCGGAATGAAATCACCATTGGGCACGCGCACGCCGGAGGTGGTGCCGTTCCAGGCGAACACCACGTCGCGGTCAAAATCGAGCGCCTTCAGGTCCACCAGTTCGCCGAAAGGCGCGACGAATTTGCGCGCGTCGGGCAGTTTCAGCTGGCTGATAATGTCGGTGACC
>JANLPP010000491.1:0-1849 GCA_031367295.1 Hyphomicrobiales bacterium | reverse complement strand
CGCCGGGTTCAGATCGCACCTTGATCAGTTCGCACCTTGATCAGTTCGCACCTTGACGCACGCATGGCGGCAAGCGTGCGGATCAGCCCGTCTGGAATGCGGTTTTCGCGCCAGGGCGTCGTTGACACCGGCGGGAGCGGGCGTTACGCCTTGCCTCAGCACAGCGCAGGGCAACTGCCCACGCCTTTCTGGAGACGACAATGACCCAACTCAATGCACAGCCCGGCGAGGCGGCAGCGGTGCTTGCAGGCACAGTTCCCGCAGTGAAGGCAGCGGCCATTGTGCCTGCGCTTCTGGCGATCACATTGGGACTTTTTATCGTTGCGACGGTTGGTTTTTCGCATATCGGCATTATTCACAATGGCGCGCACAACACCCGTCACGCCAACGCGTTTCCCTGTCACTGAACGGACGAATGCCGGCATGCGCGTTTTCCGTGGAATTGTTTTTTGTGCCGCTATTGTCGGCCTGATCGTTGGTCTGGCTATTGGCTTCGTCCAGCATTTCAGTACGACCGAGCTTATCGCGCGCGCGGAAGTCTACGAGCAGGCTGCCGAAGCCCTGAAGGACGCGGCCACGCCAGCTGCCGCCCCGCCGGTGGTTGCCAAGCATGACCATGCGGCCGCCGGGCATAACCACGTCGCCGCCAATGATCAGCATGATGTGGCCGCCTGGGAGCCGCGCGAGGGTTTTGAGCGCATGGCTTTCACCTTTCTGGCCAATGTTGTCACTGCCATCGGCTATGCGCTGGCGCTGGCTGGATTGTTCGCGCTGCGTGGCAAGCCTGTTGACTGGCGTGAAGGGCTGCTGTGGGGCCTTGCCGGGTTTATTGTGGTGACAGTTGCGCCAGGTCTTGGCCTCACCCCAAGCCTGCCGGGTGTGCCGGCCGCGCCGCTGTTTGACCGCCAGCTGTGGTGGACCGGGACTGCGCTGGCGACAGCCGCGGGGCTGGCGCTGCTAGCCTTCGGGCGCACGCCGTTCCTCGCCGCTCTGGCTCTGGCGCTGCTGATTGCGCCGCATGTCATTGGCGCGCCGCAGCTTGCGAGTGTCGAGACCAATGTTCCTGCGGCTTTGTCGCACCAGTTCACCGTTGCGGTCATCATGACCAGCATGCTGTTCTGGGCCATGCTTGGCAGTCTCAGTGGCGCGCTCTACCGGCGCTTTGCCGACTGAGGACTGCTGTGGCTGCACCGGCTGGCGCCAAGGCCGGCTGCAACCGCCGCCGCACTTGGGCGTTGAGCCGGGCTTTGGTTTTCCCGGATACAAGTCGCACCAGCCGCAAGTCAGCGCGGCTGCCATTGCATGCAGGGCATTGCGGCTAATACGATTGACAAACTGGAATTTCAGCCGCGCATAGGCCTCGACTGCCCCAATGGCGCGCAGGTCCGCTTCATTCAAAATGCCAGCTTCGCCCAGCAGGTGCCGGGTGACCGGTCCCAGATTTGGGAGGCTGGCAGGTCTTCTGGGCATACGGCATCCGGTTTTTTTTGCGATAGAGAGCGCCCGATTCCTGCGCCTCGCCGGTATTGCGTCAAGCAATTTAATTGGAAATATTTTTGGCTGTGAACAGCGGGCACAGCCGCAACATTTTGCGCGCGGGCGGCACGCAGGTGTATAAGAAAAACCTGTGCGACGAGCCGCGCGTGCGTTGGCGGCCCTCAGCGATGGTGAGCGTTCCGCCGCGTAAAATCTGTTTAAGACCGGGTGATCCAAAAATGGCGAGTATCGAACAGCTCGCGGGACGGCTTGCGCTTGTCCCGGAGGCAAATTACCGCGTCGCGCCGCATAACATCGAGGCCGAGCAGGCACTGCTGGGCGCGATTCTTGTGAATAATGACGCGTTTGACCG
>JANLPP010000469.1:0-15251 GCA_031367295.1 Hyphomicrobiales bacterium | reverse complement strand
AAACTTCAAGCAGCCAGCGCCCCGCCTGCCGCGCGGTTATGGCGCGATGTTTGCGGCGCATATCCAGCAGGCCGACCTTGGCTGCGACTTTGATTTTCTGCAGCGCGGCGCGACACTGCCGGAGCCGGAGATACATTAACGTTGGACCGCCGGCATCTGGCCGGCTGCGTCGCGCAAGAGCCGGCCGGAGGCCGGCGGTCCAACGTGCCGCTTGACCTTGCGCGCGCTCTGCCGCAGTGAGGCCGCCTTTCCCTTTGCTTGCAATTTCAGGACAGTCCCGATGAGCGATTCTGTTGAAGCCGTTGACTCCAGCCACTTGCGCGCCTTTGTCGAGCGCCTCGAAAAACTGGAGGAGGAAAAACGCGCCATCGCCGATGACATCAAGGAAGTCTATGCCGAAGCCAAGGGCACCGGTTTTGACGTGAAGGCGCTGCGAAAGATCATCACCATGCGCCGCCAGGACAAGGACAAGCGGCGCGAGGAAGAGGCCATGCTGGAGCTCTATCTGTCAGCGCTGGGGATGGCGTGATTCCCTTCTCCCGCTCTGCGGGAGAAAGTGGCCGAAGGCTGGATGAGGGCGGCGCCGGATCTTCAATAATTGGAAAGTAAAACAGACGGCGCCACCCTCACCCTAGCCCTCTCCCACAAGCGGGAGAGGGGACTGACTCGCCCTTCTGGACGGGCATTCGCGCTCCACCAGATCACCCGCCAGCTCCCGTCCCGCGCGTCCAATCACCCGCACCTGCGCCAAGACCCCCGCCTCAACCCCCGCCACCCGCACCGGCGTGAAATCGTCAAAGCGCCCGACCCCGCCGCGCTCCATCAACACCTCGCCGACGCGGCCAATCTGCTCGCCGAGATGGCGTGCCAGCGCCGCTTCGCCGCGTTCGCGCAACCGCGCGGCGCGCGCCTTGATCACGTCGCCGCGCACGGGCGGCATGCGCGCGGCGGGCGTGCCGGGACGCGGTGAAAACGGGAAGACGTGCAGATGCGTCAGGCCGCAGTCGTCCACCATGTCCAGCGTGCGCTGAAACTGCGCGTCTGTCTCGGTGGGAAACCCGGCAATGAAATCGGCGCCGAACACGATGCCGGGCCGCGCCTGGCGCAGGGTCTCGCAAAAGGCAACCGCCTGCGCCCGCTTGTGGCGGCGCTTCATGCGTTTGAGGATGAGATCATCGCCCGCCTGCAACGACAGGTGCAGGTGCGGCATGAAGCGCTGCTCATTGGCCAGCGCGTCAACAAGATCATCATCGGCCTCGATGCAGTCGATCGATGACAGGCGCAGGCGGCGCAATTCCGGCACATGCTTCAGAATCTGTTTTACCAGCGCGCCAAGGCGCGGGCTGCCTGGCAGGTCGCCGCCGTAGCTCGTCACATCAACGCCAGTCAGCACAACCTCGGCAAAACCCCGCGCCGCGAGCTGGCCGATTTCGTCAACAATCTGCCCCATGGGCACAGAGCGAGAATTGCCACGCCCAAAGGGAATGATGCAGAAGGTGCAGCGATGGTCGCAACCGTTCTGCACCTGCACAAACGCGCGCGTATGGCCCTCAACGCCGTCGAGAAAATGACTGGCAGTATCGCGCACCGCCATGATGTCATTGACGCGGACGCGTTCGGTCGCGCCGATGCCAAAATCCGCTGCGGCGGCCAACGCGGCCCATGTCTCAGGCCTGGCCTTGCCTTCATTGCCAATTACCAGCGCCACCTCGCCCATCGCGGCAAATGTTTCTGGCTCGGTCTGCGCGGCGCAGCCGGTCACCACGATCCTGGCTTCTGGCCGCTCGCGCTTGAGGCGGCGGATTTTCTGCCGGGCCTGGCGCACCGCTTCGGCTGTCACCGCACACGTGTTGACAATTATGAGGTTGTCCCGGCCTGCGGCGCTTGCGGCGCGGCGGATGGCTTCCGATTCGACGAGATTCAGGCGGCAGCCGAAGGTGACTACCTCAACAGCACTAGAGTTACCTTCCCCCTCCCACAAGGGGGAGGGGGACGCTAACGCCAATGTATCGTGCTCTGAATTAATCACGCCGCCCCCGCAAAAATCGCCGGGTCAAAGCGGCCTTCAAACTCCATCTCCACCGGGCCGGTCATGATGACGTGGTCATCCTTCTCGCGCCAGTGGATGAAGAGGTCGCCTCCCGGCAGTGACACGCGCACGTGCCGCTCTGTCAGGTCTTTGCGCACCGCAGCCACTGTCGCCGCGCAAGCCGCGGAGCCACAGGCGCGGGTGATGCCAACGCCGCGCTCCCACACACGCAGGTTGATGTGATCGCGCGCCGCCACATGGGCGAGCGAGATATTGGCGCGGTCGGGAAAAACCGGATGGTTTTCGAGCAGAGGGCCAAAGCGCGGCAGATCATAGGCCGTCACGTCCCTGACCCAGAAAATCGCGTGCGGATTGCCCATATTGACGACCGAGGGCGTATGCAGCACCGGCGCGTCAATCGGTCCAATCTGCAACTCAATGCCGCGCGTGTCGAAGAAAGGTTCGGCCAGCGGTATCTCATCCCAGCGCAGGCGCGGCGCGCCCATGTCGACGCTGAACGACAGGTCGCCCTTGCGCAGGCATTCGAGCGGCCCCATGCCGGTTTCCACGACAGCCCGGCGCTGCTCGCCCGTGCGCATCAGCATGTAGGCGACACAGCGCATGCCATTGCCGCAGGCACCAGCCTGCGACCCGTCCATGTTGAAGATGCGCACAAAGGCTTGTGTCCCGGCAAGATGCGGGTCTTCCAGCACCATCATCTGGTCAAAGGCAAGGCCCGGCGCGCGGCCCACGGCCCGCACGTCAGCCTCGCGCAGGGCGCTCGCGCCGCCACGCAGATCGACGATGATGATTTCATTGCCAAGACCATTCATTTTGGCAAAGCTATGGTTGGCAAGACGGCTCATGTTTTTCCCGGATCGGCGCGGACCGAACAGCTTTTACAGGAAAAACTCCGCCCCGCCAAAAGTTTCCTGCAACCTGGATTGCAGCGGAAACGCCGGACGGGGCATCGCGGTTGCGTTTGGTGATCCGGCTGGCTGGCCAGAAATCAAGGCATTTGCGGCGTGCGGGCCGTGCCTCGCCTTGTCGCCTCCGGGGAACCATGCTAGGCGCGGTTGAAATCAGCCCGGCAGGCAAAGCGCCTGCATGGCGGACATTTGAACGGGGACAGGACGATGGCGGATCAGCTTGGCAATGGCGCGGCTCAGGGCGGGGACAAAGTGCCGCAGCTGAATGCGCTGGCGCAATATTCGAAGGATTTTTCGTTCGAGAATCCGCATGCGCCTCGCTCGCTCGGACCGCAGGAAAAAAGCCCGAATATTTCAATTCAGGTCAACGTCAATGCCAAGCAGATGTCGGAGACCGATTTTGAGGTCAACCTGCTGATGGAAGGCAACGCGGGCGAGGGCGCCGACACGCTGTTCAAGTTCGAGCTGGATTATGCTGGCGTGTTTCGCCTGCTCAACATCCCCACCGACCAGATTCATCCGGTGGTGATGATCGAATGCCCCCGCCTGCTGTTTCCCTTCGCGCGGCAGATTATTGCGGACGCGGTGCGCAACGGCGGTTTCCCGCCGCTTTATGTCGATCCGATCGACTTTGCCGCGCTGTACCAGCAAAAAGCTGCCGAAGCCGCAGCCGCTGAACGCCTCAAGACGTCCTGACCGGCAGCGCCATGCCTGCGGTTGCATGCCACTGCGGGCGGTAACCGTTGCGTAGCGCGGTGATGATGCAGGCGGGTGTCAGCACGTCAGCCGCTCCCGGACTGGCGCGCGGCACTGGCGCACCATAGCCTTCGGGATGCCAGGGCATGAGCTGGTTGCCAAGAATGGCGAAGGACGCTGCACCTTTGGCGATCACCACGCCGTCGGGCAGGCCGTCCAGCCGCAAGACCGGCTGTGGCCGCCCGCCGCTGGCCAGCCGTTCCGTATGCAGGACAGCATCCATCAGGTCCGCACCAGGCGGCTTGCGGCTGTTGCCACTTGCAAACGCGGCGGAAAATTGCAGGGCATCGGCCCGGCGGCACTCAAAGCAGGGCCGGTGCCCGGCGCAAAGGGCGGTCACCTCGTCAAGGAAGAACAGCTCGGTATAGCTGTCGCCCCAAACCGTGCGGTGGCGGTTGTTGAAGGCGCAGCGACAGCAGATCCAGCGGCGGCTGGCCCAGCGCCGCCGCGTCAGTGTCCGGCTTCCGGTGTGGATTCGCCCGCCGCGGTTGCCCATCAGCGTTCCGCGTGCAGGCGAGGCGAACAGCGCGCCAAACGGATCGACGCGGTTCTGCAATGGCGGGCGGTCCGCGCTCATGCCGCTGGCGCGGTTTCCACGACGCCGATGTATGGCAATTCACGATAGGCATGGGCGACATCCATGCCATAGCCGACGACGAACAGATCCGGACATTCGAACCCGACAAAATCGGCTTTTATCTGCACCGCCCGCTTGCCTGGCTTTTCAAGCATCACGGCAATCAGCACACGCCGCGCGCCGCGTGCGGCAATCAGGTCCTTGGCAAAAGCCAGCGTGCGTCCCGATTCCAGAATGTCGTCAACCAGCAGAACATCGCGCCCTGCCACTGACGAATCAATATCACGAAGAATGTTGACGTGCCCGGTGGAGACCGTGCCCGCAAGGTAGCTGGACAGATGCATGAATTCGACATGCGGACTGAGCCCGGCCCGGTGCATGCTGCGGATCAGGTCCGCCGCAAACATGAACGAGCCTTTCAGGATGGCGACAACCAGAAGGTCCAGCGGTTTTGCCGCAGCGATTTCCTGCGCCAGGGTTTCAACCCGCCCGGCCAGTTTCGCTTCATCGATCAGGGTTTTGATGCGCTGGCCCTGCTTCATTTTCTGCGTTTCACTTCTTGCCTGTGCCCAGTGGCTGCGTGGCTTCGCCAGCGTTGGCGAAGCGCAGAACCACAGTCTGCGCGCCAATGGGCGGCGTGGCAAGACGCGTGCGGAAACTTGCGGTTTCACCGGGCCCCAGCATTGGCTTGGGCGCCGGCGATTTCCAGGAGTAAATCGAGCGCCCGTCCTCGCTTTTCAGCGACGTGATGATTTCCGGGACAGTCACATTGCCCGCGCGCAGATTGGTCACCACACCCTCGACGCTCAGCACTGTGCTCCCGGTGTCCGCTGAAATGGCCGACCGGACGTCGCTGAAGGCGATGCCGCGCGGGTTAACCGGCAGGCCGATCATGGCATAGCCGCTGGCAAGGGAGGGCGCATGGGCGACAATTGCGCCGCGCGCTGCAACACCGCCCATGGCAGCGCAAACCACAATGGTGGCGGCAAAGGCCTGATACAGCGGCGCGCGCGACTTTGCGGGGCAGGTGTTGCCTCTCGACACAGGGCGGGGCGAATGCCCGTATGTACTCTGGTAGCTGTCGGGGGGCTGCGTCGCCAAAACCTCGCCGGGAATGGCATGTGCCTCGCCATGAGCAGCGACCTGCGCTGCCGCCTCGGTTTCGGGTTCAGCCGCAGCCGGCTCGCCAGTGCAGTGCCAGCGCGAGAGGCACTTTGCGCATTGGACGGTGCGACCCGTCCCGCCAAGAGTTGAGCGTGCAATGTGATAGGATTTGGTGCAGCTTGGGCAGATTATCAGCATGGCGAATCAACCAGCGCGAGACAGTTACCGCTTGACGGCGAAACGCCAGAGCAAAGCAAACGAAACAAATTTTTGCGCTTTTGTGGTTAAGGCCGGGTTAAGTGTCTGACAGCAAATCTTCGGGGCGAACACTTCACAGGAACGAGGTTGCATTTGCTGCGTTTTGAAAATGTCAGCCTGCGTTACGGAATGGGATCAGAAATCCTGAAGGATATTTCCTTCGAGATTGCGCCGCACTCGTTTCAGTTCCTGACCGGGCCCTCTGGCGCGGGAAAAACCTCTCTGCTCCGGCTCATCCTGCTGTCCCTGCGGCCAACGCGCGGGGTGATCAAGATGTTTGGGCAAGATGTCACGACGCTGACAAACGCGCAGATTACCGCCGTGCGGCGGCGCGTCGGCGTGGTGTTCCAGGATTTCCGGCTGCTGGATCACCTGACGACATATGAGAATGTGGCGCTGCCGCTGCGGGTCAAGGGCCGCGAGGAAGCGACCTACCGCACTGAGGTGGTGGAGCTTTTGCGCTGGGTGGGCCTTGGCGAGCGGATGCATGTGCTGCCACCAGTGCTGTCAGGCGGCGAAAAGCAGCGCGCCGCCATCGCGCGGGCACTGATCGTGCGGCCTGAACTGCTGCTGGCGGACGAGCCGACCGGCAATGTCGATCCAACGCTGGCGCGGCGGCTGCTGCGCCTGTTTCTGGAATTGCACAAATCCGGGACGTCAGTTGTCATCGCCACGCATGACATTGCGCTGATGGATCAGTTTGAAAGCGCCCGGCGTCTGGTGCTTGGTGACGGACGGCTGCACATCTATGACTGAAACCCCGCAATTGTCGAAAATTGACAGCGCTGTCGCAGCCATCAAGGCCGCGACGACGTCGGCCCCTCGCGAGCCTGGTTCCCCCTCGCTGAAGCAGGACATGCCGCTGGTGCCCGCAAGCTCGATTGCCGGGCGCGCGCTGGTGACCGTTATTGCGATCATGACATATCTCGCTTCGCTGAGCGCGGGCGCGGGATTCCTGATCGCGGATGCTTCAGAAGGCTGGCGCAGCTCGATCTCGCGCGAAATGACCATCCAGGTCCGCCCTGCCGCCGGGCGTGACCTTGAGGCGGATACGGCCAAAGCCGCCGATGTGGCGCGGGCGGCGGCGGGGGTGGCAGAAGTGCGGGTTTTCACCAAGGCCGAGTCCGAGCGCCTGCTCGAACCCTGGCTGGGGTCAGGCCTTGATTTTGGCGAGCTGCCGATTCCGCGCATGATTGTCGTGCGCAACAAGGCTGGCGAGACGATTGACACACCCGCACTGCGCAAGGCCTTGAGCGAGAAAATTTCGACCGCAAGTCTTGACGACCATCGTCAGTGGGTGTCACGCCTGTCCACAATGGCCAATGCCATCGTGTTTGCTGCTTTCGTGATCTTTGTGCTGGTGGTGATTGCCATGACGATGGCAGTGACTTTCGCGACGCGCGGGGCCATGGCGGGCAACCGGGAAATCGTCGATGTGCTGCATTTTGTTGGCGCGGAGGACAAATACATCGCGCGTGAATTCCAGCGGCATTTCCTCTGGCTTGGCTTGCGCGGTGGTCTTGCCGGTGCCATCGCCGCAATTCTCACGTTTTTTGGAATGAACCTTCTGGCGACATGGTGGCTTGCCTCACCCGGGGGTGACCAGGTCGGCGTCTTGTTTGGCACGTTCGGCCTGAGTTTCTTTGGCTTTGTGACCATACTGGCCATTGGGGTGGGCATTGCGTTTTTGACAGGCGCGATTTCCCGCACCATTGTCTATCGCCGGTTGAGCGGCGCGTCCTGATTGCACTGTGAAGGCGGATGGTGCGGTGCGCGCGGCTGTCCGCAGCGCGCCACAATGTGATGCAATGCAGGTCAGGCCAATATCTGGCTGGCACTCATACCATGCCGGCACTGACGCAGGGATTTCATGAGAGGCGGACGCGCAATAGCCCACGGCATGAGACGCGCGATGTGGCGCTCGCTCGCGGGCCTTGGCGGTGCGGCGGCGCTGGCTTTGTGCGTGGGCTTCGGCCTGTTTGTCTACCGCCTTGACTGGGTTGAAACGGCCCGCGTGGGTGAAACTGACGGAGCTGTCGTGCTGACCGGCGGCGCTGACCGCATCGCGGATGCAATCAATCTTGTCGCCAGGGGCTACGCAAGCCGCCTGCTGATAACCGGCGTCAACCAGTCCACCAGCAGCGCGGAGATTGCGCGCCTGACGCCAGAGTTTGGCGAGCTTTTTGCCTGCTGCATTGATCTCGGCTACCGGGCCCAGAACACGCAAGGCAATGCGGAGGAAGCCCGGCTTTGGGCGCAGGCGCGCGCCATGCGTTCGCTTATTGTCGTCACCTCAAACTATCATATGCCACGGGCGCTGCTGGAAATGCATGCCGCCCTGCCGGATGTGGCGCTGACCCGCTATTCCGTGGTGCCGGACCAGGCGAAGGCAAGCGCGTGGCTGCTGGAGCCGCAGCTGCTGCGGGTGCTGGCGGTGGAGTATCTGAAATACCTGCGCGCCGCCCTGCGGGTAAAACTGTTTCCCGCGCCGCTCAGGGACAGCCAGGGTAGCCGGACTGCGGCAGGGTAAGCCCGCTCAAATCAGGTAAAGCTGGTCCGGCAGCTCGTTGGCATTCTCGGTGCCGTGCGGAAAATTCTGTGCCAGAACCTCGCCGCACAGCGCCACAGCGGCAACAAAGCCTGCGGCGGCTGCATCCCTGCGGCACTCGGCGACCAGCAGGTCGACCGCATTCTGCCATACCGCCTGCGGCACTTTCTCGGCTATGCCGGTGTCGGCAATAATCCGGGCATAGCGCTCCGCCAGCGAGACGAAAATCAGGATGCCGGTGCGCGCCCGGGTGCGGCTTATGCCACGGATCATGAATTGTTCAGTGGCGGCGCGGTGGGCGCGCAGACGCCGCACGTTGCGGGGCACCAGCAGCATGCGCAGGTCTGGCAGCGACAGCAGCAGCGACAGGCCGATGAAAGCCACGAGCTGGGTGGCGTAGATCCACTGCACCGGCCATTGTGTGAAAACAATCAGCGGCCAGGGAACGCAGAGCGCGGCCAGCGCCGCCCAGATCAGCGGCACATAGGAATAATCCGATGCCGAGCGGGCCAGCACGCAGACAATCTCGCCACTGGTGCGCGCCTCGGCCGCCCTGATCGCGGCACCAATCTTCTGCTGGTCGTCCTGTGACATGGACATTACCATCCCCCCGATGCGCCGCCGCCGCCGGACGAGCCGCCGCCGCCTGAAAAACCACCACCGCCGCCGCTGCCCGAAAACCCGCCGCCACCCAGGAAGCCGCCGCCGAACCCGCCGGTGGGCACAAATATAACATTGCCGCCGCGCCGCACCATGCGACCCGCACCAGCCGCCGCATTGCGCATCATCGCAAAAATGACGACCGCGAAAATCAGCATCACCAGCAGCGGCAACAACGTATCCATCAACGATGCCCGATCCTCCGGGCGCAGGTCCGGGCGCTTCTGCCAGTCCCCTGAATCGGTTGTCAGGGTTGCGATAATGTCATCGACACCGCGTCCGATGCCACCCGCATAATCCTGCGTTTTGAAGCGGGGCACGATGGCGTTGGCAATGATGAGCTTTGACAGCGCGTCAGTCAGCGTGCCCTCAAGCCCGTAGCCTACCTCGATGCGCACTTTGCGCTCATTGGGCGCAACCAGTAGCAGCACGCCATTGTTCTTGACCTGCTCTCCAAGCTTCCAGATGCGGAACAATTCGTTGGCATAGGGCTCGACAGCCTGCCCTTCGAGCGATTTGACTGTCGCAATCACCAGCTGGATGCCAGATTTGTCTTCGAGGTCTTTGAGTCTGGCCTCAAGCCCGGTGCGAGCGCCCGCGTCCAGAATGCCGGCCTGATCATTCACCCGCCCGGTGAGCGGCGGATAGCTCGCCGCCAGCACAAAACCGCTGATGCACAGCACCCAGACAAGAAGCGCCTGCCGCACCAGCGCCCGCCAGCGCGCCCCTCCCGCAGAGGCTGGCGCAGCGCCGGTTTTCATGCGCCTAGAACTTTACCTGCGGCGCAGCCTGGGCATTGTCAGTCGCAGCATATTCAGCCAGCGGCTTGTTGCCGCGGAAGAATGTGGCGGCCCATAACACGCCCGGAAATGTCTTCAGCTCGGTGTTATACAGCCGCACGCCCTCAATATAATCTTTGCGCGACACGGCTATGCGGTTTTCAGTGCCTTCCAGCTGCGACTGCAGTGCCAGAAAATTCTGGTTGGACTTCAGGTCGGGATAGTTTTCGGTGATCGCCAGCAGGCGGCCAAGTGCGCCCGACAGCTGATTCTGCGCATCCTGAAACTGCTTGAGCTTCTCGGGATCGGTGATCGTCGAGGCGTCGATTTTCACCGAGGTTGCCTTGGCGCGCGCCTCAACCACGGCGGTCAGCACGTCCTTTTCCTGCTTGGCGAAGCCCTGAACGGTGGCCACCAGATTGGGAATGAGGTCACTGCGGCGCTGATACTGGTTCTGCACCTCCGCCCATTTGGCTTTGGCGCCTTCCTCCAGCGTCGGGATATTGTTGTAGCCGCAGGCCGACACGGTGAGGCCGATGAGGATGGCTGCAATAACCGCGCGCATGGATGAAAACGATAATGTCATGGGAAGCTCTCCGCAAAATGTACTGCTACCTCAGGCGCTATCTCACTGGCCCGAAAAGCCGGTCCTGTCGCCAAATTCAGTTCCTGCCAGCACTTCCAGGATTTGCCGGAAATCTAGAGCCGCAGCAGAACCTTTCCTAGCGCCTTTCTGTGGCTTAGCAAGCCCATCGCAGCGGCGGCGCTCTCCAGCGGAAATATGCCATGGATGTGCGCGCTGATGGCGCCGCTTCCAGCCCATTCGAAAATCTGCGCCATATTCTGGCTGTTCAAAGCGGGATCGCGCCGGATAAAATCGCCCCAGAACACGCCGCGTATGTCGCAGCCCTTGAGCAGCACCAGATTGAGCGGAATTTTGGGAATGGGACCGGCCGCAAATCCGATGACCATCAAGCGGCCCTCCCAGGCCAGTGCCCGCAGTGCGGCCTCGGTCAGGTCGCCGCCTACGGGGTCATAGACCACATCGACGCCGCGCCCGCCGGTCAGGCGCTTCAGCTCGGTTTTGAGGTCGAGCGCCGAGTAATCAATCCCTTCCGCAGCGCCGCAAGTCTGGGCAAAAGCAACCTTTTCCGGCGAGGAAGCGCAGGCAATGACATGCGCGCCCAGCAGCCCGCCGATTTCCACGGCGGCAAGGCCAACACCGCCGGATGCGCCAAGCACCGCGAGCGTCTCGCCGCTGCGCAAGTCGGCACGCTGGCGCAGGGCATGCAGCGTGGTGCCATAGGTCACGCTCAGCCCGGCTGCCTTTTCCAGACTGAGGCCACGCGGCAGCACCGCGAGCTGTTCTGCAGGGCAGGCGATGCGCGCGCGCGCCGCGCCATAGCCGCAGTAGCCTGCCACACGGTCACCGACACTGAACCCGGTGACGCCGGTCCCGAGCGCGCTGACAATACCGGAAAACTCGCCACAGGGCGAAAATGGCAGCGGTGGCCTGACCTGATATTTGCCCTCGATAATAAGTGTGTCGAAAAAATTCAGCCCGGCAAAATGCACGTCAACCACCACCTCGCCGGTGGCTGGCGAGGGGTCCGGCATGGTTTCGATCACCAGGGTTTCAGGCGGGCCGAACGCCTTGCAGTTAAGCGATCTCATCAATTGTCTCCGTGCTTCAATGCCAGGAACGCTGGCGCTTTGCGAACAGCTTTGGCTTTGCCATAAATTAACCATGCCATGCCTATGTGAGTCTGTGTGATTGTTTTTATCCGTTCGCGCGGCAGGACGCTGGCGCGCGCCAGAATTTCGCCCCGATCACGTCGCCTGTATGGGAGTGGCGGTTGAAGAGCCTGCTGGAGTAGACCAAGATCATGATTCGCAAGCTTTCCCTTGCTCTCCTCGCCGTCTCGCTCAGCATCGCTTTTGGCGGCGGTGAGGCTTTTGCCCGGCGCAAGGCCCTCGCAGCCAAGCCAGCGACACCCGCCAAGGCCGAAGCGGTGCCCAAGTCTGTGCCGGCGCCCGGCGGCGGCAAAGCCCTCGAACTCGGCAAATTTGGTGACTGGGGCGCCTATTCGACACAAGGTGCCAAGGGCAAGGTCTGTTACGCGCTGGCGCAGCCAAAAAACCGCGAACCCGGCACTTTGAAACGCGATCCCGGCTACCTCTTTATATCAACCCGGCCAGCCGAGGGCGTGCGCGGCGAAGTATCGTTTATTTTCGGGTTTCCGCTCAAGGAAGGGTCTTCGGACTCCTCTGCCCAGGCGGGCGCAGAGAGTTTCGAGCTTGTGACAAAAGGCGAAAACGCCTGGGTCGCCAATGCGGCCAAGGAGCCGCAGCTGATTGAGGCGATGCGCAAGTCGGCAAAGCTTCTGATCAAGGCTCCGTCAAAAAAAGGCAATGAAACAATGGACACCTACCTGTTGTCGGGTCTTTCCCAGGCGCTGGACCGGGTCAAAAAAGAATGCCCGTGACGGCGCATGCCTGCCATCCGCATCCTACCGCACTGCACAAAACTGGTTGACATGGCGCGCTGATCCGCGCATAGGACGCCGCGAAGGCAGCGCAAGCTGGCCATTCCGGGCTGCGTGAGCGAACCCATCTGCGGTTTGTCCTGCCCAATTTCTCCCCTGCAGACAGCCTTCGATCACGCGAGGCAGTCAACCTGCTTCGTGGCACGGACGCTGCGCGGCGGGCTGGCGGCTGACGCCATTCATTGTCCGATCGAAAGTCTGAACTTGTCGAATTTTTCTGATCTTGGTCTTCTCCCCATGCTTCTGAAGGCACTTGCCTCGGAAGGCTATGCCACCCCCACCCCCATTCAGGCGCAAGCCATTCCTTATGTGCTTGGCGGGCGCGATCTTCTGGGCGTCGCCCAGACCGGCACCGGCAAAACCGCCGCCTTCGCCCTGCCGATTTTGCAGCATCTGGCCAATCATCCAGGCGTCGCCCGGCCGCGCTCCTGCCGGGCGCTGATCCTTTCGCCGACACGCGAACTCGCCAGCCAGATCGAGCAGAGCTTCCGCACCTATGGGCGCTTTTTGCGCCTGACCTCGCAGGTCATTTTCGGCGGCGTGCCGGTTGGCAAGCAGATCCGCGCCTGCGCCCAGGGCACCGATGTCATTGTCGCAACGCCGGGCCGCCTGCTTGACCTGATCAACCAGCGCGCCTTGACGATCGGCGACATTGAGATGTTCGTTCTCGACGAGGCCGACCAGATGCTCGACATGGGTTTTATCCATGACATCCGCAAGCTGGTTGGCATGCTGCCCAAGAAGCGCCAGACGTTGTTTTTCTCGGCCACCATGCCGAAGGAAATGGCCGACATTGCCGCGCGCATTCTCACCAACCCGGCGCAGGTATCGGTGACGCCCGCCGCCACGACGGTGGACCGCATCGAGCAGAGCGTGATCTTTACCGACACCAAGATGAAGCAGACATTGCTGCACAGGCTGCTGGAAGACAAGTCCATCACCCGCGCGCTGGTGTTCTCCCGGACAAAACATGGCGCTGACCGCGTCGTGCGCAATCTGGCGGCGCATGGCATTGTCGCCGATGCTATCCATGGCAACAAGAGCCAGGGCCAGCGCGAGCGGGCGCTGCTTGCTTTCCGCAACGGTCAGTCACGTCTGCTAGTCGCCACTGACATTGCGGCGCGCGGCATTGACATTGATGGCGTTTCGCATGTCATTAATTACGATCTGCCCAACGTGCCGGAGAGCTATGTGCACCGCATTGGCCGCACTGCGCGCGCCGGGGCTGATGGCATCGCCATCAGCTTCTGCGATCGCGAGGAGCGCGCTTATCTGCGCGACATTGAGCGGCTGACCCGCCAGCGCGTGCCGGTGATGGAAAATCCGCTTGGCCCGGAAGTTGCGATGCTGAAGGAAGCGCCGAAGGCACCGTCCACCGAAACGCGCGGACCCCAGCGCAATGGCCGCAATTCGCGCGCCGGCGCGCCTGCCCAGCGCCCGGCTGGCAATGCGCCGCGGCGCGATGGTGACTATCGCGACCAGGACAACCGCAGCCAGGACAATCGTGCCCCGCGCCAGGGTGAGCCAAAGCGCAACGCCCATGCGCCGCGCGCGGGTGAGCCCCACGGCCAGCAGCGCTTCAGCGCGCCTGCCAGCCCTGCTAACTTCAACGGTGACAATCGCCCGCAGCGGCGCGACGGCCAGCGCAACAGTTTTCGCGGACCGCGCTGATTTGCGGCTAACCGCCGGGCCGCTCTGCAATGACAGTTCCTGACATTCTCCTGCTCGCGCTCGCGGGCCTGACGGCGGGGACCATCAATGCAGTGGCGGGCGGCGGAACGTTTTTTACCTTCGCCGCTTTCACGGCTCTCGGCCTCGCGCCGGGTGTCGCCAACGCCTCAAGCGCGGTGGCGCTGACGCCGGCCAATTTCGGCAGCGCCGCCGGCTATCTTCCGGAAATCCGCCAGCACTGGCGGCGCTACCGCTGGCTGGCGCTGGTATCAATTTTCGGCGGGCTTGGCGGCGCGCTGCTGTTTCTGCAAACGCCCTCCACGGCCTTCAAGGCCATTGTGCCGTGGTGCCTCGCCTTTGCCACGCTGCTGTTTGCCGCCGCTCCGGCGCTGCGCCGCCTCGCGGAAAGGCTCGCCGCCGGGCCGCCGGGCACCATCCGGCGCAACCTGGGCACTGGCCTGCAATTCATTGTCTCGATTTACGGCGGCTATTTTGGCGCGGGTATGGGAATTATCATGCTTTCGGCGCTGACGCTGGCGGAGGGGGACGATTATCATTTCAACAATGCCGCCAAGAATCTCTGCGCCCTGCTGATCCAGATTTTCTCGACACTGTCGTTTGTGGCGGCGGGCATTGTGTCCTGGCCGCACGTGCTTGTTGCCACTTTCGCCGCCGCGCTAGGCGGCTACTACGGCGTGCATATCGCGCGCCGCGTGCCACCCCGATATATCCGCGTGTTTGTCATCTGCACCGGTGCGGCACTGGCACTGAAGTTTTGGCTTGCCTGAAGTCAAGATAAATCGCGCCATCGGGCGCGGCTTTATTTGATGTGAACCGGCGCGAGAGGCCCTTGCCGGAGTCCCCGCTTCTCCATAACATCCCCGTTTATGAAAGAAGCGCTCATCACCATACGCGGCGCGCGGGCGGGCGACGCGACCTCCATCGCGCAAGTGCATGACGCCTCGTGGCGGGACGCCTATCGCGGCATTATTCCAGGACGCGAACTTGAAAAACTGGTGGCGCGGCGCGGCCCGCGCTGGTGGCAGGCGGCGATCGAGCGCGGCTCGCGTCTGCTGGTGCTGGATTTTGATGACAAGATCGGCGGCTACGCCAGTTTCGGGCGCAACCGCGTGCCGTCGCTGCCCTACAGGGGCGAAATTTTTGAACTCTATCTTGCCCCTGAATTTCAGGGCCTTGGCTTCGGCCGCCGCATGTTTTCGGCGGCGCGGCGCGACCTGGAGGAGCATGGCCTCGGCACAGTCGTGGTCTGGGCGCTGAGCGACAACGAGCGCGCCACCAGTTTTTACACGCGGCTCGGCGGCAAGGTGATCCGCCGCGCGGAAGAGCGCTTTGGTGATGAGCTGCGGCGGCGCAGCGCGTTTGGGTTTGAGTGA
>JANLPP010000455.1:0-4332 GCA_031367295.1 Hyphomicrobiales bacterium | reverse complement strand
TGCAGATGGGCCGCTGGTTCGGCTACCGGCCGGGCTATGAGGACCTTTGCCGCGTCCATCTCTCGCGGGATTCCATCAACTGGTATTCGCACATCGCTGAAGCGGCCGAGGAACTGACACAGCAAGTCAAGCGGATGCGGCGCGACGGGCTGAGCCCGAAGGATTTCGGCCTTTATGTCCGCTCACACCCGGACAGTCTCCTGATCACCGCCGCCAACAAGATGCGTTCAGGCGAGGAGGTAACCTTTGAACAGAGTTTCAGTGTAACCGTCCGGTTCTGGCCCTTTCAGGTTTTTGCGGCGCGGCTTTTGGCGAAGGCGGCTTTTCCGATTGTTCGCCGGCGGGCAAGTTTGGCGGTGCGGGCTTTGATTTGATCAATGCCGATGTCTTCTGGTTTGAAGGTCTGCCCATACCATTCAATGAGGCGGCTGCGCTCTGGATGGTTCAGGTCCGTCATGGCCTCGATAAAGTCCTCGAAGCCGGGGATGCCGCCGACGTCTTCTGGCGGGGCGCGTCTTTCGCCTTTAATGAAACGGGGATATTCATGGGCCGGATCTGCATCGGTGATCGCCTCGATGGCAAGCGTGTGTTCCCAGTTATCGCCAAAATCATAGGTGTAGGCCAGGCGCGTGACACCGCGATCTATCAGCGCGCCGAGTTTGATGTTTTTGGCGTCGGCGACATCGGCCCCGCCATCAGGATCGGGAATGCCGTAGCGGCGTGGCTCGCCGTCGATCTGCACGGTGAAGCCGAAGAGATGATAATTTTCAAACAGCATCGCCGCCTGAATGACTTCGTGCAGGCCGCGCAGACTGGTGGTGAGCGGCGCCTCGACACGACGCCAGACCACAGGTTTGCTGTGATCCAGAGTGATCTTTATGCGGGCGATGCGGTCAACCTGGGGCGGAGGCTTGCTCATGTTCCTGAAGATTAGCCGCAGTGCAGGCCGGTTTCCAGTTCCATGGCAGCAGTTCGGCGATTTTGTTGATGGGGTGGGCGGCGATGCGGGCGAGAATGTCGCGGACGTAGGCTTGCGGATCGCGCCCGCAAAGCTTGGCGGTTTCAATCAAGGTGTAGATTGCGGCGGCGCGTTCGCCGCCGGTGTTTGAGCCGGCGAAGAGCCAGTTCTTGCGGCCGAGCGCCAGCGGGCGGATGGCGCGCTCGGCGGCGTTGTTGTCAATCTCCAATTGGCCGTTGCCGGCATAGCGGGTGAGCGCGGCCCAGCGCGACAGCGCGTAGCGGATGGCCTTGGCCAGTTCGCTTTTGCCTGAGAGTTTTGACAGAGTGGCATCGAGCCAGACGCGCAAGTTTGCAAGCAAGGGCGCTGCGTGTTCCTGCCGCCTTTGCCGCCGCTCATCTGGCGGCTTGCCCCGGACAGCCTCCTCAATCTGGTAAAGCTCGCTGATCCGCCGCAGCGCCTCAGCCGCCACCGGCGAGGCATTGGCTGTATGAATGTCGAAGAACTTGCGCCGCACATGGGCCCAGCAGGCAACCTCGGTGACGGCGGCGGGTTTGCCGTTCGCGGGCTCATAGAGCTTGTTGAAGCCCGCATAGCCATCGGCGTGCAGGAAGCCGCCAAACCCCTTCAGGTGGCCTTGCGGGCGCTCGCCCATGCGGTCGGGTGTGTAGCGGTAGAGCACGGCTGGGGCAGCCTTGCCTGCATGCGGGCGCTCGTCGCGCGCATAAACCCAGAGACGGCCGGTGGCTGTCTTGCCGGTTCCCGGCGCCAGCACGGGCACAGGCGTGTCATCGGCGTGCAGCGCTTGCGCCGCCATCACATGCCTGCCCACCGCTTCGGCCAGTGGCGCCAGCAGCGCCGCCGCCGAGCCCACCCAGTCGGCCAGCGTCGAGCGGTCGAGCTCAATGCCCTCGCGGGCAAACATCGCCGACTGGCGGTAGAGCGGCAGGTGGTCGGCATATTTGGAGATCAGCACGTGGGCAAGCAGGCCAGGGCCCGGTCTACCGCGCTCGATCGGCATGGATGGCATCGGAGCCTGCACAATCGCCTCGCAGGCGCGGCAGACGATTTTGGGGCGGATGTGCCGGATGACCTTGAATGTGGTCACGCGCTCCAGCACTTCGGTCTCGTCCTGGCCAAGCTTGCGGAGCTTGCCGCCGCAGGCAGCGCAGCCACAGCCGAGATCGCCATCCGCAAGGCCAGCTGGCCAATGCACGATCTCCTCGCGCGGCAGATGGGCGGGCAGTGGCTTGCGGATGGGCTTGTCTTTGGCGGCCGCCGTAACCGGAGCGGCTGGCGCGATGCGTGTCTGCCCGGCCTGCGCCGCGGCCTTGTCTTCCTCGATCTCGCCCAGCGCCAGTTCGAGCTGGTGGATCGCTGCGCCGAGCTTTTCCGAAGACGGGCCGAACTGCATGCGGCGCAGCTTGGCCAGCTGTGCCTTCAGCTTCTCGATCATCAGCAGATGCGCCGCCGCTTCCGCCCGCACGGCAGTGAGCAGCGCTTTTAGCGTTGCGACATCGTCGGGCAGATCGGCGGGGCTTAAAATCATGTTGCCGCAAGCTAGCAGCAGGCGCGTGATCAAGCCATTGAATCAATGTCTATATTGACGATATCGCAACCCTGTGAATCGGTTTGATACAGACACATTTACATCGCCAGGCGCGGCTGATCCGTCCGCACCGGCGCGCGCCAGTCGATCCCTTCCAGCAGCATCGACAATTGCGCCCGCGTCAGATGCGCCACGCCGTCACGCGACACGTCTTTTGAACTGTTGGGCCAAAGAAAGCGGCCCTTCTCCAGCCGCTTGGCGAATAGGCAAAACCCCTGGCCATCCCAATATAAAATCTTGATGAGATCGCCGCGCCGCCCGCGGAACACAAACAAGTGGCCGCTGAACGGATCCTGTTTCAGCGCCTCCTGCGCCAGCGCCGCGAGGCCGTCAAACCCCTTGCGCATGTCGGTCAGGCCCATCGCCAAATAGATTCTGACGCCCGCCGGGATTGCGATCATCGCGCGGCCAAAGGTCTGTCGGCCAGAACATCGAGCACGCGCCGCAGCGCATTGGCATCGACATCACGGTCGACACGCAGCTTGCGGCCAGACCCAAGATCGATCTCGATCAGTCCGGCGGCGCGCCGGGAATGTTTTGGCGGATCAGCCGCTGGCGCGGCAAGGTCGCCGTGCGGCGGCTCGGCAACCGGAGGCGTCAGCTCAACCGGGATTAGCAGCGGCGCAACGCTTGCGCCGCCCAGCTGGCCCGCCTTAGCCTGCTGCCGCCAAGTGAACACCAAACTCTTGCAAACGCCATTGCGTTGCGCGACTCCCGAAACCGTCGCGCCCGGCGCAAAGCTCTCCCCGACAATCCGCGCCTTATCCTCAAACCGCCAGCGCCGCCGCCGCTCGGCCCCGTTCAGTACCTCAGCGCCAACCATCCAGACGACCTTAAGGTTAGACTTAAGGTCGCAGCATCCAAAAATCCCGCCCGCCGCGCAAGGCGGCCAAGGCCGGACGGTTACAGACTATGCGCCTTGGAGTAGTTTGCAATCCACGCCGTCAGCGGCCACCTCTCCGGATCGCGGTAGGGGCCGAATTTGAAATATTGCGGCGTCACCTGTGCGCCTGTCAGGTTGGCGTGCGGCGCGGTGCCGATGCGCCCGCTTGCTGTGGCGATCCTCGTGCCATCGGCCCAGATTTCGACAAGGTCGCCGCTCGCACCGCCTGCGCCCAGCCCGCCCTCGATATGAAAATGAATTTGCAGCATTACCCATTGGCCAAAAGGTTTTGGCAGCGCAGCGAAGCGCTTGATCTCCACGCCGCGCATGCAGCTCGCTTGCGCCTCCGCCGCGTCGGGCGCGAAGACGCCGGGTTCGACCGCAAGCTGCTGCATCCGCACCAGCACAGTCTGGGCAGGCACCTTGACATCGCCATGCTGGAGCACGCGCAGATAGTTCAGCGGGCGCGCCTCATCCACCGCCAGCGTGATGCGGCATTCGTCCGTCTCGCTGCTGTCCGGCTTGGAAAAATCCTGCTGCTCGATCGTGATGGAAAATTCCCGGCGCTCAAACCGCAGCGCCAGAAACGGACTAGGCCCCCAGTTGTCTGGCAGTTTCTTCGGTTTGGGCAGCGTCAGCGCGGCGGCCACTACAGCGCTAACGCACGGACTGAGCTCTGCGGGCTTGCCCTTCTTCCACTGCCCGATCACCAGCCGGTCTTTCGCCGGCTCGGCCAGCGGGTCAACAAACAGCGAAAATTTCTGCCAGATATCGGTCCCGTACTTTTCGTAAAGACAGTCCTGCTCCCAAATCTCGGCGCGCTGGCCGAGCCGGCCAAAGACCGGCTGGTGATCGGGCAGTGGAAGAAGGGCAAATCCGCCG
>JANLPP010000517.1:0-1621 GCA_031367295.1 Hyphomicrobiales bacterium | reverse complement strand
GACCGCAAAAAAGACATGATCAAGACCGGCGGGGAAAACGTCGCCAGCCGCGAGGTGGAAGAGGCGCTGTACAAGATTGCCGGCGTGTCCGAAGTAGCGGTGATTGGCCTGCCGCACCCCAAGTGGATTGAGGCGGTATTTGCCGTGGTAGTTGCCAAGCCGGGTTACACCCTGGTTGAGCAGGAGGTGATTGCAGCGTGCAGCCAGGGCCTGGCGCATTTCAAGGTGCCCAAGCGCGTGATGATGACCGACGCGCTGCCCAAAAACCCCAGCGGCAAGCTGCTCAAACGGGAATTGCGGACCAAGTACGAGGCGCTGTTCAAAATTTGATTTGCTACTATTTTGGAGGCATGCTATGCATAATGCCCAACGGGAAACACTATTTTCTGGAGAAAATCCCATGCCAAAGCTGTCAGAGGCCAGCCCGGTCCAGCGGATTGACGCCATCCAGGCCGTGCTTCATGAGCGCGGCCTTCAACCCGACGCGTTCATTGAACAAGCCAGCCACCTGATTGAAGAACAGTGGATTCCGCAGAACGGCGCGCGCGTCGTCGCCCGTGCCTGGACTGACGCGGCCTTTCGCCAGCGCCTGTTTGCCAACGGCATCGCTGCGGTGGGCGAATTGGGCATCAGCCTGCCGCGCCATCACCGGCACCTGGTCGTTTTGGAGAACACCCCCGCCATCCACAACGTGATCTGCTGCACTTTGTGCAGTTGCACGGCCTTCACCGTCATTGGCCTGCCGCCGGACTGGTACAAGGACCTGGAATACCGAGCGCGCGCGGTCCGCGAGTCGCGCACGGTGCTCAGGGAAATGGGCCTTGACTTGCCGCCTGACATCGAAATCCGGGTGTGGGACACCACAGCGGACACGCGCTACATGGTGCTGCCCGTGCAGCCGACCCACACCCTGGGTTGGCCTGTGGAAAAACTCGCAGGCCTGGTGACGCAGGATTCGATGATTGGCGTGGCGCGGCTGTAATCAGGTTGATCTCCGCTCGGTTCACCACGGCGTTCACCTCGTTTAAAGAAAGGAAATTCAACCATGGACGGCATTCACGATCTCGGCGGCAAACAGGGTTTTGGCAAGGTGCGTTATTCGCCAGCGGCAAAGGCCTTTCACGCACCGTGGGAGAAACGCGCCAACGCGCTGTATTCACTCGCGGTGAAGTCAGGGATCTTCAACATGGACGAGTACCGCCATGCCATCGAACGCATGGAGCCGCGCCACTACCTGTCGGCCAGTTATTACGAGCGCACGCTGACCAGCCTGGCAACGCTGCTGGTTGAAAAAGGCATCGTGACGCGCAAAGAACTGGAGCGCCGCGCGCAGGGGTCATTCCCCCTGGCGTCGCCCAGCGCGCCAGGCCGGTCCAACCTGCCAGAACGTGCGCATTTTGCAATCGGCGACGAAGTCATGGTGCGCAACGACCACGTGCCAGGCCACATCCGCATGCCCGCCTACATTCGCGGCAAACGTGGCGTGGTGGTGGGCGAATCACCCGCCTACCCGTTCCCCGATGCGCACGCCCATGGCGTGCCTTCAGAGGACGAGCCAACCTACGACGTGCGGTTCAGCACGGAAGAGCTATGGCCGAATTCGGCTGACCCGGCGTTTGTT
>JANLPP010000433.1:0-1630 GCA_031367295.1 Hyphomicrobiales bacterium | reverse complement strand
GTCACTGCGCGTGCGCGGCCTGTATTTTGTGCTCTCGACGCTCGCCCTGCATTTTATCGTGGTCTACGCCTTCTCCGAATACCAATACGCTTTCTACGAGGTTGCGGGCATTACAATGGCCGAGGCGAAGATTGGATCTTTCGATCTCGACAGCAACATCCGCTGGTATTTCTTCCTCCTGCCCATTGTTGTGGTGACCTGCCTCGCCCTGCGCAATTCGCTGCGCTACCGGCAAGGCCGCGCGCTGCTCGCCATGCGCGATAATGAATTGGCCGCGGCGGCGAGCGGCGTTGACGTCCGCTACTTGCGGCTCAAGGCTTTTGCCTTCAGCTCTGCGCTCGCCGCATTGGCAGGGGCGCTGCAGGCGTATTATCTGACCACCGTCTCGGCCGAAATTTACACGCTCAACTTCGCCATCCAGTTCATCGCCATGATCATCATCGGCGGCATGGGCTCGGTCGCTGGCGGCGTTGCGGGGGCGCTTGTGTGGCTGCTGCTGCCCTCGATTCTGACGGGTTTTGCGGCGCAGCTGAACGGCTCCACGGATGTCTTTTCCCGTCTCCTCGCCGCCAACCGGCCGCAGGTGGTCAATCTGATTTTTGGGGCACTTGTGGTGCTGCTGCTGATTTACGCGCCGGGCGGGCTGGCAGGCGGGGCGCGTCGGGTCGCCGTCTGGGTGCGCCGCGTCCTGCAACGGCGGGCGTCATGAGCGGCCCTGCCGCGCTGCTGGAGGTCACTGGCCTGTCGGTGGCCTATGGCCGCAAGGCGGTGGCGCTGTCGCAGATCAGCCTAGCGGTCCCGGCCGGGCGGATCGTCGCGCTGCTGGGGGCCAATGGCGCGGGCAAGACGACCTTTATCCGCGCGGTGTCGGGTTTGATTGGCCTGCATGGCGGCGTGATTACCACTGGCGAGGTCACCCTGGCAGGCGCCCGGATCGCTGGCCTGTCCGCTGACAGGATCGTGCGCCTGGGTGTGGGGCAAGTGCCCGAGGGGCGCCTGGTCTTCAAGCATCTGAGCGTCGAAGAGAATCTGCAAGTCGGCGCTGCGGTGCTGCCGCGCCGCGCCGTGCAGGCGCAGCTTGACGCGGTCTACAGCCTGTTCCCGCGTTTGGCTGAGCGGCGGCGACAGCCGGCAGGGCTGATGTCGGGCGGCGAGCAGCAGATGCTGGCGCTGGGCCGGGCGCTGGCGTCCGCGCCCAAAATCCTGCTGATTGATGAACTGTCGCTGGGCCTCGCGCCGTTGATCGTCAGCGCCATTTATGCGCAGCTTGTCACCATTCGCGACAGCCTCGGCACGGCCATTCTGATTGTCGAGCAGAATGCCCGGCTGGCGCTGAATATTGCCGACAGCGCCTATGTTCTGGAGGGCGGCGAGATCGTGCTGTACGGCACGGCGCAGGAAGTTTCCGCCAACCCGAAAGTGCGTGACATTTATCTCGGAGTAAAAGACGCAAACGATATTACCGCTGGAGCCGCGCACTGATGGCAAGCTCCAGTCCAATATTGAGCGTCGAGCGCCTCGACATGCGGTTTGGCGGAATCGTGGCGCTGCATGACGTGAGCTTTTCTGCGGAGCAGGGGGCAGTGACGGCGGTCATCGGCCCCAACGGCGCAGGCAAGACCACGCTGTT